>NZ_JBHSFQ010000017.1:0-151809 GCF_042653925.1 Nocardiopsis mangrovi
GCCTCGTCACCGGCGCGCATGATGAGCATGTACTTCGGCATGGGTCGCTCTCCTCCGTGCAACGGCGCCGTGTTCGGCGCCTCTCGATCAGACGTCGAACGGCACACGACCCGATCGACATCACGGCCGAACTTTTTTCCGAACGCGGCGGCGGACCGGAACACCAGCCGCCGCCCCCGCGGCCGGCCCCAGCGCCCATACGCCGGCCCTCGCGGACGAACACCTCATCCGCGAGGCCGACACGACGCCGGTGGGGCGGGGCGCCACCCATGGCGCCCCGCCCCACCGATCCCACCACCGCCCACCCGGCCACGGCACCCCGAATGCGTGGAATGCCGGACCGGGGTCCGTCAGCGTCTAGGAGTGGCGGCCTGCCTCGACCGTGTTCAGGCGGCGTCACCCAGCCGGCCGAGGGTCTCGGCTCGCAACCGCTCCGCCTCGCTGTCGAGTTCCAGTCCGGAGCCCGGGGACGCCCCGCAGGAGACGTCCTGCTCAGGGAACTCGCCGTCGACCAAATACCTCGTGGTGACGTTCCAGGCGCAGGCGTTGTCGCCGTAGATGTAGGCGCCGTGCCCACTGCCGTCGACGCTCACCAGCCGGGACCGCTGCCCGAACTTCTCGTCCGCCATCACCCCGCCGCTGTGCGGTGTACCCGGGTCGCGCAGGTTCTGCACGATCAGGACGTTGCGCGGACCCTCACCCGTGATCTCCACGGGCGGCTCGGCCGGCTCGTAGTTCCAGTAGGCGCAGGGCGTGACGTTGGCCGTGGCCGCTCCGTACATCGGATACCGCTCGCGGTCCTCCGCCACGCCGTTCCGGTAGGTGGCGAGGTCCTCGGACCAGTCGACGTCGTTGCAGTTCACCGCGAGGAACGCCGACCAGGCGTTGTCCGCGGGCGCCGGCTCGGCCGTCGTCGTTCCCAGGCCGCCGACCGGCCCGTTCCCGTCCAGGTACCGCTGGACGGCCGCCTCGTCGGAGTCGCGCAGTGCCTGCCACACCTGCGCCGTCTCCGGGTAGCTCGACTCGCTGTACAGCCCCACGAAGGTACCGAGCCGGAAGAGGCTGCCATGGAATCCGGCCACCGGTTCCTCGTCGAGCCGCTCGGCGATCTCGAAGTAGGTATCCCGCACCTCGTCCGGCGAGCTCCCCAAGCCGTAGCTGGCGTCGCGCGCCGCCGCCCATGCGGCGAAGTCGGGGAACGTCTCCTCGAAACCCTGGGCGAACCTGCGCACGCCGTCGTAGTCGAGGTGGGTGTCGCCGATGTTGCTGTCCAGGACGATCCGGTCGGAGCGCTCCGGGAACATCGAGGTGTAGGCGGCGCCCAGCGCCGATCCGTAGGAGACCCCGAAGAAGCTGGCCTTCTCCTCGCCGAGGGCGGCCCGGATCCGGTCGAGGTCGCGGGCCGTATTAGCCGTCGACACGTGGCGCAGCAGCCCGTCGTCGTCGTTCTGCGCGCACTGGTCGGCGACCGCCGCGGCGGCCTCGGCCTGCTCGACGACCGCGGCGTCGTCGACCGCGTAGGGCGGAATGTTCCCGTAATACTCCTGATCGGTGGTGAAGCCGCAGCTCACCGGGGACGAGTGGCCGACTCCTCGGGGATCCATGCCGATCAGGTCGTAGGTGTTCATAACGCTGGCGGGCATGCCCAGGGAAGCCAGGTCGGCGGGCATCGACAGCCCGGACCCGCCCGGACCGCCCGGGTTGAGCAGCAGCACACCGCGCCTCTTGTCCGGGTCCGCGCTGGCCAGCCGCGACACCATGATCTCGACCTCGGCGCCCTCGGGATCGTCGTAGTCCACCGGCACCGGCACAGTGCCGCACTCCAACGGATGCGGCCCGGCGGGAACATCCTCGGGGCAGGGGCCCCACTCCACCCCCGTCACCGCCCCCTCGCCCCGGTCGCCGGCCGCGGCCGGTGCCGCCGCGACCAGCGAGCCGGCAAGGAGGATCACCGCCATCGGGGGCAAACTTCGGCCTATGCTCAGCCCTCGTCCCACGTCCAGCCTCCGGATATCCGTTTCACCGTGGCTCCCGCCGGCCCGCCGCCCCGCCGTTCTCCGTCCGGGGGGCGGTCGCCACCGCCGGGAAGTACGTCCCCAGACTGCTTCTCGCCTCGCCGGGCCCACCAGTTACACCGCGTCATGAGTTTCCCCTCGAAAACGTCATGGGTGCCGCGTAGCGGGTGCCCGGCCGCCTTCCCCACCGGCGCGAACGGGCCCCGGCGGTGGAGGTACCGGGGCCCGTTTCCGTGGATCAGGGCGGATCAGTCGCCCGATGGTGGCCGGGGTCCGCGAAAGGGATCGCGTTCCCTTGCACCGCGAAACGGCCCCGCCGGGCGTTCCGCCGGCCCGTGGCGGGCTCCGGCAACGGCGGGCCGGTACGCGACGCGCGGGTGGCGGATGCTCACGGCGTCAGCCCGGGCGGTCGCCGTACCGCGCTACCCGATGGGCTCGACGGGCTGGCCGGGCTCGATCGGCTCGACGGGCTGACCCGGCTCGACGGGCTCGGTCGGCGACGGAAGCTCGCAGTCGCCCGGCGCCGGCTCCACGGGCTCGGCGGGGTCGGTCGGCAGTGGATCGCCGCCCGGGATCGCCGGCACGCCGGGCACGCCGCTCGGCACGCCCGGCGGGCAGTCCGGCACGTCGCCGGGGTCGGCGAATGCGGCGGCGCCGCCGGCGCCGAACATGATGCCCAGGCCGACGACGACCGTGGCGATCCTGCGCAAAGACCGTGACATGGGGGGTTCCCTTCCTCGGGTGGCTCGCCCCGGCGGTCACTCCGCCGGGGGCCACAGCAACGGGCTGCGACCGGGACCTATCCAGCCATATCGCGGCTATCGCCGACGTCTGGTGATCTTCATATGCCGGCCATATCCCGCCCCACGCGCTTCAGGGCCTCCTCTGCGATGAGCGCGTCGCCCGCTATGGCCGCTTCCCCTGCGAGGGCCCCGTCGATGGATGACATCTGTCACGCCCGACCCGTGCAGCGCGCGGAGAAAACCCATGATTCGCGACACTCTGTCACGATCCGACTCCGAATTAGGTTCGAAGCACAGACCCCGACGACGCGGGTGAGCAGGAGCGCTGTTGAGACCGAAATGGGGAAGGGCGGACATGGAGCGAAGGCGTAGCGCAGGTCGACGATTGACCGTGGTGGCGGCGATCGGCCTGGCCGGGCCGTTGGTCGCGGTACCCGCCGTGGCCGATGACCGGGGCGATGAGCCGGCGGTGCAGGTGGACTGGGGCACCTGCCCTGAGGACGTGGCGGCCGAGGCGCCGCAGCTGGAGTGCGGCACTGTGCCGGTGCCGGTGGACTACGACGATCCCGAGGGCGCCGGGATCGAGATCATGGTGTCGCGGCTGGCCAGCGCGGACCCGGACAAGAGGCGCGGTGTGCTGCTGCTCAACCCGGGCGGTCCGGGCGGGTCCGGGCTGTCGATGCCCGCCGACCTGGCCTCGCTGGGAATGCCCGCCGAGGCCCTGGACAGTTACGACCTGATCGGCATGGACACTCGGGGAGTCGGGCACTCGTCCCCGGTGAGCTGCGGCTTCACCACCGACTACCGCGGCAACATCCCGCCCTACGCGGTCGACGAGGCGGCGGTCGCCGAGCACGCCGCGGTGGCCGAAGCCGCCGCCGACCAGTGCACGGACAACGACGACGACGGGCTGCTGCGCCACGTGTCGACGGCCAACATGGCCCGCGACCTGGACCGGATCAGGGCCGCGCTCGGCGAGGAGAAGATCAACTACTTCGGGCTGTCCTACGGGACGGCGCTGGGCGCCGCCTACACGTCGATGTTCCCCGAGCGCTCCGACCGGATCGTCCTGGACAGCAACATCGGCGACACCCACCTCGACCACGAGGGAATGCGCAGGTACGGCCTGGGCGCCGAGCAGACCTTCCCGGACTTCGCGCGATGGGCCGCCGAGCGCCACGACGAGTACGGGCTGGGCGACTCACCGGAGGAGGTGCGCGCGACCTACTTCGAGCTCGCCGAGCGGCTCGACGAGAATCCGGTGGACACCGGCGAGGGCCCCATCGACGGCGCCCTTTTCCGGCTGGCGACCTTCGCGGGGCTCTACAGCGAGTTGGCGTACCCCCGGACGGCGGAGCTCTGGCAGTCGGTGCTCACCTCCGACGGGGCCGCGGTGCGGGAGCAGCTGGACCTGACTCCGCCTGTCGGCATGCCGGCCGTCGGCGCCGCACTGGCGACGCGGGCCGAGCCGTCGCCGTTCGACAACTCGTGGTCGGCATTCCTCGCCGTGACCTGCAACGACGTCGAATGGCCCGAAGGCGTCGGCACCTATCAGCGCAGCGTCGCCGAAGACCGGGAGCGCTACCCCGTGTACGGCGCCGCGGGTGCCAACATCATGCCCTGCGCCTACTGGGACTACGAGCCGGACGAGCCGCCGGTGGAGATCACCGACGACGGGCCGGGCAACGTCCTGATCGTGCAGAACCAGCGCGACCCGGTCACGCCGCACCTCGGCGGGGAGATGCTCCGCGAGGAGTTCGGGCAGCGGTCCCGGCTGGTGAGCGTCGACGGCAGCGGGCACGGCGCCTACGTCTACGGCGACAACCCCTGCGCCCAGGATGTGGCCACGGCCTTCCTGGTCGACGGCGAGTTCCCGGAACAGGACATGTCCTGCGCGGCCTGACCGGCTTCCGGCCGGGACCGGGCGGCGGCGCCCGCCGGTGACGGGGGCCGCACCCTTCGGCCGGCGAGCGCACACGGCCTGAATCGCGGTCGGCCGGAGGGCGTCGTTCCTGAGCAACGGGTGGGTGGGGCGAGCGGGACCGCCCCACCCACCCGTTCTCCGTGATGGGGCTCGCCGGCCGGGGAACCCGCCCCGGCAGGGCCGGTCCCGTGCCGCCCACGCCTTTCCGCACGATGATATGGAGCCTGAGATGTTCGATGAGTGGCGGCGCCGCCGAGCCGCGCAGCGGGTCCAGCCCGGGAATGGGCGTTCACTGAAACCGTTCCGCTGGTGGCAGCCGATGTCCCGTCACCTCTTCCATCTTCCGCTGGAGAAGGAGGACGGCCGGCGTGCGGTCTACGCCGTCGACGTCCACTCTTTGCAGCGGTTCTTCTCCGAAGACGGGAAAGGCAAAGCCCACCTGTACCTCGACGGCAGGCACCACGCCGAGTCCAGTCTCCCCGCCGCCTTCCCCGTCCAGGGCGGCACGATCGAGGTAGCGCCGACGGCCTTCGGCCTCAAGCGCTGCCACTACATCACCGACGAGGGGGCCGAGCGGCGGCTCATCCCGGATCGCCGCTCCGCCGAGGGGCACCGCGCGCGCCTCGACCGCGAGCACCCCGCACTGAGCCGCTGCATCGGTTTCTGCTCGCTGGTCCTGCTCGTCATCCCCGCCCTCCTCCTCATCCCGCAGCTCATCGAAGTGGTCTTTCAGGTCCCTCCCGTAACGCAGCGCTTCGGGGCCTTCACCTCGCCCGTCACTCTGCCGGTGTGGCTCAACATCGCGCTCACGCTCGGTGCCGCGGCGGCCAGCACGGAGCGCGCACTGCGCCTGCGGTACAACTGGCTGCTGGACACCGCGGCGCAGGGATGACCGGCGGCTCCATGGGACGAACCCGCTGACCGGCTCCCGGCCCCCGCCCGCCCACCGTTCGAAGCCGCACGACGCTCGGCGCGCGTCTCGGTGGACTCACCGTGCGTCCTTCAAGAGCGCCCGGCAGGCGGACCGGCCTATCCAGGCTTGGGCGCGGTCGAACGACCAGCCGCGTTCGCCGACGAGCGTCAGCCAGGCATGCGGGCCCAGGTAGAACAGGAGGACGTCGACGGCCTCCGCTCGACCTGCCCCGGCACGGAGGGCGTCGAGTTCCGCCAGGCGATCGGCCACGCGGGCGAGGGCGTGGACGTAGTCGTCGCCCCCTCTGTCGAGAACCGCCTTGACGGAGGGTTCGCCCGGCGGGTGCCGGTAGAAGAGGCCGTAGGCGAGGTCCCAGTGGCGTTCGTGCGTGCGCCGGGTGCCGTCGGCCACGAGCTCGATCACGGCACGCGGCGGCCGATTCGGTACGGCGGGGCGACGTGTATTTCCGGGTGGCCATCGGCGCCTCACCCTTGACCTCGACGATCGCAGCATTTGCCTATAGAGTTCGATATCGAATACGTTTCCATATATGCAAACTCAGGATTCCAAAGCGGTCGTTGAGACCCGGCTCACCCACGAGGTCCACCGCGTGGCGACCACCCTGCTGGCCGAAGCGGCCGTTCGCCCCTCCACGCCTCTCGCCGCACTGGCGCGGTTGCGGGACTTCCTCGTCGTCAACCTGCGCCACCACCACGAGACCGAGGACCACGACCTGTGGCCGCGCCTCCTCGCGGTGGCACCGGCCGCCGCGCGCGAACTCGACGCGTTGAGCGAGGAACACGAGCGACTGGACGCGGCGCTGGACCGGCTCGCCGCCGTCCCCGTGGACGGCGGCGCCGAGGACGAGATCCGGGCCGCGCTGCACACGGCGGCCATGGCGGTCCGCGAGACCGTGCACGACCACCTGCGCCACGAGGAGCCGATCCTGCTCCCCGCCCTCCAGGACCACCTTGACCCCGCGGAGTGGGACGACTTCGCCCGGCGGGTCGTCGCGACCACACCGCCGGCGGCCGCGCACCTGATGATCGGGTTCTTGGACGAGATCGGCACGCCCGAGGACGTCGAAGTGGTCCTCGCCGGCCTGCCGGAGCCCGTGCGCCCGCATCTGCCCGCCCTGCGCCACCAGGCGGCGGAGGACCTCCGCGCCCTTCGGGGAACCGGCTCCTGAGCCCTCCGCCGGCCGGACGGACGAGGCCGGAGCCCCATGCGGAGCGCCCCCACTCGCCAGGGGCTCGCGGTCACACGTCCCAGGTGACCGGGAGGCTCTTCACCCCGTAGATGTCCGCGGTCTCCGGGCGCAGGCCGACCTCGTCGGCCGGCACGGCCAGGCGCAGCGTGGGGAAGCGGTTCACCAGCGCGGGGAACGCGACCCGCATCTCGACGCGGGCCAGCTGCTGGCCCAGGCACTGGTGGATGCCGTGGCCGAAGGCCAGGTGCCCACCGTCCCGGCGCTGGAAGTCGAGCACATGGGGGTCGGCGAAGCGCTCGGGGTCGCGGTTGGCGGTGTGGTACGACACGACGACCGTCGTTCCGGCCTCGATGGCCTGACCGCCCAGCTCGATGTCCTCCAGCGCCGTCCTCATGAACATCTTGGCGACGCTCAGGTATCGCAGCAGCTCCTCCACCGCCCGGTCGGCGAGCGCGGGATCGGCGCGCAGCGCGGCCAGCTGCGCCGGGTTGCGCAGCAGCGCGAACGTACCCAGCCCCAGCATGTTCGCGGTGGTGTCGAACCCGGCCACCAGCAGGACCAGGGCGACCCCCCTCAGCTCCTCATCGGTCAGATCGCCGTCGGTGAGGTCGCTGAGCACGTCGTCGGTGGGGTTCGCGCGCTTGGCGGCCACCAGCTCCGCGAGGTAGCCCTGGACCGCGGTGTAGGCCGCTATCTGCTCCTCGTCGCTCGACTCCCCGTTGTGGAACGCCCCGATCTGTTCCTGGAAGGAGCCGCGGTCCTCGTACGGCACCCCCAGCAGCTCACACATCACGACGGCGGGGATGGGGTGGGCGAACGCGGTCACCAGGTCCGCCGGCGGCCCGGCCTTCTCCATGGCGTCCAGGTGGTCGGCGGTGATCCGCTCGACGCGCTCGGTGAGCTGCCGCATCCGCCGGACGGTGAACTTGCCCACCAGCGGCTTCCTATAGCGACCGTGCCGCGGCTCGTCCATGAGGAGGAACTCGCCGGGCGGCGCCGGCGGGAGCTCCATGCCGGTGGAGTCGAAGAACGGGTGGCGCATGAGCTCCTTGCGGGAGCTGAACCGCGGGTCGGCCAGGACGGATCTGGCCAGGTCGTATCCGGTGATCAGCCACCCGGGCTCTCCGCCGGGGAAGGTGTAGCGGCTGATGGGGCCGTGCCGCCGGGCGTCGGTCAGCTCCGCCGGCGGGTCGAAGGGGCAGCCGGGCCGACGCGTCGTCGGCATCGTCGTGACGGTGTGGAGGGATTCACCCATGGCCATGTCTCTCTCGCTAAGGGACGCGAATCCGGCGGGGCCGCCCGGCCGGGCGGCGGCCTTCGGCAGGGCTGTGCCGGCCGCGAGGCCACCCCGGCGTGCGGCGCGACGGCCGGCGCCGTCGCTCCCCGCGCCGGAGGACCCGCGGCGATCGGGCCCTGCCACCGGCAGGCATGACGCCATAATGACACACATATGACGTCAATCAAAGCCCTAATGACATCTCATGACATCGAAATGACGCCATAGAGGCGCCGGGCACGAGGGCGCCGGCGCACGGCCGGACCTTCACGCGTGCCCTGTTTCCGCCGCGGGCGCGCCCTCGGGACCTGGGGCGCACCCCAGCCGGCCGTGCGGGGGGAGAGAGCCGTGGCCGCAGGCCGCCCGGAGAACCCTCTGGTCAGAGCGACAGCAGGATCGCGGTCCCGACGATCGCGGCGAGAAGGACCGTGAGGACGCCCGCCGCGGCGAACCCGAAGAGGTACGGCCGCTGCTCGAGCGGGGACACGATGCCCGGGTAGGCGTTCGCCAGCTGCCGCGCGGTGACCGGGCGGCCCGGTCCGCTCCACGCGATTCCGACGTGGTCGACCAGCCGGTCGACGTCCTCGCGCGCGTAGATGTGGACCCAGATCCTGAGCAGCACCCTGCCGTAGCCGTCGAGGACGAACACCGACTCCGCGTTAGGCCCCCGCGGTTGGATCAGGTCCGCGCGCACGACGCTCACGGCGCCCGACCGGGGGCGGCTGCGTCGCCGCAGTCCGATGACCGTGATCTCGTCGGGCGTGACGATGACGCGGGAGCGCGCCATGTACCACCAGCCGAGAGCGAAGATCGCCCCTAGGACGGGGGCGAAGAACGCCAGCGCCCAGGCCGCCCTGAATGCCATGGACGCCAGCAGGACGGCGCTGAGAACGCCCACCAGGATCAGCCGATTCCGTCGCTGCTTCGGGCTGGGCCGCAGGACGAGCGGTTCATCGCTCCGGGCCCGGGGGATGCCGCCCGGAGGCTGATATCGGGCATCATCGGGCAAATTAACATGCATGATCGGGATTTTTGCATATCGGACATTTGGCATCGCGACATCGATGCTCCCCCCTTCCGGGGTAGGCGACCGGCGAGGACCCCGGCGCCCGCGATCCGCTCGCGCGGGTCGGCGAAGGCCGTTGTCAGGCGAACGGGGGCCGCTCCGGGAGGCCGGCGTCGAGCCGGCGCACCCGGCGACACCTGGGAAGGACACCCGACGATGGACAGCCCCACCGTGCTCGTGACCGGCGCGACCGCAGCCGTGGGATCGGACCTGATCCCCGCCCTGCACGCCCGCGGCGCGGCCGTCCGCGCGATGACCCGGCCCCCCGGCCGCCCCCTCCCCGGCGTCGACAACGTCGTCGCCGACCTGCGCGACCCGGGATCGATCGCCGCAGCGCTCGACGGCGTCGACCGGGCCTTCCTCACCAGCCCCTCGGAGCCGGGTGCCGCCGATCTCCAGATCGCGTTCGCCGACCTCGCCCGCGACGCCGGCGTGGACCGGTTCGTGCTGCTGTCGCGGTACGCGGCGAACCCCGACCCCCCGGTGCGGGTCCCGCGCCGGCACGCCGAGGTCGAAGCGCACGTCAGGGCCCTCGGCCTCGACCACACCGTCCTGCGCCCCAACCTGTACTTCCAGTCGCTGCTCGCCTTCGCCGGCACCATCGCCCGGGGCTTCTTCGCCGCGCCCATCGGCGACGCCGCCGTCAGCGCCGTCGATACCCGCGACATCGCGGGCTCCGCCGCGGCCGTGCTGACCGGCGAGGGACACACCGGCCGGACCTACACCCTCACCGGTCCCCGCGCCGTGACCCACGACGAGATCGCCCAGGCGCTCTCCGCCGCCACCGGGCGGGAGATCGCCTTCCGCGACGCGTCCGCCGAGCGGTTCACCGCCGCCCTGGCCGGCGTCCTCCCGCGCCGGCGGCTCGACGGCCTCGTCGAGGACTACGCCCACTACGCCAGGGGCGAGGCCGCCGAGGTGCACACGTCCGTCGCCGACCTCACCGGGCACCCCGCGCGCGACATCACCGACTTCGCCCGCGACTACGCCACCGCTTTCGCCCCGGAGTGACCGGGCCCGCCACCGGCCGCACCCGCCCGCGGCAACGGCGATACCCGCGCAACCCAGGTTGACACGATGGCCGCGCGCAACCTAGGTTGACACCATGGATGCGGTCCGGTTGGCGGCAACGGCCTCGGATACGTCGACCCCCGTCGACGGTCTGCGCGCCGTCGCCTCCTTGCGCGCGCTGGTCGACTCGTTGGAGCTGCGGCAGGTGGAGCAGGCGCTGCGGTCGGGCGAGTCGTGGTCCGCCATCGCCGCCGCGCTCGGAGTGACCCGGCAGGCCGTCCACAAGAAGTACGCGAGACGACTGAGCCACATAGGCGCGACCGAAAGAGGTCAGTGATGACGGACTCTTCGACGAGACCGGCCTCCCACCGCGGGTTCTTCGCCCGCGCCCTGATCGAGGGGGCCGCGAGCGGCGAAGCGGCCCGCACGGCCCATTCGGAGGTCGGCTTCGAGCACCTGTTCCTCGGGGTGCTGACCACCGGAGGGCCGGCCGCCCGGCTGCTCATGGACGCCGGGGTGGGTCTGGCCGAGGCGCGCTCGGCGATCGACGAGCTCCTCCAAGAGGATCTCGCCCTGCTGGGGATCGACGCCCCCCTTCCGGCGGCGGCCGGCGAATCCGAGGCGGCGGCACCCTCGATGCTCCCCTTCGGCCCCCGCTTGCGCGAACTCGCGGACGACTGCCCGCACGCCGGCGGCGACCAGGCGCTGCTCGTCGCGCTGCTCGACGATGAGGGCGGCCGGATCCGCCGGCTGCTGGACAGGCTCGGGGTGGACACCGACCGGATCCGCCACGATCTCGGCGAGCCGATCGAGACACCGGAGGACTCGGCGGCACCTGCTGAGGGCGATGGCCCCTCCGATGACTCCGGCCAGACGGACGAGGGGAGGCAGTACGCCACCCACGAGCTCGACGTTCCCGTGCCGGCCGAACGGATCTGGGACCTGGTCGGCGATCCGCGGCGCCGGGCCGAGTGGGACAAGTCCGCCGTATCGTCACGGCTGCTCGACGGCGGTGTCGTGGAGCTGACCCGTCAGTTCGACGAGGAGAAGGTCCGGGAGTGGATCGCGCACAGCGTCCCGGGCCGCGAGGTCACCTGGGAGCAGGAGCCCCCGCGCAGCGACATCCCGCCCCGCGCGTTCCGGATCACCATCGAGCCGCTCGGGGACCACTCCCGGCTGCACCTGCGCATGTCCTGGACCAGCGCCCTGCGGGGAGCGCGGGGGCGCCTCGGCAACCGCATGCTGCGGTGGTTCATGCGGCAGAACCTCCGCGTCCAGGCCCACACCATCGCACAGGCCGCCGCGTCGTAGCGGTTCCCGCGCCGCCGCCCCCAGGACGGGGCCACCACTCCCCCGATCCGGAGGCCACGCGACGCCTCGGGCGGGCACGGCCCGCCCGGTCGTGCGGCCCGTCCGCCGGAGGCGCCGCCCCTACACGGGCGGTCATGCCGGGGCAGGACGCCGCGATGCCGGTGCGCCGCCCGCGCGGTAGGACCGCGGAGCCCCGGTGCCGGCCCGCCCCGGCTCACCCCCGGTCTGAGATGTCCGCGCCCCGCGGGGTGAAGACCACCTCGCGTGCCCGGCGGGGGGTGACCACGTCACGCAGGGCGGGGTCGGTGAGCAGCACCACCGGTGCGATCCGGTTCGGCGACAGCGGGTACCAGGACGGCAGGGCCTCCTCGATCACGGCCCAGGCGTCATCGGTGGCCCCCTTTGCCGCGAGTTCCCGCGCCGCGTCGAGGGCGCGTTCGAAGGCGGGCGACTCCGGTACCCGGTGGTCGGCGAGCCAGGTGTCCCGCTCCCGGCCGGTGAACGCCCCCGATAGGCCGGGAACGGTCGCGGCCAGGCCGCGGACCGCGTGCGCCGTGCCGCCCGGTGCGTCCAGTCCGGCGCTGCGCAGGAAGAGCGGGACCGCCTCGGAATTGACCTGCTCCATGCCGACCTCGGCCAGCACGTGGGGATGGTGCAGCACGCCGCGCAGCCGGTGGTGGGTCCTGCGGACGTCGAGGAAGGCCGAGAGCACCACCTTCAGGTACGCGGCGGCGCCGGAGCCCTTCTCCTCGGCGCGCCGGAAGGCGTCGAGCGCGTCGTCCACACGGCCGCCCAGCGCCGCCCAGCGCCCCTGGGCCAGGATGTCCTCAGCGCTCTCCGGGTGCACCGGGCGCCCCTCATCACTTCTCAATTGCTCGAACGCGGCGCGCTCGGCGACGACGAGGTCGCCGAAGGACCGATGGCGCTCGCCCAGGCCCGGGTACCAGCTCGCCCACACGTAGGCGGCCCACTCGCCGTCGGCACCGACGTCCCCCGCGTCCAGCAGCCAGTACTGGGCGTCGCCGTCGCCGGAGACCAGCAGCAGCGGTCCGACCGGCCCCGCACCCTCCAGGTACTCCTCTTCGAGCGTGTTCTGGTCCTGGAGGTCGCTCAGCCAGCCGACCGTGGCGGTGGAGCGCAGCCCGTACATGAAGGCGCTGATGGTCGTCCAGCCGTCGGACGCGGCGAGGAAGGACCGGTAGCCGGGCGGCAGCCGGGTGCCGAGCCGGGCCTCCAGGTCGGTGATCTGCTCCTCGGTGGCGCCCTCGTAGCCCAGCCAGGACGCGGAGCGCTGCTCCTGGCCGACACCGAAGAGCTCGCGTTCGTCACCGACGCGCAGCATGTCGGCGCTGTACTCGGCTAGGAAGGCGCGCCAGAGGTCGGGGGTGTCCGGCGCGGCGGCCGCCGGTCCGCCGGCGACCCCCGCGTACGGCGACGACGCCGTCCCCGCCGCATAGCGGTGCCCGGTGAACCCCTCGTAGGTGTGCCCTTCGGAGAAGAACCGGACGCTGTTGAGCTGGATCTCGGAGCCGCCGCAGTTGCGGGTGAACTCCAGCCGCAGGTACCGGTAGGGCGTGTCCGCCGCGGGACCGGTGACGTGGAAGCCGCGGGCGAGGTGGCGCTCGGGGAAGGACGCGTCGGAGCGCGTGTCGAGCGTGACCCACGCCCGTCCGTCCACCGACCCCTTGAGCTCCCAGTCGCGGGGGTCGCGGTCGGCGAAGTCGTTGGCGGAGACGAGCGTGTAGTGCCGGACGAGGACGGGTTCGGCCATGGCGAACTCCAGCCAGTCCTCGTCGCGAAACGAGAGCCACTTGGCGTAGCTGTCGTCGAGCAGGTTGACGGCGACCTCACCGGCACGCGCGTGCTCGTTGCCCGCCCGGACCTCGCGCACCATGCCGGTGACCTCGCCCGCGTCCGCGGCCTGTTCCAGGTCGGTCGTGCGCAGGACCACCGCTCCGCCGCCGCCGTCCCGGTCGGCCCAGGCCGCCCGCGCGACCGGTGCGCCGCCGTCCTCGATGAGCAGCCGCAGGTCCTGGTCTCCGTCCGCGCCCTCGACCCGGAACCGGTGGCCGGCGCGGTCGGTGAGCCGCTCCGCCAGCCGGCCCCGCCACTCGTGGGAGGTGCCGTCGGGGCCGATCCGCGTTCCGGTGAAGGTGGTCATGCCGGGGTCGAACCCGATGACGGATTCGGCGCCGTCGAGGTCGCGCCAGCCGAGCTGGGCGAGCGTCACGGCCGCCCCCGGCTCGAACCTGACCACCAGCCGGCGGTGCGGCCGCCACTCTCCCGCTCCGGCTCGCCGCAGCTCGGTGACGAAGGCGAGAGCAGGGGCGTTGTCTTCCATGGGGCTCCAACCTGTGAGGGGGTCCGGGACAGGGGCCGGCGGTGGGGACGCCGATCGCCCCTGGATGCGCGGAAAGGCTACGCGCGCGATCGGACAATCCCCGCCCGGCCGGCGTCGCCCCGCTACGGACGCGTCGGACGCGGATTCGTGCGGCGCATCGCGGCGGCGGCCAGGAGTCCCAGGAGCAGGATGGCGATCAGGGCGATGAGGGTCTCCCGCACCGCCTGGGTGAGGCCGCTCCGGATCGCCTGTTCCGCGAGGTACCGCCCCTGGTGGGCCAGGTGCGCGGGCAGGCCGGGCGGGGTGGCGGCGCTGCCGACTCCGCCCGGGTCGGCCTCGGCGACCCGCAGCACGTGCGCGGCGAAGTCCTGCCGGTGGGCGGCCGGCAGGCGGCCGGCCGCGGTCTCCGCCGCGTCGGCGACCGACGCCGCGATCCGCGCCTGGAGCAGGACGCCGATGGCCGCGCTGCCCACGACCGCGCCCATCTGGCGGGCGGTGAAGAAGACGCCGGACGCGGCCCCCCGCAGCTCGGGCCGGACCGACCCCATGGCGACGTTGTTCACGGAGACGAGCACGAGGCCCATGCCGGCCCCGACCACCAGCAGCCCCGGGACGAGCTGCGCGGGCGGGAGGTCCGCGCGGGCCTGCAGATCGATGATGCCCAGGCCGAGCGCCATGCCGAGCAGGCCGGACATCACCAGGTACTTGCCGTTCACCCGGTCCGAGAGGCGGCCGATGAACGGCCCCATCAGGCCGGACACCAGCGCCATCGGCGCGGTGAGCAGACCGGTCTGGGTGGGCGACAGGCCCAGAGCGGACTGGAGGTAGATGACCATCGGCAGGAACAGGCCGGTCAGTGCGAAGCCCAGCGCCGCGGTGGTGAGCGTGCCCGCGGAGAAGTTCCGGTCGCCGAAGACCCGCAGGGGCACCAGCGGCTCGTTCCGGTTGACGCGCTGCCAGACCACGAACGCGACGAGCAGCGCGGCCCCCGCCCCGATGGCGTCCACCACCGTGACCGGGCCGAGGACCTCCCCCCAGTCGTACCGCTCCCCGTTCTGGACGCCGAACACGATCAGGAGCAGCCCGGTTCCGGAGAGCAGGATGCCGAAGGCGTCGAGGCGCCGCGCGTGCCCCGGCCGCCAGTCCGGGATCACCCGCACGCTCAGGGCGAGCGTGGCGAGGCCGAAGAGGACGTCGACGTAGAAGATCCACTGCCACGCGAGGGTGTCCACCAGGATCCCGCCGAGGAGGGGTCCGGTGACCGTCGCCAGGCCGGAGGCCGCACCGAGGACGCCCATCGCCCGGCCGCGGTCGTTCGCCGGGAACAGGTGGCCGATGAGGGTCAGGGTCTGCGGTGTCAGCAGGGCCGCGCCCACGCCCTGCGCGACGCGGGCGGCGATCAGCGCCTCGACGGTCGCGGAGAGCGCGCAGGCCAGGGAGGCCGCCGTGAAGACCGCGAGCCCGGCGACGAACACGCGCTTGGGGCCGTAGCGGTCGCCCAGGCGGCTGGTCAGCAGCATGAGCACGGCATAGGTGAGCAGGTAGGCGCTGGTCACCCAGACGACCGCGTTCAGCCCGGTGTTCAGGCCGCTGACCATGGCCGGCACGGCCACGGACACGATCGAGGTGTCCACCACGATCATGAACAGGCCCATGGACAGGGCGGCCAGCGCGGCCCAGGGGCCGGTGCCCCGGGTCGCCGGTCGGCTGGTGGATGTGTCGGTCATTGCTCGGCCGGCCTCCTGGGTGTGGCGGGACGGACGGGGCACGGCGCGCACGGCGCGCACGGCGCCCCGGAGGACGCGGCCGGGCCGGCCGGTCCCAGGGGCGGGTCCCCGCGGCCGCCCCTGGGACCGGTGGCGGACGGTGCGCGTTCAGCCCATCAGAAGCCGACCGCGCCGCGGTCGATCTCGTGCTCGGGGTAGGTCGCGCTGCGGCGGGCGAGCCCGCGCATCCGCTCCCGCATCTCACCCGCCGGGAGTCGGTGCAGGCCGCCGTGGCCCGGAAGTACCCACGCGAAGTTCGGCTCCTCGGCACCGCGCGCCACCGACGCCGCGAGCTTTCACAGGAGACGGAGCGACGTCCGTGCCGCGTATGCGAGGCCGACGCACGGGCTGACGCTGGGACGAGTCAGGTCGTGGATCGCGCGACGGAAGGCAGGCGACGGACGGCGTTTCCCGGTCACACCCTAGCGGCCCGATGCGCGGTGCGCTACCGAATCGTTACAGTCCGTGGCCGGAGCGGCGGCCCGCCCTCGATGCCCGACGGCGCCCGGGGCGGGCGGACGCAGGGGCGTCGACGCCGCCGACGATGGCGGGCCCCACCGCGTTCACCGCCGGGCACCGCCCCGCCGCCGCGCCCAGTAGGCGACGGTGGCCGCCCCCAGGAGCGGGCCCCACAGGAGCAGCGGCGCGTAGGCCAGGGAGAACACGGCGGCCTCCCAGCCGCCCGCCGCCGATGGGAAGTCGGGCGGAAGGGGATCGCCCGTGAGAGTGACCCCCGCGATCACCCCCACGGCGGCGGCGGTCCACAGGACCGTCAGCGCCACGGCTCCCAGAGCCGCCGGGATCGCGACGGCGGGAGCCGGCACCCGGCGGCCGCGCAGGAGCGGGACCCGGCGCGGGACCACCTCACCCCAGGCGGCCACCAGCCCGACCGCGGTGAACGCCAACAGCTCGGAGAGGACCGACAGGACGACCACATACGCCTTTATGGGCAGCCACAATCGGGCGTCGCCCGCCTTCGCCGCGCTCGCCTCGTCGAGGAACACCACCGCGATGCGCCCGACGCTCGACGGCAGCACCGTCAGCGGGACGGCGTAGGCCGCGATCCGGGCCCACCGGGGCACTCCGTCCACCGGGGTGTGCGCGGCGGTCCAGGCGCCGCGCAGCCGTCCGCGCGCCGCCCGTGGCGACGGCCGGTCCGCGGTGACATCCATACCCGCTCCTCCGGTCCGGCGGGGACGGCCCCGCGTGGCCGGGACCACGATGGCAGCCGCCCGACCGGCGCGGATCACCCCACGGAGGGACCGGCCTCCCCCGGCCAGGGGCCGGCGGCGCCACCGGTCGACGCAGGTGCCCACCGGCCGCCGACCGCCGGCCGATGCCATGGGAAACCCAAGGGCGCCATCTTGACGCCATCCCTTCTTGATATGGCGCCATAATGATGTCATTATGACGCCATGTCCTTCGCTTCCGGCGCCGACCGTCTCCGCGCGAGCCCGCGGTCTCCGCCCTGTCCCCAGGCGGCCACAGCCCCTTGACCCGCCCGGACGCCTCGCCGCACCGCCGGAGTCCGCCACCCGGCCCGCCCTGACGGGCGCGTGGTCCGACGCCGTCTGTGACGCCATGGGTGGCGTCACACGGCTCGGCGCCGGGCCCGGTCGATGTGCGGCTCCGCGGTGCGTCGCCCGACCGGCCGCGCCGGTTCGCCGGGCTGCCGCGCCCTTCATCCCGATCATCGCGACCCCGCGGGTCGCTGACGCGCGCCGGGATCGGCGGCGAACAGCACCCCCGCCGTCGCCCGGCGCGTCGGCCCGCCCGGCCCGGCCGGCCCGGCCGCCCGTGGTCGCGCGCCGCCTTCGGCCGCGCCGCGGAACGGTGGCCGCCCCCCTTGAACAGACCCCTCGCCCCCTCACAGGAGGACACCATGTCCGACCGACCGGCCGCGAACACGCCCGAACGGCCCGCCGGCGCAGCCGCGCCGCTCCCCGAGCAGGCGGCGCCCCTGCCCACGGCGCGTCCCGCCGGGCGGCCCTTCGACCCGCCCGAGGAGCTGGCGCGGCTGCGCGGGCAACGGCCGCTGAGCCGCCTGGCCTTCCCCGACGGCCACGTGGGGTGGCTGGCGACCGGCCACGCCCTGGTCCGCGCGGTGCTGGCCGACCCCCGGTTCAGCGCGCGGCAGGACCTGATGCACAATCCGCTGCCCTCGCCGATGAACGAGTGGCCGTTCCCGCCGGCGCCGCCCGGCATGTTCATCAACATGGACGCCCCGGACCACACCCGCTACCGGCGCCTGCTCACCGGCGCGTTCACCGTCCGCCGGATGCGCCGGCTCACCGCGCGGGTCGAGGAGGTCGCCGCCGAGCACCTGGACGCCATGGAGCGGCGGGGCCCGTCGGCGGACCTCGTGGAGGCGTACGCGCAGCCCATCCCCGCCCTGCTGATCTGCGAACTGCTCGGCGTGCCCTATGCCGACCGCGCGTCCTTCCAGCGCCAGGCGACGACGCTGAACGACCACGACGCGACACCGGAGGAGGTCAGCGCCGCCTACACGGGCATCTACACCTACCTGGGCGAACTGGTGCCGGCCAAGCGCGCCGCGCCCACCGACGACCTGCTCAGCGAGCTGACCGCCGCCGACCTCACCGACGAGGAGCTCACCAACATCGGGCTCCTCCTGCTGGGAGCCGGGCTCGACACCACCGCCAACATGATCGCGCTCGGCACGTTCGCCCTGCTGCACCACCCCGGCGCGTTCGCGGCCCTGAGCGCCGGCCCCGGCATCGCCGACACGGCCGTCGAGGAGCTGCTGCGCTACCTGAGCATCCCCCACACCGGGGTGCGGGTGGCGCTGGAGGACGTCGAGCTGGGCGGCCGACCGGTCAAGGCCGGTGAATCCGTCGCCATCTCGGTCCTGGCCGCCAACCGCGACCCGGCGAAGTTCCCCGACCCCGACATCCTCGACCTGCGTCGCAACGCGAGCGGGCACGTCGCCTTCGGGCACGGCATCCACCAGTGCCTCGGCCAGCAGCTCGCGCGGGTGGAGATGCGGGTCGCGTTCCCCGCGCTGGCCGCCCGGTTCCCGGCCCTCCGCCTGGCCGTGGCGCCCGAGGACGTGCCGCTGCGAACCGATTCCGACATCTACGGCGTGCGCCGGCTCCCGGTCGCCTGGGACGGGGGCGACCGGTGAAGCTCACCGTGGACGGGCGGCGCTGTATCGGCGCCGGGATGTGCGTCCTGACCGCCCCCGAGGTGTTCGACCAGGACGACGAGGCCGGAACGGTGGTGCTGCTGGATCCCGCGCCGCCGCCGCGGTCCGGCGCGGCGGCGCGCCGTGCCGCCCACCTGTGCCCGTCGGGCGCGATCGCCGTCGCCCCGGACGGCGGGCCGCCCGCCGCCGGGCCGGACACCGCCGGCGGAGCGGCCGCCGGCTGACCACCGGCGGGGGCCGGTCCTTCGGGCACCGGCGGCGACGCTGTCACGTCGCGCCCGGCCGGGCCGGCGCGAACGGCAGCGTCTCGCGGATGGTGCGGCCGGTGACCGCCATGACCAGCCGGTCCACCCCCAGCCCGAGCCCGCCGGTCGGGGGCATCGCGTACTCCAGGTCGGACAGGAAGTCCTCGTCCAGCTCCATCGCCTCGGGGTCCCCGGCCGCCGCCGCGAGCGACTGGGCGGTGAGCCGGCGGCGCTGCTCCACGGGGTCGTTCTGCTCCGAGTAGCCGGTGCCGATCTCCATCCCGAACACCACGAGGTCCCAGCGCTCGGCCAGCCGCGGATCGGAACGGTGCCGCCGGGCCAGCGGGGACGCCGCGGCCGGGAAGTCGGTGTAGAACGCCGGCGCCGTGGTGCGCGCCTCGACCAGCCGCTCGTAGAGCGCGACCAGCGCGCCGTCACGGCCCGGCTCCGTCTCCCCGCCCGCGCCGGGCACGCCGCGGCCGCCGTCCGCGCCCCCCGCCCCCTCCCCGCCGCCGGGCGCAGGGGGCAGGGCCACCCCGTGGCGTCCGGCGAGCTCGCGCAGCCGCCGCAGGGGCGTGTCCGGGGTGACCTGCTCGTCCACCGCCGCCGACACCGCGGCGTGCACGCCGGTGACCGGCCACGCGCCGCTGATGTCGACCTCCGTCGCCGATCCGTCCGGACGGCGCCGCAGCAGCACAGGGGCGCCGTGGACGGCGGCGGCCGCCTCCCGTACGAGGTCGGCCGCGAGCCGGCGCACGTCCCCGTGGTCGGCGTATGCCTGGTAGGCCTCCAGCATGGTGAACTCGGGGTGGTGGCGCGGCGAGACCCCCTCGTTGCGGAAGCAGCGGCCGACCTCGAAGATCCGCTCCAGCCCGCCCACGCACAGGCGCTTGAGGTACAGCTCGGGTGCGATGCGCAGGTACACGTCGAGGTCGTAGGCGTTGAGGTGGGTGGTGAACGGGCGCGCTTCGGCACCGCCGTGCACGGGGTGGAGGACGGGCGTCTCCACTTCCAGGAAGCCGCGCGCCGCCAGCGAGGAGCGCACGGCGGCGGTCACGGCGCTGCGCGCGCGAAGCAGCGCCGCCGTCTCGGGGGTGAGCGCGAGGTCGATGGGCCGGTGGCCGTGCGCCCAGGGGCCGCGCCCCGCACGCCGTTTGCCGGGCAATGGGCGCAGGCATTTGGCGGTCAGGGTCCACGTGCGCGCGCGGACCGACGGTTCGCCGTGCCGGCTGGCGGCCACCGGGCCGCGCACACCGACGTGGTCGCCGATGTCCACCTCGCCGCGCCACCGGCGCATCTCGTCGACCCCCAGGTCCGCCGCGGTGAGCAGGAGCTGGAGGTCGCCACTGCCATCGGTGAGCGTGGCGAAGCAGACCCCGCCGTGGTCCCGGATGAGGGTGACCCGGCCGGCGACCGCCACCTCGTCGCCGGTGCGTCCGCCGGGTCCGGGTCCGGCGTGCCGTTCCCGCACGCCGGCGCAGGTGGCGGTGCGCGCGAACCCGACCGGGTAGGGGTCGAGGCCGGCCGCGCGCATCGCGTCGGCCTTGGCCAGCCGTACCCGGGTCTGTTCCGGGACCCGCATCGGCTCCCGCTCCGCCGCATCGGGCGCGGCGGGCACCGCCTCGTCCCGGGCGGGGGCGGGGCGCTCCGCCTCCCGCCCGGTGGCGCGCTCGCGGTCGGCCGGGGCGGGCGGCGTCCGCCCGCGGCGCAGCAGGTACCCCGGGCTCGGCACGAACCCCTCGGCGATCCCGGAGGCCAGGGCGACGTTGGCGAGGTCGCGGGCCTCGCCGAAGCAGACGAAGCGCGGCACCCACTCCGGCCGGTACTTCACATTGGACCGGTACATCGCCTCCAGCTGCCACCACCGGGACAGGAAGAGCAGCAGGCGCCGCCAGGCGCGCAGCACCGGGCCGGCACCGATGCGCGCACCCTCCTCGAACGCGGCCCGGAACACCGCGAAGTTGAGCGAGACCCGGCGCACGCCGAACCGGGGCGCGGCACGCATCAGGTGGGCCACCATGAACTCCACCAGCCCGTTGTCGGCGGTGCGGTCGCGGCGCATCAGGTCGAGCGAGATCCCCGAGTCGCCCCAGGGCACGAAGGACAGGAAGCCGGCGAGCCGGCCGTCGGCGGCCAGCGCCTCCACCAGAACGCACCCGCCGTCGCCGGGGTCGCCGAGGCGGCCCAGGGCCATGGAGAACCCGCGCTCGGTCTCGGTGTCGCGCCAGGCGGCGGCCCGGTCCGTGATGTGGCGCATCTCCTCGGGCGCGATGTCCCCGTGCCGGCGCACGCGCGCCGTGTACCCGGCGCGCTCCACCCGGTGCGCCGCCTGGCGCACCACGCGCATGGCGCGGCCCTCCAGGGTGAAGTCGGCGACGCGCAGCACGGCCTCGTCGCCGAGGTGCAGCGCCCGGAGCCCGGCGCGGGCGTAGCAGCGGGCGCCGGCCTCACTCGCGCCCATCACGGCGGGCGTCCACGCGTGGGCCCGTGCCTCGTCCAGCCAGACCCGGACCGCGCCGGGCCACGCCTCCGGGTCGCCGATCGGGTCGCCGCCGGCCAGGCTGGTTCCGGCCACGACCCGGTAGGCCACCGCGGCCTTGCCGCTGGGCGAGAACCGGACGGACTTGTCGCGGCGGGTGGCGAAGTAGCCGAGCGAGTCGCGTTCCCCGTGGCGGTCCAGCAGCGCCCGGACGCGCGCTTCGTCCTCGGCGGACATGGCGGCGCGGCGGCGCTGGGACAGGAACAGCGTGACGACGGCGGCGAACAGGGCGAGCGCGCCGAACAGGCCGAGCGCGAGGTTCACCCAGCCGGGCGCGCTGCCGGTCCGCCGGATGGAGAGCCGGAACGCGCCGCCGAGAACCCGTTCGACGGCCCAGGTGAACTGGTCGGGGCCGGGCGCGAGGGTGCCGTGGAAGACCGCGACGAGCGCGTAGCCGAGGCCGACCCCGGCGGCCAGCCCGAGCACGAGCACACCCAGAGCCCGGCGGGCCGAGCCCGGCTGGACGCGGGCGCGGAACTCGTCGCGGGCCAGCAGCAGCGCGGCGAGGAGGAGGCCGGCGCCCGCCATGCCGGGCACCGTCCACAGCAGCACGTCCCCCCACGACGCGTGCGGCGCGAGGTGCGGCACCGTGAGCACCCCGACCATGTACAGCAGGTCGGCCAGGATGTTGACGGCGAGGTAGGCGGCCACGATCCAGAACGCCGGGCGCTTGCGCCGGGCGAGCGCCCCGGCGAGCAGCGCGAGGAACAGCGCGTAGGCGAGGTTGGCGGGCACCGGAACGAGGACGAGCTCGACGCCGGTGGCCAGGGGCAGGGTCGCGGCGCGCAGCCCGGGGAGGAGCGCGCGCAGCGCACACAGCACCGCGAGGCCGCAGAGGGCCCAGGTCAGCAGGGGCGGGACCGCACGGCGCAGCCGGGAGCGGCGGCGCTCCGGGTGTTCGGGGCCCGCGGCAGGTTCGGAGTGTCCGCCGGGCCGCTCGGCCGCGGAGGCGCTCCCCGTGACACCCAAAACACACCCTCCGTGGTTCGAAGATGACTCTATGCCACGGATGTGCCGGGGTGCCGCTTGCGTGGCGGGGTGTCGCATCGGGGCGGCGGCCCCGCCGGATACCCGGGTGGAAGTGAGTACGCGTGCTCAGGCGCCCGGGCGGCGGCCGGGCGAGGATCGTGGCATGACGAATCGCAACGGATCCCCCTCCCTCGGCCGCCTGCTCACGTACGCCGCGGCGTGCGGCGCCGCCGCGGGACTGCTCGCGCTGCTGGCCGTGCAGGCCGTCGTGTGGCTGCTACCCCCCGCTCCGGGCGTGATCGGCGCCAACATCGGGCTGGGCATGGCGGCGCTGGCCGCGCAGCCGGTCGTAAGCTCCCTGCTGGCCTGGGCCGGGCTGCGGCTGCTCGGTGTCCCCTCGGCCGGATGGTCGGCGCTGGTCGCCATGCTCTTCTACGCGGTCTTCCTCTTGACGGTGATGACGTCCGAACTGGGCTCCGCCCTGCCCTTGGCGCTCGAGAACCCGCTGGCCGCGATGGTGGCGTACGCGGTGCTGGAGGGGGCCCTCCCGATGCTCGTGGCCACCATGGCGGGCACGGCCTGCCTGCGCGCCCTCGGCCGCCGGCCCGCCGCGGGTCCGGCCGCGGAGGGGCCCTGACCGGCGAGGCACGGGCGCCCGGCCGCGAGCGTGTGGCGGCCGGGCGCCCGCACGTCCCGGACCGCCGGCCGGAGCCGGGTATGTGCGCGCCGGGGCGTCAGCCGGGCACCGGGCAGCCGCGGCAACGGGGCGGCGTCGCGGGTTCGTCCCGCGGCAGCACGCGGGTCCCCGAGCGCGACCGCCCCTCCTCCACCGGGGAGCCGGCGAACCGTTCGGCGGTGTACCCGTCCGCCGGGGCCGCCGACAGGGGCGTGCCGCGGCCGATGCAGACGGACTCCGCGGCGACGACGAACGCGGACGCGAGTGCGCCCGATGCCGCCAGGACGGCGGCGAAGCACAGGACGCGGGAGGCACCCGTGCCGGGAGAGCGGGGGCGGGGCGGCTGCGCGTTCTCCATGGCGATGACGGTACGGAGGAGCGCGGAGCCGCCGCCATGGTCCGCGGCTGTGCTTCGGCCGTGGTGCGGACACCACCCCGGCGGGTCCGCCGACGCGCGCGGGTGGCGGGAGCGACGCCCCGGCGGCTCGCCGGACCGCCCCCGGCAGCGAGCGGACTCGGCCGGTGGCGGTACGGACCGGGAGCCCCCGCTACAGCCACTTGGTGCGCTTGAACACCACGAAGAGCGCGACGCACACGAGGGCCATCATGGCCAGGGCGGTCGGGTAGCCCCAGTACGCCTGGAGTTCGGGCATGATCTCGAAGTTCATGCCGTAGATCCCGGCGATGAGCGTCGGGCCCATGATGATCGCCGCCCAGGCGGCGATCTTGCGGGAGTCCTCGGCCTGCTGCACGCCGACCTGCGCCAGGTAGGCCGACATCACCTGCGGGAGCAGTTCGTTCATCGCCGCGATCTTGCCGCTGACCTGGATGGCGTGGTCCTGGACGTCGCGGAAGAACGGGGCCGACTCCGCGCTGAGCCGCACGATGTCGCCCGCGGCCACCGCGCGCACCACCGGGATCAGCGGCTCGGCCGCGTTGTGCATCTCCAGCACCTCGCGCTTGAGCGCGTAGATCTCGCCCGGAGAGGCGCCGCCGGAGAGGAAGACCTGCTCCTCCAACTCCGTGATCGCGCTCTGGACCTGGTCGGCGATCTCGATGTACTCGTCCACCACCGCGTCGAGGATGCCGTACAGCACGACCGACGCGCCGAACGCCCGCATCTCGGGGTCGGCCTCGAACTTGCGGCGCACGGGCGTGAGGGGGTCGACCTCCCCGTGCCGGACGGTGACCACGAAGCTGCGGCCCAGGAAGACCAGGACCTCCCCGCTCGTGACGTCCCGTACCTCGGGGTCGTAGGTGAGGGCCTTGAGCACCACCAGCACGACCTTGCCGTAGCGCTCCAGCTTCGGGCGCTGGTGCGGTGTGAGGGCGTCCTCGACCGCCAAGGGGTGCAGGTCCAGTTCGCGGGTCGCCAGCTCGAACTCGGCGCCGGTGGGCTCGTGGAGGTCGATCCAGCAGAAGGCGTTGTCGTCCTGGAGCAGAGCCGCGTCGAGGGAGTCGCTGATGTCGCCCTCGACCGGGTCGCGTCGTTCCGCGCTGTAGATCGCGCACTCGGTCATCACAACGGATCATTATGCGGCGCCCGCAAACCGCCCGGTCCGTTCAGAGCCCGACAAAACCGTCGAACCGTGGCCGGATGCGGCCACCCCCGCCTCCATCGTCCATCGGAGGGGGTCGCCGCAGCTCGGGACGGCGCCCTCCGTGAGGGCCGTGGCGACGATCGCTGATCCTGGGACGCGCGCCGCGGGCGGCGCCGGAATCGCGTGGGGATCCGGGAACCCGCCCGCCGTTTTCGGCCGGCGCGGCGGACCGGACGCGGTCCCGGACCGGCTCGGCGCGGACCGCCGCGGCGGCGCTCTCCGGCCGCCGTCGGGCGGTGGGCGCACGGGGCCGGCGGGAGCGTCCGCAGCGGGTGCCTCGGGGGCCCGAATCGCCTCCAGGGCAAGGGATTGCGCGCTCCGAAAAGAATGCGGATCGGACGCCGAATCCTGACCGGTTCGGCCGTTGGGGCCCCTTCCGAAACGATAGGGTTCGATCGGCGATAGCCACACCCCCCGTAATGCTCCGTGAGAGAGGCATACCCGTGTCCGAAACGGTTCGCTTGATCTGCCCGATGGGCCGTAAACAGGGGGAACTGTGGGCCGGAGGGGTTCTCGCCGTTGCGGGCATCGCGGTGGTCGCGGCGGCCCCGGCCTTCTGGGGGAGCCTGCTGCTCGGTGCCGTCCTCGTCCTCGGCGGGGCGGCACTGGCCTGGCACGGGTACCGGATCGCCGTACCCGTCCTGGAGGTCGAGGACGACGAGTTCCGCTACACGCGCGGACGCTACATCGTGCGCATCCCGTTCGCCGACGTCGGTTCCTACTACGTGCTCCCCGGGCGCACGCGGTCGCTGGGGCTGTGCGACACCACCGGCCGCCCGCGGATCTTCCCCTCGGTGGAGGGTCGCCGGGCCAACCGCCCCTACCTTCCGCTGACCCGGCGCACCTCGCCCGCCAAGGTCGACGCCTTCATGAGCGCCGCGGGCATCCCGCCGCGCGACCGCTCGCTGACATCGGGCTCCGGCCCGGCCTGATCCCTACCCGCGCCGGGCCGCCCTGAGGCGGTCGGCGGCACTGACGGCGATGGCCCCCGTGCAGGTGCACGGGGGCCATCGCCGTCAGTGGGCCGGGCCCGGGTCGCGACGCCCGGGGCCGGCGCGCGTCAGGAGGAGAAGTCCAGCCCTTCGGCGTCGTCGCCCATGACCTCCGGGAGGAAGTCGGGGTTGTCGGCCAGCCACGCGCGGGCCCCGGCCTCCTCGTCGCCCTCGTGGTCGATGAGGACCGCGGTCTCCAGCGCCTGGAGCTGGTCGTCGTCGAGCGTGAAGTTCGACAGCCAGCCGTTCAGCTCCTCGTAGTCCGCGCCGAAGCCCTCGCGGCCCACCATGTGGATGCTCTCGGCCTCGCCCATGGCGCCCTCGGGGTCCTCGAGGTCCTTGAGGTCGTACTTGGAGTACTCGATGTGCGGGCGCCACAGGGTGACGACGATCGGCTCCTCGTCGGCGATGGCGGTCTCCAGCTCCTGGAGCATCGCCGGCGTCGAGGACTCGACGAGCTCGTACTCGTCGCCCAGGTCGTAGGCGGGGATGGCGGAGTCCTTGGTGGTCTGCACCAGGCCCGAACCCGACTCGATGCCGACGATCCGGCCGTCGAACATGTCGGCGTTGCCCTTGAGGTCCGCGATGCTGTTGATGTCCTCGACGTAGGAGGGCACCGTGATCTGGAGGCTGGCGTTGTCGTTCCAGGTGCCGAGGTCCTCCAGGCGGTCGCCGTACTCCTCCCAGTAGTCGGCGTGGGTGATCGGCAGCCAGGTGTCGAGGAAGAGGTCGATGTCGCCATTGGCGGTGCCCTCGTACATCGGGGCCACGTCGACGTTCTCGATGTTGACCGTGTAGCCCTTCTCCTCCAGCACCGCCTTCCACAGGTGGGTGACGGCGATGTCCTCTTCCCAGGGGATGAGGCCGATGGTGATCTCCTGGCCCTCGCCCTCGCCCTCCTCGGGGCCCGTTGCGACGCCCCCGCCGCTGCCACAGGCACCGGCGAGCAGGGTCAGGGACACCGCGGCGGCCCCGATTCCGAAGATCCGCGTGGAACGCATGCTGTCGCTCACGTCCGACTCCTCCTTGTTCGTGCGGGTGAAATTCCGTTCCCCGGCCGGTGCTGGACCGGCCGGGGATACACAGGGGGTTGGGGTGCGGTCGGGCGGCGGTCAGGCGGCGGTGCGCTGCGCCCGGGCAGCGGGGGAGAACCGCGTGACGGCACCGGTGAGCCGGTCCAGGAAGATCGCCAGGATGACCACGGCCACCCCGCCCTCGAAGCCGACGGGGACGTTGCCCTGGGCGATGCCGATGTAGACGTCGTTGCCCAGGCCACCCGCGCCGACCATGCCGGCGATGACGACCATGGACAGGCTGAGCATGATCACCTGGTTGATGCCGGCCATGATCGTGGCCAGCGCCAGCGGCAGCTGGATGCGCCGCAGGATCTGGAGATCGGGGGCGCCGAACGCCTCCCCCGCCTCCACGAGCTCCTTGTCGACCTGGCGGATGCCCAGCTCGGTCAGGCGCACGCCGGGCGGCATCGCGAAGATGACCGTGGCGATCACGCCCGGGACCGCGCCGATGCTGAAGAACGCGATCGCGGGCAGCAGGTAGACGAACGCCGGGAGCGTCTGCATGAAGTCCAGCACCGGCTTGAGCACGGCGCTGACCCGGTCGTTGTACGCGGCCAGCACGCCGATCGGCAGCGAGATCAGCACGGCCACCGCCGTCGCGACGAGGATCAGCGCGAGGCTGCTCATCGCGTTGTCCCACTTGTCCATGCTGATGATGAGCAGGAAGCCCAGCAGGCTGAACAGGGAGACCCGCCAGCCCGCCACCACCAGCGCCAGGATCGACAGGAGCGGGGCGACGAGCAGCGACAGCTGCACGCCGGCGATGAAGTGCGCCACGAGGACGAACAACAGGATCGCCGCCGTGCCGCCGGACAGCGCCCATTGGCGCCGGTCGCGGACCGTCGCGGCGCCGATGCCCACCAGCGCGGCGAACAGCAGCAGGGCCAGGACCAGCGGCGGGTAGACGTACTCCGAGCCGAACAGGTTCATCGCCCAGAGGAACAGCGGGGCGGGCAGCGAGCCGATCACGGCCGCGGCCGCGCCGCCGGCCAGCTCGGCGATGTAGAGGACCGCCCAGGCGCCGGCCGCGATGTAGACGGGACGGCGGACCCCGCGGGCGACCAGGCCGCCGCCCACGATCACCGCGGCGACCAGGGTGAACTGGGTGGCGGAGGGCATGCTGAACAGGCCCGACAGGGACTCGACACAGGCGTCGATGATCATGCCGATGAAGGCGAAGACGGGCTGCATGTTGCTGCGCAGCCACTCGATCGCGGCGTCGAAGGCGGTGCCCACGGGGATGCGGGGCACGGTGATCGTGAAGAGCGCGGGGTTCATCGCCGTCCCCCTTCGTCGTCGGCCGCGACGGGCGCGGCATCGCCGCCGGCGGCGTCGGGGGCGGTCGTATCGGCGGTGTCGGAGGCGTCGGAGGCGTCGGAGGCGTCCGCGGCGTCGACGGGTTCGGCGGAACCGGCGGAATCGGCAGTGCCGTTGTCGCCGTTGCCGTTGCCATTGCCGTTGTTGCCGGGGGCGAGGGCCGCCAGCAGCGTCACCCGGGGGATGACCCCGACCAGGCGCTCATCGTCGTCCACGACCGCCAGCGGGTACGGGCTCTCGGCCGCCTGGGCGAAGAGGTCGGCCACCGCGGTGTCGGGGTGGACCCGCTCGATGTCGGCGTCGATCAGCCCATCGAGTTCCGTGACCCCGTTGCGCACCGCCTGCCCGATGGCGCCCTCGCGGACGGCGCCCACGAGCCTGCGGTTGCGGCGGACCACGAACGCCGACGGCGTCTGGTTCTCCCGCATCGTGCGCAGCGCGGTGCGCGGCCCGTGCGACGGGTCGATCACCGGGATGGGCGGCTCCATGACCGAGGACGCGGTGAGCACCCGCGTGCGGTCGACGTCCTCCACGAACTGGGCGACGTAGTCGTTGGCGGGGTCGTTCAGGATCTCCTCGGCGGTGCCGATCTGCGCGACGCGGCCGTCGCGCAGCACGCAGATCCGGTCGCCCAGCCGCATGGCCTCGTTGAGGTCGTGCGTGATGAAGATGATGGTCTTGCCCAGCGTCTCCTGAAGCTCCAGGAGCTGGGACTGCATGTCGCGTCGGATCAGCGGGTCGAGCGCGCTGAACGCCTCGTCCATCAGGATGATGTCGGTGTCGGCGGCGAGCGCCCGGGCGAGGCCGACGCGCTGCTGCATTCCGCCCGAGAGCTGGCCGGGGACCTTCGTCTCCCAGCCCTCCAGCCCCACCAGGCTCAGCGAGTGGCGGGCCTTCTCCAGCCGCTCCTCCCGCGGCACGCCGCGGACCTCCAGGCCGTAGGCGGCGTTGTCCAGCACCGTGCGGTGCGGGAACAGCGCGAAGTGCTGGAAGACCATGCTGATCTTGCGGCTGCGGAGGCCCCGCAGGCCCGACTTGGACAGCCCGGTGATGTCGGTCCCGTCGATCTCGACGCGGCCCGATGTCGGGGCGAGCAGCCCGTTGAGCATGCGGATGAGCGTCGACTTGCCCGAACCGGAAAGGCCCATGACGACGAAGATCTCGCCCGGCCGCACCTCGAAGGAGACGTCGATGACGGCGGCGGTGACGTTCAGCTGCCGGATCTCATCGCGGTGCCGACCGTCGGAGAGCAGGTCCACCGCTTTGGCGGCTCTCTTGCCGAACACCTTGTAAAGCTTGTCTGCGCGTACTGCTGGCACGGTCTCCTCTTCAGTTCTGTCCATCCCGACGCGCTGGGCTCTGCGGCCGGCCCCTGGTGCGAGGCGGCCTCCCCCGATCCCCGCTTGCGCGGAACACGAACGGAACCGGCGAGCGGCCCGGGCCGCGCGGCGTCATGCGCGCCCGCGCGAGGCGCGGAGGCGGCGGCCGCGCGATCCATGACCACTCTGGTCGTTTAGTCCTATTTGTCGCGATAGGAACCTTATCGAGGAAACCTGGACGATCACCGTGAAGATGTCACGGTGAGATAACGCGTTTAAACATCCCAAAATCCGAAAGCGAACGTGTGACCCGCACATCCAGTCCTCGCGCGCAAGCATTTGTGATTTACATCACGGACTTTGAAAATGTGACCTGTGTCACTGATTTCGCAATCTTCCAGCTCACGATGGCTACGCAGCGAAGATCATCATGCGAGTAGCGTGACCACCTCTCGGAGGGGCCGGGGGCGCTTTATCTCGGCCTTCGGCCGCTCGCCTAGAGTCGGAGGCGTGACACATTCACGGATGGTCGGCTTCTTCACGGTCGCCGCGATGCTGGTCGCGATGTGGGTGTTCGAGATCGTCGACACCGTGCTCGCCGGGGCCCTCGACATGACCTTCGGCCTGCGCTCGTGGACCACGGACAACCTGTGGAGCGTCGCCACCGCCCCGTTCATGCACGCCGACTTCAACCACCTGATCGGCAACTCGGTCCCGTTCCTGGTCCTGGGCTGCCTGGTGGCGTTCAGCGGCCTGAGCCGGTTCGTCTGGACGAACGCGATCGTCATGGTGGTCAGCGGAGTCGGCGTCTGGCTCTTCTCCGGCCCGGGCACCCTCACGGTCGGGGCGAGCGGGCTGATCTTCGGTTACTTCGGCTACACCGTGCTGCGCGGGATCGTCGAGCGCAAGACCGTCGACATCGTGATCATGATCTGCGTGATCCTCTTCTACGGCACCCTCATCTGGGGCGTACTGCCGCAGCAGGCCGGGATCTCCTGGCAGGCCCACCTCTTCGGCTTCATCGGCGGCCTCGCAGCCGCCTGGATCCTCCCCCGCCGCGAAAAACCCCGCCCCATCGCCGGCACCCAGGGCCACTACGGCTGAAGAGGCCCCGAGGGGGTCTCACCAAAGGCCGACGACGCGGCCCGGTCGCCTCACACCGGGGCCCGGGGACAACGGTCCCCGGTCCCTCACAACCGGACCCGATCGCCGCACAACTCGGTGCGGGGCCATCGGAACCCGGTCGCCTCACGACGGGGCCCGTGGGGACGGGACCCCGCCCAGTCCCTCACAACGGGACCCGGTCGCCGCACAACTCGGCCCGGGGGACGGCGCCCGGTCCCTCACAGCTCGGTGCGGGAGAAGTTCAGGTACGACCGCGAAGGCGTGGGGCCGCGCTGGTCCTGGTAGCGCGAGCCGTACCGCGACGACCCGTAGGGCGTCTCGGTCGGCGAGGTCAGCCGGAACATGCACAGCTGGCCGATCTTCATCCCGGGGTACAGCTTCATCGGCAGCGTCGCGACGTTCGACAGCTCCAGCGTCACGTGCCCGGAGAACCCGGGGTCGATGAACCCGGCGGTGGAGTGCGTGAGCAGCCCTAGGCGCCCCAGCGAGCTCTTGCCCTCCAGCCGGCTCGCGATGTCGTCGGGCAGCGTCACCACCTCGTAGGTGGACGCCAGCACGAACTCGCCCGGGTGCAGGATGAAGGGCTCGTCCCCGTCACCCTCGACCAGCCGCGTGAGATCGGGCTGCTCGACCGCGGGATCGATGTGCGGGTACTTGTGGTTCTCGAACACCCGGAAGTACCGGTCCAGCCGCACGTCGATACTCGACGGCTGGATCAGCCCGGGATCATAGGGGTCGATCCTGACCCGCCCGGACTCGATTTCGGACCTGATATCGCGATCAGAGAGCAGCACGGTCAAGAACCTACCTGCTAGAACCTCACCCCCACGCCCCCCACCCACCCTCCGCCCACCGGCCCCACTTGCAACCGGTTAGCGACCACCCAAGCCTTCCGCTAGACTGTCCCCACCGGTGGCCACCACAACGGCCCACCACGCGGATGTAGTTCAATGGCAGAACTTCAGCTTCCCAAGCTGATAGCGCGGGTTCGATTCCCGTCATCCGCTCCACACAGCACAAGGCCAGGTCAACCCGAACATCCCGGGGACCTGGCCTTAGTCGTTCACGGACCTCTCACGGGGCCGCGTGCCCGCTACGTGCCCGATGCTCAGACACGAGCACCGATCAGGGGCGGACCGTCGTCGTCATCCGGATCGTCTTCTTCGTTCGCACGCGCCTTCCTCAGTTCCTCGGTGGCCCTCTCCCCCAGCAGGTCGGCCAACTGCCGGGCCCGATCGTCGCGTGCGTGGAGATAGACCATCGCGGCCCGTGGGCTGGAGTGCCCCATGCGGTTCATCAGCTCCCGGAGGGACGCGCCGACTTCGGCCGCGTAGGTGTTGCCGGTGTGCCGAAGATCGTGGAGGTGAACGTCCTCCAGGCCCACGGCCGCGCAGGCGTCCGCCCAGTACTTCGAGAAGTTCGACCGCCGGAGCTGGTTGCCATTGACCCCGACGAAGACGAACCCGTTCGGCCTGAATCGCCATCATGACCACCTCTCATTTACCCCCTAGACAGTCGCGAGCGTCCGCGATCAATGGAGTATCTAGGGGTACGGGCAGATAGGTACAGGCGACTTGATCGATTGTCTAGGGGATACTCAGACAGAGGGCCGCCAGACCACAACGGTCGCGTCGTCGTGATGCTTGCCGCGTGGATAACGGCGCTGTTCAGGGTCGGTGCCCTCGGTCTCGCGCACGCGCCGGATCAGCTCTTGAGGACCGCGTTCAACGCCGAGCCGCAGCGCGTCGCGCCAGGTCAGTTGCCCGAAGAGGTCGACGATGCGGCTCGCGCCGTCGGTGAGCATCGCGAATCTTGCAAGGTCGCCCCCAGGAACCGTCCCGGTGATGGCCTCACGCGCCGCCCGAGGATCGGCGCCCGCCGTCCAAAACCCGTCCGGAATGTTGCGGTAAGCGCGAGCGGCGCCCTTGACCTGACTCTCACGACCCAACCGGTCTTTCAGCTCGTCCAACCGGGTGTCGATCACCGCTTCGGCGCGTCCGTCGGCATGGTCGAGCACCAGGACCGAGTCCGAGAGCACAAGGTAGTCGAGCCGCTCGCCGGTGAACCGAACGGCGACCACGGTCGCCGGTGGACTTTCCTGGTTGGACAGGTCACAGGTGGCGGAGTGCAGCGACGTCGCCGCCTCGATCGCTGCACCCAGGGCATCGGCGAGGGTCGTTCCGGGGGTCATGTGGGCCAGCAGTAGCCCGCCCAGGCGGCGGGTATACCAGGCCACCCCGTGTACGCATCCGGTCTCGACACCGGCCGGAGTGCTGGCCCCGTCCAGGAGCACGGCGGCATCGGTGGTGATCGCGGCGAAATCCTCGTTGGCGCGATCAGGGAAGGCGGGCGAGGTGGGCGGTGCGGAAGGCCATGGTCCAGGCCTCGTCGTGGCGGCACAGCGGCGTCAGCAGCTTCGGCATCACGGGCTCCTCGGTCTCGGGGTCGTACTCGGTACCCACCAGAGTGGAGAACGGATGTGTCCCGATCTGGCCCCATAGCGTCGACAAGTCGCGGGTGACCAGATGGACGCCCCCGTCAGCCGGGGGCGTGGATTCCGACCAGCGCGAGGAATGTACCTTTGCCATCCGGACGCGGCAAGCATCCCAGATTGGCGACGTCGGTGGGCTTGCGTGCTGGAGCCAAAGCTCTGGGCTGACCGTCTGGCGGGTTTCATCAAGATCAGGATCGAACGGGCGCGCCACACAAATTATCTAGAGAATTGATTTATTTAATGATCCTTTCGGATCTAATTTTCTCCTCATCCTTCACCCTCCTGAGGGCGACGTTGTAGGCCCATGCATACGTCGATACTTTTCGCCCAACACCTCTGTGATTTGTGGTCGCCGCCCTACGAACACGATTGAATTCCTGAACTAGCCTGCGTTCCAGCAATCCCCCTAGCTCTTCCTGCGTCCAGCCATACAAATTCTTCAGCTCAAAGATCAATTCTTGGTCAAATCCACCTTCCTTGGCTTTTTCGTAATCATTGTTCCTATTTGAGTTATTTGGCACTGCCTCGTGAATATATTTGCGAAGGAGTTGCTGAACATTTTCACCCATCTCTCGCATGTGAGAATCTCGATCATAGGAATAATCGATCCACTTCCAAAACGCCTCTGCGTCCGCTACATCAGGGGCCATCTGGTGGTGATAAGGACAGAGGAGCGCAAAATTTCTGACATCGTTAGACCCACCTAGCGCTTCAGGGAGTGCGTGGGCGCGTTCAACGGTACTCTCCCAACAGATCTGACAACTACCATCTCGACCCAGATATCCCGCAATGGATCTGACAGAGGGCTTCGATGACCTGGAATCGGACAGATACTCTCGCTGGCGTCGAGCAAAAGAGTGGTGATCAAATTTGTCTTCACTCCCATCTTCCGGAGGATTGATTATAAGCAGGCCAGGTATATCTTCACGCTGAGGGTGCGGGTTCCTGACATGCATGAGTGGAGTTTTAACCTCCGTTAAATATGGGAAGAGATATTCGGGTATAAAATTGGATATGATCTCAAATGAATCGTGATCAAATCCCCCGAGATCATTCAGATGCCCCTGAACTGACAACCAGAGAAATCTGGGCTTTCCCGGATATTTTTTCGCAGCTGATTTCACCACTTCAAATATCCGCTGAGCACACAGTTCAAAGTCTTCTTCCACTCTCATGTCGTGATAGAGGAGAATCGACTTTCGCCTCTCTGGCGTCACATTCATACTTATTTTATTATTGTTTTTCTTCTTTTTCTTGGGCACAAGGACACAGTAAGGCTGAGGTCAGACATTCTCTACTCCAGCAGGAGGGGGAAGCTCGGACAGCATCCTGAAGCAGCCAACGACTTGGGAAGACGTCGGAACGCCCGAAACCACCAGGACACGAGCCAGATCAGCGCAGTTTGACGAAACGTGAGACCAGCCGTCAGAGGTGTTCTCGGGTTCCCAAACCGATAGCGCGGGTTCGGTTCCCATCATCCGCCCTGTACGAAAAATGGCTCTGACCTAAGGAAACACTTCGAACATGCAGGGCCATTTTTGCGTCGAGGGTGCACGGGCCCGATCACAGCCCCGCGGCGCACGGGGGTCAGATGGACCAGGCGGAGGGGATCAGCAGCGGGCGCGGGGCGTACTCGGCCTGGGTAAGCGTGCCCGACCATTGAGTGAGCGGCGGACGGCCGGCGTCGTCCCATCCTCGAACAAGGTGGGCGAGCTTGGCGCCGAGGGCAGGGTCGGTGTGCATGACCGATCCGTTGGTGCGCAGCCATGCCGCCCGGGTGTCGTCGGCGACGATGGCGCACATCCCGCCCCAGGGGTCGGTTCCTTCGAGGTAGGCGCGGGTGGTGCGCGGGTCGTGGGCGGCGAGGTGGAACCAGCAGTCGTTGTAGGCGTCGGTCTCCAGCGGGGCGAGCACATTGGGGATGCTGCCGGGGGTGCCGGGAAGGGTGGCGCCGGGTTCGCGGCCGATGACCTCGGCGGGGCGCAGCGGGCCGACGGCGGTCATGAAGTCCGACCACAGCCGCGGGCGCACCGACCGGTCGTGGTGGAGTTCCATGGTGGGGTGCATCCCGCCGTGTGCTGTGGGGGCGAGCACGAACCCGCCCTCGGCGAGCTGGTCGAGCCACGCCGGGGGGACGCCGGCGATGCCGACGGTGACGATGATCCGGTCGAAACCCCCGGGCTCCGTGCCCGGTCCGTCGTATCCGTCGGTGTGGACGACGCGGACCAGGTCGCCCATGCCCAGACGGCTGATCGACGCGGCGGCGCCTGCGGCGGCGGCCGATCCGGCTTCGATGGTGACGACCTCGGCCCCGGTGATGGTGGCGATCAGCGCGGCGTTGTATCCGGTCCCCGCTCCGATCTCCAGGACCCGCATGCCGGGTGTGAGGTCGAGGGCTTCGATCATGGGGCCCATGATCGTCGGGGCGCTCGATGACGAGGCCGGCATACTGCGGTCGCTGGGCATGATCGTCATCAGGGACGCGTCGCTGTAGATGATGTCGAGGACGTCCTCGCCCGGCGTCGCGTCCTGGGGCACGTCGTAGTGCTCGCCGCGGTAGTAGAAACCGGTCACGCACTTATGGCGCTCGATGGTCGCGAACGCCTCCTGCACCGTGTTGCTGGTGATGGTGCCCTGGTCGCGCAACGCGTTGGCGTAGCGGTCGAGACGGCGGGTCATCTGGTCGGGTGCTGTGGCCACGTGCTGGTCTCCTAGATGGTGATGGCCGGCCTGTAAGTGATTCGGGGGTCGTCGGGTTCGGCGACGGGCCCCTCAATGGTTTCGATCCATGCGTGCGAGGCGGGCGGAGGTGAGGAGAATCCGGCCACCCACCGCACCCGGCCGCCCTGGGCACGGCAGAGCAGCGCCACCGAGATCGACCGCAGCAGGCACCCGTGCGGACTCGCGCACCGCAGACTGACCGTGACCACGGCATCATGCGCGGCCATCGCCTGCTGAGTTGAGGCCGGAGACGCTCCTGCGAGCAGTCGGCGCAGGGCGCGACGGACCCGCGCGGGCCGCCCCCGTGAGACGGCCACGAGCAGCCGGGCTGCGGCAACCGCTGAGAGCGCGAGCACACGATCCCACGCTCTCAGCGGGTGGGGGCGTCGCAGGACGACCTGCGGGCTCATCGGTTCCCGTCTTCCATGATGAGGCCGTGCGCGGCCAGGACGGCGAGCGCGGCCTCGGCATCGTGGCGGGCGCGAGCGTCGTCGATGCCGTACCGGTGGCGTAAGCGCTCGGCCGCCGCGCTGGTGCCACCGGCCAGCGCCGCGAGCAACGCCTCGCGCCCGGAGTCGTTGAGGTGGAACATGCGGCCGGTGCGCTCGTTGAGCACCATCGTGCCGTCGTCGGTGGAGGTGAGGGTGATGTGGGGGGCGAGTCCGGTCACAACGCTTCCTGTCGAACGACGTCGGTGGTGCGCGTCCAGAGTTCGAGGGTGAGCAGGTCGGTCACGTATGCCGGGGGCAGACCGGCGGCGCCCCATCCGACGAGCGCCCGGTGCAAGCGGTCGGGTTCGACCAAGCCGAGTTCGGCCAGGGCCGGCGAGCGCACCAGGTCGAGCACCCGTGCCCGGTGTCGCGCCCAGCCTCGGTGAATATCGGGGGTGTAACTCCCCTTGGTGGTACGCGCGAGCAACGCCTCGGGCAGGACGTCGCGCATCGCCTCGGCCAGCAGGGGTTTGAATACCCAGGGGTCGCTTCGCGCCTCGGGCCGGACGGTCAGGCACGCCTCGACGACCGGCCGGTCGAAGAAGGGGAACACCACCGGCGGCCCGCCGAGTGCGGTCATGGCCTGGCCGTAGGTGGCAGCCGCAGCGGCCGACGTTCGCACGCGAGCGAGGGCGGCGTGCACGGTCCGCTCCCCCCACGGCTCGACTTCACTCACCGCGAGAGCGTCGGTGACCAGGCGCCGGGCGTGCGGGCTCGCCCACGGCGCCATCCGCGGGTACGCCTCCCAGGCAACCGCGTCGCGGATCGGATCGACGTCGCCGTCGAGGCACTCGGCCGCTTCGCGCAGCCACTGCCAGTGGGGCTGAGAGGACAGGGCGTGCCGGGCAAGTTCGACCGCCGAGGTGGCGTGCAACGCAGCGTGCCCCCGCAGGAGCCGCACCGCTCCATGGTGCCGCTGGCGCAGCAACAGGCCCAGGTGGGAAAGCGGGGCGCCGAGCACCTCATCGCCCCCCTGCCCGTTCAGATGCACCCTGCTCCCGGCCCTCGCAAGGGCACTGACGGTGTGGGCGAGGCGGGCTGCCCCCACGGCCGCGGGCGGTTCGTCGGTGTGGGAAGGGACGGCGTTGGGCAGGTCGGCGAAGAGCTCCGGAGAGTCGTCGAGCACCTCGTGGCACGCTCCGAGGTGCTCGGCGATCAGGCGTGCCCAAGGAAGGTCTCCGCTGGTCCTAGACGGCGTCGTCACCAGGCGGACTTGCTCGGCGCCGACCGCGCGCACGGCCAGTGCCGCGAGCGCCGCGGAATCCAGACCGCCCGACAGCTCGACCGTGACCGGCCCGCCCACGTGGCGCACACGCCCGGCGATGGCGTTCTCCAGCGCCTCCCGTAACCGAACGGCCCCGTCCCGCAAAGGGGCCTCAGCGGAAGGCGGATGCCAGTATCGGGTGATCCCCGCAGGTTGTTCCCCTGCGAGTTCGGCGCGGCAGCCAGCAGGCACCGGGGTGACCCCTTCATAGGGACTGCGGGTCTCGCGCACTGGTCCGGGCACCGCCGGGGCACACATCCGTCCGGCCGTCCACTCCGGATCGGGGCCGGCGCCGCGCACCGCAGCGAGCACCCTGGCCCGGTCTCCAGCAACGACGGCGCGGCCATAACGGGCGGTGTAGACGCGGCGCAGCCCGGCAGCGTCGCTGTAGGCGAGCATGCGGCCGGGCTCGCTCACGAGGAGCTGGTAGCTTCCAGCGAAGCCCGTCAGTGCGTCGTAATCCCGGTGCGCGACGGCGCGGTGTAGCGCGTCGGCGAACTCCCCGGGTTCGGCGAGGACATCTCCGATCGCCGCGGCCTTTACCTCGCCGACCTTCGCCGTGAGAACAGGACCCGGTTCACCGACCAGCCACGCCCGCCCCGAGGAGTGCCGGGCGATGACTGGCCAGTCGGGCGGGGGTTCGGGGGCGGCGCCCGGAAGCATGAGCCACCAGGCGCCGCCGAGCGAAGGGGTCACCACAGCTTGGACGGCCCCTTCTTCACCGGCTGCGACCAGTAGCCCGCGCCGCTGCCGTCGTCGGCGTGCTCGGACGCGTACTGGCCACGGGTCATCTCGCAGAAGTCGCCGACCTCGATCACCTTCGGCGGCTCGTAAGGGGCGTGGATCGGCTCGTTGTCGTTCATCAGTTGCCTTCCTGTTGGAAGAAGAGTGGGCGGGCAGGAGGGTCCTGTTCCGTCACCGGGGTCGGCCTGTACCTGGCCGAGATGGATGGCCGGACGCCGTGTGCAGGGGAACGGCGGCGTTCGGCGGGTGTGCGCTCCGGCTGAGTAGCGGAGTGGCACGCGGTCTAGGTCTTCGAACCGGGCCAGCCGTAGGTGAGGCGCTGGAATACGTAGCAGCGCAAGGACTCGTCACTCATGTTGTGGAGAGCACGGAAGAGCTTCTCGTCCCATGCCTGACGTACCGTCAAGGGCTCATCCGGCGGCACTGTGGCGACCCGGCTCTCGTCCCCGTGGGAGGCAGTGAAGATTCTGTTGCCCGCGAGATCCGAAGACGGGCACTCCTCAATGCCCACCCCGCGTTCTGCGGCCCACACACGCGCAGGTCCGACATGCTGACCCGCTGAACATTCACGGTCTTCACGCGGCCCGCCCCTCCCACTCCAAGCGCTCATCGCGGGCGTCGGCCAGCGCGTCACGCGTGCGGCGGGTGTGCCACGCGGCTACGTCGAGACGCAGGGCGCGCGCCGTCATCATCTCCCATTCGATCCGGTATGGCCGTACCCGCCTCCGGCGGGCCGGTACGCTGTTCTCCGTCATCGTTCGCTCCATGCGCGATCGGTGGCCGCGCCCCGGGTCGGTAGGACGACGCCGGGGCGGCCTGTCTTCGGGGTTTACGTCGGTTACGACTGGTCGCCCATACCCACGGGGCGACGGCATCCGGCGCACCGGACGCCAGGTCGCGGGGGTTTATCGTGGTCCCGACACTACGGAATCGACCGCTTACGCTGAACTGACTGCCAGTACGAATGTTCAGGCACGTCAACCAGCGCGGAGGGGGGCGGAATGGCCGCCCGGAGCCGACGAACTCTGACTGTCGGTCGGGGTTTCTCCCCGAGAGCCGACGGAGACCGCGAAGGACGGATCTCCGGGTACGTGCTGAAGACCATCCGCGGCTCGATCGGGCTCACCCAGGAAGACCTGGCCGAGCGCTTCCAGGTCGACGTGACGACCGTCCAAGGGTGGGAAAGCGGACGCCGGCCTCTCATGGCGGTCTCCGCCGGGACGTATCTGCGCCTGCGCCACACACTGCTCCGGATGGGGGCGTCCGTCCGCCTCCTGGAACAGCTCGACGTCGCCATGGAAGCGGACCGGTTCGTCGGCTACGTGCTCGGCGCCGACGGAGCTCTGGAGTTGGACGGGCATCCGCTCGCCACATGGGTCATCACTCGGCCGTTCACGGACCTGATCGGATGGGTCTTCGCCGGAACCGTGCCGGGGATCTTCGCGTCGACACCCCAAGTCTCTCGTCGAGGCCCTTCAGCGACAGGGCCGCAGCTGGCGTCGGACGAGCAACGCCACGTCGTCACACACCTGCGTTCGGCTGCCGAGCAAGCGCCGGATACCGTCGACGGAGCCCTTCTCCGACGCCAAGCGCACTACGTTGTGGGGTTCGACTCCAGTAGCGAGACGGTGGAGTGGCTGGCGGTGATGCAGCGCCGTGAGCAGCGTCTGCTCCGGACCGACGAGTGGTCGCCTTCATGGGCGGTGGTGCGCTCTGGTGCCCACACGCTCGCTCGCACGGGCGATGGTGAAGCGCTCTCCCGGTTCATCCAGGTGCACATCGAAGCCGATGAGACGGAGATCGCGAACCTCAACTACTGGGCGTACTGGCTGGGAGAGCTCGGGGACCCACAAGTCAGTGACACGTTCATGACCGAGACGGACTTGGACGCCTGGCGTGGCACCCGCCTCCTCGACCACCTCGCCACCAAGCTCCACGCGGGAAACCCCTATGTCGACGTGGTGGCCCACACGATGTGGTCACTGATCAACCGAAAACCGGAGATCCTCGACCCGGACCGAAGTGACACGGTCTCCACCGCCGCCCGGCGGCTCCTTGACGAAGGGGCGGTTTCACCGCAGTCCCGCCGGGAGTTGGAGGAAGTGCTTTACGCTCTACGGATCATCCACCGGCGTTGAGAAGGAACCTCATGGCTGACGACCAGGACGCCCGCACCGTGGACTTCCTCTACGAGATCGGGTTGTTGAAGCGGCTTCCTCGCACCGGGTGGGTCATCGCCGGCGTCGCCGACCCGGAGAGCATCGCCGACCACTCCCACCGCACGGCGATCACCGCGGCCGTCATCGCCTCGATGGAGGGCGCGGATCCTCAGCGCGCGGCGTTCCTGGCCCTGTTCCACGACACGCAGGAGAGCCGGACGACCGACATCCCGCACCTGAGCAAGCGGTACTTGAAGGCCGTCCCGAACATCGAGGTGACCGCCGACCAGGTCGCCACCCTGCCTACCGGCGTGGCCGAGGTGATCAGCGGAGCGGTCGCCGAGTACGAGGGCCGAGAATCCGCCGAGGCCACATGCGCCCGGGACGCCGACAAGCTGGAATGCCTGCTCCAGGCGGTCGAGTACCGCGAGCAGGGTAACCAGCACACCCAGGCGTGGATCGATACATCGATCGCGTCACTGGCGACGGCGTCCGCCAAGCGGTTGGCCGCCTCCGCGGTGGCCCGGGGACCGCTGGAGTGGATGCACCGCGCCCGCGACGAGAAACCGGCCCTGTAACCGTGTGAGACGTCGATCGGGATTGACGGCGCCCCACACGCCCAGGGTCAAGTTGCCGCTGGGACGGACACAAGGTGGCGGGACTGGAGCCGGACAACGGGGCCGATTCCCGGATGTTCCCTCGCCCAAGGCTCAGGCGCAACGGGCGGCCGTCGAGACGGGGACCTGCCCGATGTGTGTCCCCCGGGAATCCCGACTCGTTCCTGAAATCGGTCATCCCACACAAAGCACCTGCTACGCGTGCACCCGCATGGTGCACGGGCTCTGCCGCAAGCCCACGTAACCCGCTACACCCCGGAGACGACTCTGCCGACGCCGTCAGCGATTCCCACAAATTCGCAGGTCAGCGCGCTATTCGCTGGGTGGTTCGATTCCCGTCATCCGCTCCACGTATGGATAGGCCCTGACCTGCGGAGCATTACCGCGAGGCCAGGGCCTTCGTTACGCGGGGTGCACCGGAGGGTGCACGGGGTGGTCAGGCGGTCGGTGGTTGCGATTCTCCTCCCAGGTGTGGGCGGAGGATGTAGCCGGTGTACTGGTAGTCGGCGCCGTGGTCGCGGCGCATTGCTATCTCTCGGCGGGTGGCGGCGATCGCTTCGGGCATGGATGGGGTCGTCAGGTCGGCCGCGTCGGCGCGTTCGGCGAGTGGTGTGTAGTACTCGTCGAACCAGTCGTCGTCCGGGAGTGGGTAGCGTCCGGTGACGGTGAACCCGGCCTCGTGGGCCGCGGCGGTGTTCTCCTCCCCTGTTCGGAGCCGGTAGAGCCCGTCCCAGAAGGATTGCGCCTCCGCGGAGGGGGAGGCGGTCGTCCATTCGCACTCGGTGACGACCAGGACTCCGCCGGGGGCGAGCAGTCGACGCCACGAGGTCAGCGCGGCGTCGAAACCCATGCGGTAGACCGAGCCTTCCGCCCACACGAGGTCGAAGCCGTCATCGGCGAAGGGCAGCTCGGCCATTGATGCCCGGACCGTGCGGATGGCGTGGTCCAGACCTCGGTCGGCGGCGGCGCGGTCGAGCTCGTCGAGGAACGGCTGATGCAGGTCGAGGGCGGTGACCTCCGCTCCGGCCTCCTCTGCGAGGAGCAGTGCGGAACGCCCAGGACCGCAGCCGATGTCCAGGACGCGGGGACGGACCGGCAATGGTCCCGCCATGGCGAGCAGGCGGCGGGTGGTGGCGTCGGAGCCGGGCCCCTGCCGGGGCAGGCCGTGGGCCAAGGTCAGGAAGGCCGCGGAGAGGGGGTCGGTGAATGCTTCGTCCGGTGCGGCGCTCACGCTGGCGGATGCTCCTTCCGGGAGCGGTCGGCGGGCCGATGGCAGAGGGCCGGGCAGTAGGCGACGGCGCTCATGGTCGCTGGTCGCGGAACTTGTAGGTCGCCCGCAGGTGGCGGGTGATGGCCTTCTGTTTGTCGGCCCGTTCTGAGCGACGGCGGGCGTCGTTGCGTGAGGTCGCCCATTCGTTCTCGCGTTGGAGCTTGCGGTAGCTGTCCAGCCGGCGCCGGGGTAGGTCTCCTGCCAGGATGGCCGCCTGGACGGCGCAGCCCGGCTCGCTGTCGTGGGCGCAGTCGCCGAACCGGCAGTCCCGGGCGAGTTCCTCGATCTCGCCGAAGACCTGCTCCAGGCCATCGGCGGCGTCGTGGAGGCCGATGCCCCGCAGGCCGGGGGTGTCGATGAGCACGCCGCCGCCCGGCAGGGGCAGCAGCTCGCGGCGGACGGTGGTGTGGCGGCCCTTGCCGTCCTGCGCGCGTACCGCGCCGGTGGCGAGCAGGTCCTCGCCGAGCAGCGCGTTGGCGAGCGTTGACTTCCCCGTGCCGGACGGCCCGATCAGCACCGTGGTGCCGCTGATCAGCGCGGCCAGGTCGGCCAGCCCTTGGCCGTCGACCCCGCTCGTGGTGACGGTCTCGACGCCGGGTGCCAGGAGCCGTACCTCGGTGCGGACGGCGTCGGCGTCGTCATCGGCGGCGAGGTCCGCTTTGGTCAGCACCGCCACCGGACGGGCTCCGCTGTCCCAGGCCAATGCCAGGAGCCGTTCGAACCGCCCCGGGTCCAACGGAGCGGCGAGGGAGACGGCGATGACGACGGTGTCGACGTTGGCCGCCAGCACCTGCCCGTGCGACGAGCGCGAGGCGGAGGACCGCACGATCGCGCTGTGCCGCGGCAGCAGCGCGGCGAGTTCCAGGGCCGGGACGGGGGCCGACTCCGGATCCGCGGGCTGGGCCGATGCCGGAGGCGAGTGCCGGGCCGATGCCGGGAGCGGGGGCAGGGCCGATACCGAGGGCTGGGCCGATGCCCAAGGCGGGGGCGGCTCGGGGTTCGACTCCGCGTTCGGGTTCGGCCCCGGCTCCGGAGTCGGGGCCAGGGACGGGCGGAGGGCGGCCCAGTCGCCGGTGCAGGGGGCGAGTGACGGGTCGGAGGGGTGTAGTGCCGAGGTCGCGGCGCGCGCCGGGCCGTGTTCGGTCACTACGTCGCATCGGCCGCGGTCGACCCGCACGATGCGGGCCGGGATCAGGCCGGCCTCGTGATACGGGGTGAAAGCGGCGCCGAGTTCAGGGGTCCACCCGTAGGCGGACAGGTTCCCCGGGGTGGAGGCGGCGCCGAGCTCGGGCGTCCGCCTGTTGTGGGACGGGTTCCCATCGGACGGACGGGAAGGGTCATCGGATCGTGGTCGCAACGTGAGACACCTTGTGGGAAGGGGCCCCGGCAGGACACGGGTGTCCTCCGCCCTATCGCGAGCGGGAGAACTCGGGGGTCAGACCGGGGTCCGGGACGTGAGGTCGGTCCGGGAGCCGCGCACGGCAGCGGCCTTCACCGCGGTCATCAACCTCACCTCCCTGTCTCATCCGGTCGTCCAATGCCGACGGCGCATAACGTAGCACGGTGCTGACGGGGCGGCGAGCGGTTTTTCCGGGTCCCGGCGGAGCCGTGTCCGGGCGATCCGTGCCCCCAACCCCGACTGCACCCGGCCCGCACCCGACTGAGGTCGGCCGACGCCGGCTGACCGCAGTCGGTTCGGTCAGGGCACCTCGTGCGGGGTGGTGCTCTCCAGGGTGGGGACGTCGGGCGAAATGGTGCCGTCGTCGTTGAACTCCAGCCGGTCGATGGCGGTCTCGCGGTGGGTGCCGTCGCCGTCGGGGACCGTGAAGCGGTGGTAGGCGATGTTCCAGTCGTCGGTGCCGGGCACGCGGAGGACCGATGTCCCGTGCCCTTGATCCCCAGGAAGACGTCCTTTGATCCCCAGGGAGAGGTCCTTGCGGAGGATCACCCCGTGGGTGAACGGCCCGGTGGGGCTGGCGGCCGTGGCGTGGCCGACGCGGTAGTCCTCGCTGCGGGTGTCGTCGATCGACCAGGTCAGGTAGTAGGTGCCGTTTCGGACGCTCATGAACAGGCCCTCACGGAAGTCGTCCAGCCCGCTGATCGAGCGCACGTCGGCGAGGTCGAAGGACATCACGTCCTCGGCCGGCGGCACGGCATAGGCGCCGTTGCCCCAGTACAGGTAGGACGTGCCGTCGGTGTCGGTGAACACCGCGGGGGTCGATCATCTGCCCGGGTAGGCGCCGGCGGGCACGAGCGGCTCGCCCTTGTCCTCGAAGGGCCCGGTGGGCGAGTCCGCCACCGCGACGCCGATGTTGGTATCGGATGAGAAGTACAGGTAGTAGCGGCCGTCTTTTTCGATCATCGCCGGAGCCCAGGCGCGATCGTCGGTCCAGGCGACATCCGGGCCGAGATCGAGGATCACCCCGCGATCGGTCCAGTCGATGAGGTCGGTCGACGACCACGCGCTGAACCGCGTGCCGCTCCAGCCGGGGAAGCCGTCGGTGGTCGTGATCGTCGACATACGAATCGTGTGCGCGGCATGTCGATGTGCGTCGGGAAAGGACGGCTTCGTCGGCTTCGCCGGTGTCGGCCGAGTTCGCGATCCTTGTTCCGGGCGTCCGATCACGGGGCGGGAACGCCCTGCTCGGCGGCTGCGCCGCGTCCCCGGGAATCGGGCCCGGACCGGCGCATGCCCCACCGATTCGGCGAAACCGCTGACACCGGCGGCCCGCTCCGGGGACACTTCTGGGTGTCGAGGCGGGACCGTCCGGCGGCGTCGGAACGGCGCGGTGGGGCGGCCCGGTGCGGCCGACGGCCACACCGGGTCCGGGGTCCGCATCGGCGGCGAGACGCCCGCCCACCCCGCGCGACCGCGCGGCCGGGGCCGGTGCGCGCCCGGACGACAGGGCGATCCCCGCGCCCGCCGGCACCCGCGGTGCCGGACCGCTCGGCGTCCTCCGCACCCGATGAGGAGGACCACCACCTTCCTGCGGCCGGAAGTGCGGCACGAGTCGCACCGGTGCCGCACCGATTGGGGAGCGATGGACGAACCACTCTTGCCGCCCTCCGCCGTCGCCCACCTCCTCGGGGTCGCCCCGACGACACTGCGAAGCTGGGACCGGCGCTACGGCATCGGCCCCGATGAACGCACCCGAGGCGGCCACCGCCGCTACTCCGCCGCCTCCCTGGACCGGCTCCGGGTGATGTGCCGGCTGGTGGCCGAGGGCGTCGCCCCCGCCGACGCCGCCGAGCACGCCTTGGCCGGAAGCCGCTCAGCGGGCTCGCGCGTCCCCCAGGCGCGCCCGTCGTCGCGCGCCACCAACCCCGGCGGCGGCAACACCCTCCCCTTGGGCCGGTCCGGCCCCACTCTGCAAGGGATCGCGCGCGCCGCCGTGCGGATGGACGTCGACACCGTCGAGGTCCTGCTGGAGGAGGCGTTCCGGACCCGCGGCGCGATCGCCGCCTGGCAGGACCTCGCCATGCCGCTGCTCGTGGGGATGGGGCTGAAATGGGAGGCCACCCGGCGCAATGTCGAAGTGGAGCACCTGCTGACGTGGAGCGTGTCCTCGGTGCTGCGGCGGTCCCTGCGGCCGCGCGCGTCGCACGACCACGAGCCGATGCAGCGCTCGGTGCTGCTCGTCTGCGCGCCGGACGAATTGCACACGCTGGCCCTGGAGGCGCTGGCGGCGGCGCTCGGCGAGAAGGCGGTCCACTGGCGCATGCTCGGCGCGGCCACCCCGGTCGCCGCGACCGTCGCGACCATCGAGCGGACGGCGCCGTCGGCGGTGGTGGTCTGGAGCCAGACGGCCGAGACCGCCGACCTGTCCTGCCTGGCCGCGGCGCACCGCGCGCAGACCGCCGCGCGCCAGCGGAGCCGGCTGCTCACGGCCGGCCCTGGCTGGGGTTCGGTCCGGGCGCGCACCGGGGTCGGCCACCTGGCCTCGCTCCCCCAGGCGATCTCCCTGCTCACGCCTCACAGCGCGGCGTCCTGGCAGCGGCGGTGAACGGGCGTTCGCGGCTGTTCCCCGGTCCGCCCGGCCTCGGCCCCGGAGGCTGCGCCGCCACGCGACCGCTGCGAGCCGGGCCGCGGTCGCGGCGGCCTCCCCACGGCACCGATCACCGGGCGGTCCCGGCGCTCCCGGTCGGCGCGGGCTCCGCACCGGTGCCCGCGCTCCCGCGGCCGTGCGATCGCCGCGGCCCGGGGGCTCAGTCGCGGCGGCGGCGGTTGTGGACGGTCACGAAGTCGGCCCAGGTGATCATGGGACCCATGTAGTCGCCCTGGGGCTGTTCGGGGCCCGCGGTGAAGATGCTGGCGTAGCCGCGCAGCTCATAGCCCGGCCCGCCTTCGGCGGGCAGGCGCCCCCACTCCTTGGTGAGCGCGGCCGCCAGGAAGAGCCCGCGTCCGTCGCGGCGGCGGAGGTCGGGCGAGAGCACCCGGGCGGTGCTGCGCGGCCGGTCCCGGCGCGGCCCCTGGTCGATGACCTCCAGGTGGAGCGGCCCGCCGATGAGGCCGACGATGCTGACGAAGACCTCGCCGCCGGCCTCGCCCGACGCCGAGTGGACGACGGCGTTGCCGAAGAACTCGCTCACGACCAGTTCCACGGCGTCGGCCACATCGGGAAAGGGCCGGAGAAGGTCGCGGGCCCATAGCCGCGCCTCCCGGCATTCGGTGGCCACCCCGGGGAAGGCGCGGCCGGATTTGACGGTGTAGATGCCGCTGTCGGCGTACTCGACGTGCTCCTGCCGGTCACCCATTCCGGGCCACCACCTTCACGCGCTCGCTCTCCACCGCTGTACGGCGGGGAGGGAGGATCCGGACGGTCACCGAGCCCGGTGTCCCGCTCGTCCGGGTACCGGTCTCGGGCGTGTGGGCGGCGATCCGGTCCGTTCTGCCCCACGGAAACCACCAGCCGTCACAGGAGAAAGCCGCCACGACGGCCACCCTACGGGCAGAAGGGCCGATCTTGTAGAGCCGAATGGCGACCGACCGGAGCGCGAAGTCCCTTTCGCCCGCGGAGGGCGCCGTCCTTCCCCAGCATGGGGGCGGACGCCCGGTGCCGACACGCTACGGAGGGTGCCGGAAGTGGCCACGGCGCGCGCCCGATCGGATCACGGACGCCGTGCCGGGTATGCGGGACCTCATTCCCGCTCCTGGGATCCCTGCTGCTCACGGGGCTCCGGCAGCCCGATGCGCGGCGTGGTGCACCGCGTCCGTACGGGCCGGCCGCCGGATCGGCTCACCCGGTTCAAGCGGGGCGGCCCGGCCGCGGGTCCGGCCGGAGCGGGGGCGTCACTCCTTGTTGTGGAACGGAGCACATCCGGAGCCGGCCGGCGCTCGCGCGCCGAAGCGGCGATGCGCCGCGGCCCGGGCCGAGCCGGGCACGGCGGCACCGGCCGCCGGGGCCGTTCGCGAAGGACCGGAAGGCCCGCTTTCACCTGAACGGGGACCGTGATCCGCCATTGCCCGCCCCGCCGCACGGCGTCGCGGCGATACCCGGAAGCGCCCGGCCCGGCGGTGATCCGTGCCCGCCCCGCCCGCGCACGGGGCGGGCACGCCCCCCGCGCACCACGGGTCGCCCGTGCAACCGATGCGCGGCCGCCTCTTGTTCGCTCCAGCGCGGTCCGTCATGCTCGCACTAGCACTCCGTGACCATTCCCTTGCCCCGGGAGGTTCGAACGTGGACTTCGCCGAGCAGACGGCGGGCGCGGCCGACGGCTTCTCGTTCGGCTGGGAACTCCGGGAACAGGCCGGTGCCGTCTGCACCGTCGGCGACGCCGCGGCCGACGCGGCGTTCGTCGCCGACCGCCCGACCGACGCCATCACCGACATCCTGCACGGCCTCTGCGGGCTCTACGGTCCCCTGCCCGCCGAGCGGTTCTTCTTCCGCAGCGAGCCCGTGGAGTTCCGCTGGGTCCTCGACCGGCAGGGCACGGACGTCGACATCTCGATCTACCTGTTCCCCGATGTCCGCGGCGGCCTGGGCCTACCCGATTCCGCCGGGCTCCTGGTGTGGCGGTCGCGCCAGGCGCGCGGGCGCTTCGTGCACGCGGTCCTCGACACCGCCGAGGCCGTCCTCGACGGGCAGGGCGGCCGGCCCGAATCAGCGGAGCGGCCGGCCGGCCCCGGCCCGCTGGCCGCCCTGGTCGAACTGCGCCGCATGCACCGGCGCGACGACGGGTGCGGTGCGGCGTGCCCGCCGCCGGCCTCTGGGGAGCACCCCGCCGACCGGCGCCGGCTCCCCCACGCCTGAGCGCGCACCGGCACCGCGGGCAACGCGCGCCTTTACAACGGGTTCCGCGCGGGTTACGGTCACGCAATGGGAGCGCTCCCACAGCCGTTCCCGCCCGCCCCCGCCGGGAACGGCTCCGCACCGTGAGGAGCCATGCCCATGCCCGCTTCCCCCCGCCACGCCCTCCGCTCCCTGGCCGCGCCCGCCGCCCTCTGCGCGGCCCTGACCGGCGTGCTCGCCGCCCCCGCCCCCGCCTCCGCGGCACCGACCACGCCCGCTCCGGCCCCCGCCGCCGCTGAGGCGACGCGCATCATGCCGCTGGGGGACTCGATCACCGGGTCGCCGGGCTGCTGGCGCGCCCTGCTCTGGAACGACCTCCAGGAGGCGGGCCGCACCTCCATCGACTTCGTCGGCACCCAGGGCCCCCAGGGCTGCGGGGTCGACCACGACGGCGACAACGAGGGGCACCCCGGCCTCCTCGCCACCAACGTCGCCCGGCAGGGCCTGCTCGTCGGCTGGCTGCAGGCGACCGACCCCGATGTCGTCCTGATGCACTTCGGCACCAACGACGTCTGGAGCAGCGTTCCCACCGCGACGATCCTGGACGCCTACAGCACCCTCGTCGGCCAGATGCGCGCGGCCAACCCCGACATGCGCATCGCCGTCGCGCAGATCATCCGGATGGACTCCGCGCGCAGCTGCGCCACGTGTGCGCAGAGCGTCGCGAACCTGAACGCCGCGATCCCCGCCTGGGCCGCGGAGCAGAGCACCGACCGGTCCCCCGTCGTGGTCGCCGACCAGTGGACCGGCTTCGACACCGATACCGACACCTACGACGGCGTGCACCCCAACGCCGCGGGCGACCGCAAGATCGCCGACACCTGGCTCCCCGTGATCGACGGGCTGCTCGACACCGCGGCCTGACCCCGGCCGATGGGCGGGCGCCCGCCCTCGCCGTACCGGCGGCGGCCGCATCCCCGTGCGGCCCCGCCGGACCCGCGGGACGGACCCGCGGAGAGCGCCGGCGGGTTCCGGGCGGTGCGGCGTCCGTTCCGCTTATCCACAGGTTCGTCCCCGTCGCGGCGCACCCGTGGCGCGTCCCGGCATGATGGTGTGCAGACCGCCATCCGCGACCCCGCGGCGCCACCGGGCCGGGCCCGGGAGCCCGACCGCGCAGGAGGAGCCCCGTGCCCGTCCCCCTGATCATCGACACCGACACCGCCCAGGACGACTGCGTCGCCCTGCTCGCCGGGCTCCTCGACCCCGCCGCCGACCTCCGGGCCATCACCATGGTCGCGGGCAACGTCGGCTTCGCACAGCAGGTGCGCAACGCCTTCCTCACCCTCAACGTCGCCGGGCGGCTCGGCCACGTGCCCGTCCACACGGGCTGCGCCCGCCCCCTGGTCCGGCCGTGGGTGAGCGCCGAGAACGTCCACGGCGACGGCGCCGGCGGGCTCTCCGTCGACCACGCCGGGTACGCCCCCGATCCCGAGCACGCCGTCGACGCGCTGGTGCGGATGGCCGCCGAGCACCCCGGCGAACTCTCGATCGTGGCCATCGGCCCGCTCACCAACATCGCCGCCGCCGCGGCCAAGGACCCCGGGTTCCCGGGCAACGTCAAGGCGCTCTACGTGATGGGCGGCTCCAACAACGGGCGCGGCAACATCACCGCGGCCGCCGAGTACAACTTCTACGTCGACCCCGAGGCGGCCAAGGCCGTCTTCGCCGCCGGATTCGCGGTCACCGTCGTCCCCTGGCACCCGCTCACCCTGCGTGACGCCGTCTTCGGCCCGCCCCTCCTGGCCGACATCGCCGCCATCGGCACACCCCTCGCGGAGTTCTTCACCCGGGTGTGCGCGGCCACCCTGGAGTTCGACCGCGGCGTGGGCATCCACGGCACCACCCACCCCGACTCCCTGACCGCCGCCGTGCTGCTCCATCCCGGGCTGGTCCGGCGCAGCGGGCGCTACAACGTCGACATCGAGACCGCCGGCGAACTCACCCGCGGCTACTCCGCCATGTCCTGGGGCGTCCACGGCCTGGCCGCCAACGCCACCGTGATCGAGGAGGTCGATCCCGACGGCTTCGCCGACTACATCCGCGGTCTCCTATCGACCCCGACCACCCCGGACCGTCCGGTCAGCGGCCCCGACGGCCCCCTCTGGGCCGGCTGAGCCCGCCGCCGCAGGGTCCGGCGCCGCCCGCGCACGGAGTCGGCCACCGCCCTGCACCGCACAGGCTCCGGGACCGGCCTCCGCCATCCGGCTCACGGTGCGATCGGCAGCGCCCTCTTGTGGGCCGTGGCACGGTAGCGGTCCACCAGGGCGGTCAGCACGCGCTCCTCGACCGGCAGCCCTTCGAGGAAGTCGTCGATCTCCTCGTAGGTGACCCCGAGCGCGGCCTCGTCGGGCTTGCCCGGTGCCAGGCTCTCCAGGTCCGCGGTCGGGGTCTTGCGCACCAGGTCATCGGGGGCGCCGAGCTCGCGGGCGATCGCACGCACCCGCCGCTTGGTCAGCCCCGTCAGCGGCACCAGGTCGGCGGCGCCGTCGCCGAACTTCGTGAAGAACCCCGTCACCGCCTCGGCCGCGTGGTCGGTGCCCACCACCAGGCCGCGCACGCCGCCGGCCACCGCGTACTGGGCGATCATGCGCTGCCGCGCCTTGACGTTGCCGAGGACGAAGTCCTGCGACTCCGCGCTCGCGTACGTCATCCCGGCGGCCGCCAGGGCACCGGCCGCCGCATCCGCGGCGGGGGCCACGTCGACCGTCAGAATGCGGTCGGGGGCGGTGAACCCGGCCGCGCGGGCGGCGTCGTCCTCGTCGCGCTGCACCCGGTAGGGCAGCCGCATGGCGATGTACTCCGCGGTTCCGCCGCCGGCCCGCACGCGGTCGGCGGCCAGCCGGCACAGCCGGCCCGCGGTCATCGAGTCCACCCCGCCGCTGATGCCGAGGATCAGGGCGGTCGCCCCGCTCTCCCTGAGGCGGTCGGCCAGGAAGGCGGTCCGCCGGTCGATCTCGGCGCGCGCATCGAAGGCGGGGGGCACCTCCAGTTCGCGGATGATCTCGCGGCGGGCGGCCTGCGGGTCGTCTCCGGCCATCACGTGTTCCCCTTACGTCTCGCGGACGTCTGGGATTATCGCGCCCGCCCCGCCGCGTGCCGCGACCGGGGCACCGCAGCCCGGGTCAGCGGACCCGCCGGGCGAGCCCTTCATAGTCCACGACCACGCCCTCGCGGTCGACGGTCAGCTCGAACGCGCCATAGGTGGGGTCGCGGTACTCGTAGCGCTCGCGGCCTTCGGCCGACGACAGCCGCGTGTAGCGCTGCACGACCCGGCTCACCCGCAGGCTGGGCACGTCGATCCAGGCCACCGCGATGTCGCGGAACTCCCCCGGGCGCAGGCCCAGGCGCCGGATCGGCAGGGTGTTGGTCAGCGGGGTGGCGGCGACGTCGACGTCCACGCAGCCGTCGAGGTCGTGGACGCGCTTGCCGTCCATGGTCCACTTGCCGCCCGCGGCCGCCAGCTCCAGGGTGTGCACACCCCGCTCGGACACGGTCTCGACCCGCGTGCAGCGGGTCGTCCACGCGAGGTCGGTACGGACGGTGAAGCGGCAGGCGAACCGATCTCGGGGGTCGGCGACGGTTTCGCTCGCCTCCAGCCGGTACCCGTCGGTCTCCGCGATGAGCGCACCGACTCCGAGCCCTTCCGCACCATCGATCCGGGTCCAGGCGGCGGGATGTTTTCTATACGCCGACATGACATCCGTTCTACCGGTCGCTCCGGTCACGCGCCAGAGCGCACCGATCACCGGAACGACACGATAGACAGTCGCAACCGATCGGACACCCGCCGGCCGTATGGTGCCGTCCGTCTCGGCGGCGTGTGGCCCGGCGGCCCCCTGAAACCCGGGCCGGGGGATTCCTCCGGGGCCGGGGAGGAACCGGGCCCAGCGGGGCGGTGCCCCGTGGGCCGGTGTCGGATGGGGTGGTCAGGGCTGCCTCGGGACCGTCTCGTCGGTCTTGTTGATGAGTCTCTTGGTGGAGCGGCGGAAAGCCCAGAAGACCGCGATCCCGGCCAGGACGGTCAGCGGGGTGCCGGTCACGACGTCGGTGGTGGCCAGCCAGGCGGTGGAGTCCGCGAGGTAGGCCCACTGCTGGAAGGCGAACCGCGCGGCGAACATGAGCGTGACCGCGAGGGTGGCGAGGTCGTGGGCGAGCAGGGTGGGCCGGTCCTGGCGCCAGGGCTTGTCGTTGCCGTGCACGGCGTTCCAGATGAGCCCGGTCAGAGGCCGGCGCACGACGAGCGAGGCGAGGGAGACGACGCCGCCCGCGAGCGCCGCCCAGATGCCGATCAGGAAGAAGTCGTTGGCCGATCCGGTGTAGGCGGAGACGCCCCCGGCCAGCGAGACGGCGATGACGCCGCCGATGGCGTTGGTGAACTTCTGCCCGCGCATCATCTGGAACACCATGATGCCCAGCGCGACGACGATCGAGAGCCCGATCGCGATCGGCAGTGGCACGAAGCCGACGACGGTGGCGAAGACCACGACGGGCACGGCCGCATAGAGCATCGACGACAGGGTGCCCTTGTCGATCCCGGGCTGTTTGGGGCCCGCGGCCGGCTCGGGCCGGGCGCCCCCGGCGTAGCCGACGTGGAGGGGGGTGGGATTGTGGTCAGTCATGACCGTTCCGCTCTTCGAGGTGGTGGGCGAGGAAGCGTTCAGCGGCGCTGAACATGGCGATCAGGTTCTCCGGGTTGACGAACATGTGACCCTCGTCGTCGAAGACGAGGTACTCGACCTCGACCCCGCGCTCGCGCAGCGCCGCGACGATGTTGTCAGACTCGGCTCGCACGACGCGGACGTCGTTGGCGCCCTGGACGATCATCAATGGCGTGCGGATCTCATCCACCCGGCTGATCGGGGAGCGGGCGAGCACGTCCGCTTCCTGCTCCGGGTCGTCGGGGTCGCCGACATAGCGGTACCAGTTGTTGACCAGACTGGATTTGGCGTGCTCCGGAACGGTCCGCATGAAGCTCGCCAGGTTCGAGATGCCGACGTATGCGAACGCGGCGGCGAAGCGGTCGGGGGTGAAGGCGGCGCCCACCAGCGTGGCGTAGCCGCCGTAGGAGCCGCCGAAGATCGCCACCCGGTCGGGGTCGGCGTAGCCCTGCGCCACCGCCCAGTCCACGGCGTCGATCAGGTCGTCGTGCATCTTGCCGGCGAACTCGCCGATCGCGGCCTGCATGTGGGCCTTGCCGAACCCGCCCGAACCGCGGAAGTTCACCTGCAGCACCGCGTAGCCGCGGTTGGCCAGCAACTGCACGCTCGGGTCGAAGCCCCAACTGTCGCGGGTCCAGGGGCCGCCGTGCACCAGCAGCACCAGCGGCAGCCCCGTGGGATCGACCCCCACGGGCAGGGTGAGGTAGGAGGGCAGCGCCAGTCCGTCGCGGGCGGTGATGGTCACCGGCGTCATCGGCGCCATCGCGTCGGGGTCCAGGTGGGGGGAGGACCGGAACAGCAGCCGCACCTCACCGGCGTCGTGGTCGTAGAACCACGTGACTCTGGCGTCGCGGTCGTGGACGAAGCTCGCCACCCACCGCCGGCCGCTGTCGTCGCACGACACCGCGCCCAGGTCGCCCTCCGACAGCCGTTCGAGGTTGGCCAGGACCTCGGCGAAGTCGGGGTCCAGTGCGCGGATCACCTGCCGTTCGCCCTGGTAGCGGACGCCGAGCAGCTCGCCGCGCCGGTCCCGGATCAGCGGATGCGGAAAGGTCGGGAAGACCTGTGCCCGGGTGTCGAGGTCGTAGTCCGGGTGGCTGTCGACCTCGGTCTCCTCACCGGTGGCCAGGTCGAGCCGGACCAGGCGGGTGTGGTCGGTGCCGCGGTTGGAGCCGATCCAGGCACCCGTCCCGTCGGGTGTGGCCTCGAGCGGGTAAGCGCTGATCGGATAGTCGGCGCCGTCGAAGGTCGCGACGCGGTGCAGCTCGCCGGTCTCGCCGTCCCGCCGCGCGAACACGTAGGTGCCGTCGTCCTCCAGGGTCTGGGCGAACAGACGCCCCTCACCGGCGTACAGCCAGCCGGTGACAGGGCCCGGGTTCTCGGCCAGCAGCGTGAGTTCGCCGCTGGCGATGTCGATCTCGTACAGGTCGAATTCGGCGACGTTACGCGCGTTGAGCTGGACGATCGCCTTACCTGGACGCGCGGCGGCCAACTCGAGGCCGGGAGTCGTCGCGCCGGGGAACGGGGTAAGGTCGACGGCCGGCGCCTGCGGGTCGTCCAGATCGATGCGGAAGACGTGCCAGTTCTCATCGCCTCCGGTGTCCTGGAGGTAGAGCAGCCAGCGCGGGTCGTCGGTCCACGTGTACCGCAGCACGGTGCGGGTCTCGTCGGCGGTCACGCACCGGGGTCCGGCACCGGAATCGAGGTCCTGGATCCAGACGTTGAGCCGGTTCTTCCACGGCGCCAGATAGGCGATCCTGGCGCCATCCGGTGAGATCGTCGCAGCGGTACGTTCCGGTGTACGGAAAAAGTCCTTGACCGATATCAGTGCGGGCTGTGCCATGTCGTCGCTCTCCTTCGTCATCGGGGTTGGGCGACGGGCATCAGTCAAGGGGGTGCCGCAAACGGCACACTCAACTCACATAAAAGTGATGTGGGACACATCAACGCGCGGGTGAGGGCGGCGCCGATCCGGGGGCGGCCCCGGACGCGCCGGGATCGGACCCGATGGCGTCGTGACGGTGCACCGCCCGTTGGTGGCCGGCGGGGGCGACCCGGGACCGCACAACCGCCGGCGCCTTCCACGGGAGGCACCGGCGGTCAGAGCGAGACCGTCTCCCGATTCCGCCATCAGGCGGGAACACCCCTGCGCGAACCGGGAGAGGAACAGATTGCTGCGGGTCAGTCCCAGTCCAGTCCTGACCCCGACTGGTACTCGATGACTCTCGTCTCGAAGAAGTTCTTCTCCTTCTTCAGATCCATCATCTCCGACATCCACGGGAACGGATTCTCGGTCTCGCCGAAGATCGGTGCCAGGCCGATCTGCTCGGCGCGGCGGTCGGTGATGAAGCGCATGTACTGCTCGCACAGCTCGCCGTTGAGCCCGAGGATGCCGCGCGGCATGGTCTCGCGGCCGTAGGCCACCTCCAGCGCGCACGCCTCGGTGAGCATGGTCCGCACCTCGGCCTGGAACGCGTCGCTCCACAGGTGCGGGTTCTCGATCTTGATCTGGTTGATGACGTCGATCCCGAAGTTCAGGTGGATCGACTCGTCGCGCAGGATGTACTGGTACTGCTCGGCGATGCCGACCATCTTGTTGCGCCGGCCCAGCGAGAGGATCTGCGCGAACCCGGTGTAGAACCACATGCCCTCGAACACCACGTAGAACGCCACGAGGTCGCGCAGGAACGCCTGGTCGGCCTCCGGGGTGCCGGTGGTGAACCCGGGGTCTTCGAGGTTGCGGGTGTACTTCAGCGCCCAGGCGTCCTTCTCCGTGATGGAGGGGACCTCCCGGTACATGTTGAACAGCTCGCCCTCGTCCAGGCCGAGGCTCTCGCAGATGTACTGGAAGGTGTGCGTGTGCACCGCCTCCTCGAACGCCTGGCGCAGCAGGTACTGGCGGCACTCGGGGTTGGTGAGCTGCCGGTAGACCGCCAGCACGATGTTGTTCGCCACCAGCGACTCCGCTGTGGCGAAGAAGCCGAGGTTGCGCTTGAGCATCAGGCGCTCGTCGTCGGTGAGACCGTCGCGGGACTTCCACAGCGCGATGTCGGCCTGCATGGCGACCTCGGTGGGCATCCAGTGGTTGTTGCAGCCGGCGAGGTACTTGTCCCACGCCCACCGGTACTTGAGGGGGAGCAGCTGGTTGACGTCGGCGCGCGCGTTGATCATCGCCTTGTCGTCGACGCTGACGCGGGCGGCGTCGCGCTCGATCGCGCCGAGGCCGCCGGTGGCGGGTTCGAGAACACTGGTCATGGCTTCGGGTCCGGTCTAGTCGGGTGTGCGGTTCGATGCGCGAGCCGGAGAAGCGCCGGCTCGGCGGGTACAGGGGACGGGGGACGGGGTGCGGCCGGAGCGCTGGGCGCGCCGTGCGGCGGGGCGGAGCCGTCGCCGCCGGCGCGTCCCGCGGGCGCACGAGGGGCGCGGGGCGCACCCGCCGGGGGCACGGCGCGGGCGCCGCTACTGGCAGGCCTCGCAGTCGGGATCCTCGATGGAGCAGACCGCCCCCGCGTCCTGGACCGGCGCCGGAGCGGGAGCCGGAACCGCCGGAGCCGCCGAGACCGCGTTCAGCCGGCCGTCGGTCCCCTTCAAGGTGCTCTTCTCCACGTGCGTGGCGCTCTGCGAGCGCAGGTAGTACGTGGTCTTGAGGCCCTTGCGCCAGGCGCGGCGGTACAGCTCGTCGAGCTTGCGGCCGCTCGGCGCCGCCATGTACAGGTTCAGCGACTGCGCCTGGTCGATCCACTTCTGCCGCCGCGCGCCCGCGTCGACCAGCCACGCCGAATCGATCTCGAACGCGGTCGCGTACAGCTCGCGCAGCTCGGCCGGTACCCGCTCGATGGCGCCCAGGCTGCCGTCGTGCAGCTTGAGCCGGGTCACCATGTCGTCGTCCCACAGCCCCCGTTCCTTGAGGTCGCGGACGAGGTAGGGGTTGACCACGGTGAAGTCGCCCGACATGTTCGACTTGACGTAGAGGTTGCGGTAGATCGGCTCGATCGACTGCCCGACACCGGTGATGTTGGCGATGGTGGCGGTCGGCGCGATCGCCATGACGTTGGAGTTGCGCATCCCCAGGGTGCGCACGCGCTCGCGCAGGCCCGCCCAGTCCAGCCGTTCCGTGGTGTCGACGTCGAGGTCGCCGCCGCGCGCCGCCGCCAGCCGGTCCAGGGAGTCGATGGGCAGCACGCCCCGGCTCCACAGCGATCCCGCGAACGACGCGTAGGCTCCCCGTTCCGCCGCGAGCTCGGCCGACGCCTCGATGGCGTGGTAGGAGATCAGCTCCATGCTCTCGTCGGCGAACTCCACGGCGCCCTGCGAGGCCATGGGCAGCCGCAGCCGGAACAGCGCGTCCTGGAAGCCCATGAGGCCCAGGCCCACGGGGCGGTGGCGCATGTTGGCGCGCTCGGCCTCGGGGATCGTGTAGTAGTTCACGTCGATGACGTTGTCGAGCATCCGCACCGCCGTGCGCACCGTGCGGCGCAGCCGCTCGGCGTCCAGCCCGTCCGGGCCGGTGTGGTTGGCGAGGTTGACCGAGCCCAGGTTGCACACCGCCACCTCGTCGGCGCTGGTGTTGAGGGTGATCTCGGTGCACAGGTTGGACGAGTGCACCACGCCGGCGTGCTGCTGCGGGGAGCGCAGGTTGCAGGGGTCCTTGAAGGTGATCCACGGGTGGCCGGTCTCGAAGAGCATGGTGAGCATGCGCCGCCACAGATCGACGGCTGGCACCCGGCGCCACACCTTGATCCCACCGGCGTCGGCGGCCCGCTCGTAGGCGGTGTAGGCGGCGGCGAACTCCGCGCCGTAGAGGTCGTGCAGATCGGGGACCTCGTCGGGCGAGAACAGCGTCCACTCGCCCCCGTTCTCGACCCGCTGCAGGAACAGGTCCGGCACCCAGTTGGCGGTGTTCATGTCATGGGTGCGCCGCCGGTCGTCACCGGTGTTCTTGCGCAGGTCGAGGAACTCCTCGATGTCGATGTGCCAGGTCTCCAGATAGGCGCAGACCGCCCCCTTCCTCTTTCCCCCTTGGTTCACGGCCACCGCCGTGTCGTTGGCGATCTTGAGGAACGGGACGACGCCCTGGCTTTGGCCGTTGGTGCCCTTGATGTGGGCGCCGATGCCGCGGACCGGGGTCCAGTCGTTGCCCAGTCCGCCGGAGTACTTCGACAGGAGGGCGTTGTTGCTGATCCCGTGGAAGATCGACTGGAGGTCGTCGCCGACGGTGGTCAGGAAGCAGGACGACAGCTGGGCGCGGCGGGTGCCGGAGTTGAAGAGGGTGGGCGTGGAGCACATGAAGTCGAACGAGGACAGCAGTTCATAGAACTCGATGGCGCGCGCCTCGCGGTCGTCCTCGCGCAGGGCCAGGCCCATGGCCACGCGCATGAAGAACGCCTGCGGCAGCTCGTAGCGGGTGCCGTCGCTGTGCAGGAAGTACCGGTCATAGAGGGTCTGCAGGCCGAGGAAGGTGAAGTGCAGGTCGCGCTCGGGCCGCAGGGCGGCGCCCAGGCGGCCGAGGTCGAAGGACGCCAGTTCGGGGTCGAGCTGGTCCAGCCGGATGCCGCGCGCGACGTAGTCGGCGAGGTAGCCGGCGTAGCGGCCCGCCATCTCCGACTGGCCGGCCTCGTCGGGCCGCCCCGCGAGGAAGCTCAGGGCTTCGCGGCGGAGCTTGTCCAGCAGCAGCCGGGCGGCGACGTGCGAGTGGTCCGGGTCGGCCTCGACGAAGGCGCGGGCGGCCATGACCAGCGCGAGTTCCAGCTCGTCGGGGCGGATGCCCGGGTAGAGGCTGCGCCTGGCCTCGGTGAGGATCGCCTCGGCCGAAACGCCCGCGAGCCCGGCGCACGCCTCGTGCACCACCGACGCGGCCCTCGTCAGGGGGTCGGTCGCGGGCGGCGCGGGCGCCGCGCCCGCCGGGGCGGTGTCGGTGTCGAGGGTCATGCGTGGCTCCAACCAGGTAGACGTGGACCGGTCGGGTCCTGTCGGGGAGGCACGCAGGCAAGGGGCGGCCACGTCGGTCCCGTGGCGGGCGTCCCCTGATCCGCGGCGGCCCACCCTCGAGGCCCCGTTGCGAGTGCGCGACGTGCGCGCACACCGGTGGCAGGTCTTCGGACTCGCGGGCGCCGGGGCCGGATCCGGCCCGGTCCTACTGGCCGTCGCTTCCCGGGCGCCGTGCGCCCAGTGCTCGTTGACGGCGGTCGTTCCCGCTCACCGCTGCGGGGCAGTCCCGGATTCGCACCGGGTTCCCTCTTGCCTCACCGGGGAGGCGCCCCGGTGAACCACCAGCGCGAGCGATACTACATCTAGGGGCAGCCAACGGCGAACACCGCAAGATGAGCGCGTGTCACGCTGCTCAGCGGATGACAGGACGACCCGTTCCGTGCTAACGGGTGCGCGCGGGTACCCGCTCGACCGGTGTGCGGGCGCGGCGGCGATCCGTCCTCCGCCACCCCGTTACCGGGGCGCGGCGGTCGGCACGGCCGGCGGTCAGCCGTCGATCAGGCGGTCCAGGGCGTCCTCCTCGAGACCGAGGTCGACGCGGATCCGGTAGCGGGTGCGCAGCAGTTCCATGAGGAGGTCGTGCACATACGGCGAGACGTCCTGGTGGCGGAACCGCTCGACCCCCAGGGTGGCCCACGCGTGGGCGCCCTTGAGGTCGTCGTGCGCCTGGAGGGTCTCGGCGATGTGAATGTAGGTGGGCAGGTTGCGCGGGCCTTCCGAGCGCAACCGCTCCAGCTGGGCGTAGGCGGTGTCGACGAGGTCGAGCTCGAACAGCGCGCCCGCCTGGAGGGCGCGGGCGTCGATGATGGTCACGCCGCCGTCGTCGATCGCCCGCTGGTAGGCGGCCGACGCGCGCTCGAACTCCTGGGCCATCTCCCACTGCTCGCCGGCGCGCACGAACAGCTCGGCGCGCGAGATCTCGCTGTCGGAGTCGACCCGGTTGGCCAGGCTGAGGAGTTCCGCGGCGACCTCGACATGGTCACCGGACTGCACCGCCCGGAATTCCAGCCGGTCGAGATCGGCCGTCGTCACGCGGGTCACCGGCACCCTCCCTAGGTCCTCATCGCTCCGCCACACCCGGTCATCAGCTCCGCGCGCGTTCGAGCGCGTTCCAGAAGCCCTGCCGCAGCGCGTCGCGGACTTCGTCGCGCAGCAGGAAGTCGATCGGCAGCGCCGACCCCTGGAGCAGGCGCGCCTCCAGGTCGGAGGGCATGCGGGGCCGGCGCACGAGCACCGCCTCCAGCCACAGGGCCGGAGCATCGCGAGCGATGGACTCCGCGAAGTCGTTCCCTTCCTGGCGCGCGACATTCACGGCGTCCTCGATCGTGCGCGCGCCCGACGATCCGGGAGGGACGTACCCGACGGTGCGGGAGGGGTTGGTGTAGGGCCCGTGCTGGACCCGTTGTTCGGGGCGGGGGCCAGTATCGGGTCTTGAGTCCGCGGGTGCTTCGGCGGGGCCGCCGAAGCGGGACTCAGTTCCCGTACTGACCCCAAAAATAGGGTTTGGGCCGGTGTTACCTCCGAACCCGGGGTTGCCTCCCGTGTTGCCGCCGTAGCGGGGTTCGGGTGCCGGAGGTGGAGCGCTCCGGGCGGGTGGCGCCTCGCGCTCGTACTGGTTGCCGCCCATCATCGGGTCGCGGTGCGATCCGGCGGCCGGCAGCGCCGGCTGCTGGTGCGGCGGCGGTGGCTGTGGCGGCCGCGCCTGCTGTTGCGGTGGCGGCCCGCCGTAGCCCCCCTGCTGGCCCATCATGCTCGGGTCCGGGCCCGCGCCGGGCGGGGCGTAGCCCGCGTTGGCGCCGTTGGGCGGGTTGCCCGCCATGCTCGGGTGCGCGCCGGTGGCGGGCGCCGGTGGCGGCGCGGGGCCGACCGCCGGGAACCCGTTGACGTCGATGGGTCCGCTGTTGCCGGAACGCGGGGTGTCGACCCCGCCCGCGCCCTGCGGCGCCAGGTGGTCGCCCCCGCGCTGCTGGGCCAGGGTCTGCCGCATGGCGCGGAGCTGGTCCATGGCGCTGCCGGTCATGGCCGGCTGGGCGCCGGTCCCGGCGAACATGGCCTCCAGCCCGCCCGACGACGGCCCGGCGGGCTCCACCCGCGGGGACGCGGGGTGGGCGGTCACCGGCTGCCGGGGGACATCGGGACCCGTGCGCGCCCGGCCGTTGCCGAGCGGGGTGGTGGTCTCTCCGGTGTCGTCGGACGAGCCGCCGGCCCCGGAGAGGAGGTTGACGTAGGGGCGCAGGTGACCCGCCCCGATCTCGATGAGGTCGTCGCATTCGCGGCGCAGCGAACGCGAGATGGTCCAGTTGCCCTCGACCGAGATGTGCACGACGGTAACGCGGACCCCGAGGTCCTGTACGTCGGCCACGACCTGGGCCATGTCCTCGTCACCGCTGACGAGGACGGCCTCGCAGAGCACTCCGGTGCCCGCGAGCGTGGTGAGGTCCCGTTGGACGTAGCTCTCGACGCCCTCCCGTCTGCCCGGACGGATACGCGCGGCTCGGAATTTGATGCCGGGGATGTCGGCTATGCCGTCCTGCTCCTGCGTGCGGCGGCCGTCGGCCGTCGCCTCGTACCAGTAGCACCGCAGCAACGGGAGCCCCGTGCGGTCGCGTGCGACTTCGTTGAGGAGCTGTAGGAGTCCCGCGTAATCCCATGACACGGAATCGCGATTGCGGGTTCCGTGCACTGCCATCGCGCCGTCGGCGAGGAGGTAGCCGGCGTCTACGAACAGCGCGCAGCGATCCACGCGACACCGCCCCTTCCCATTTTCCAGGTGGCCCGGCCGGGGGTTTCGCACCGGGACTTTCCAGCGATCGGCACTCGGCCATATAGACAGGCCGCGCCACAGCCTAGCCAAGTCTGTGGCGGTTTGCGTGCCGCTCCCGATACGCAGGGTCGGGAGACGACTACGAATTGCCGCCGGTCAGAGGACCGAAACCCGTTCCGCTGGGGGTATTCGCCCCCCAGTCGGACACCGTCGGCGCCCCATTCCGTTTCCGCGGGCCCGGCCGCGGCCCGGTCCGGCCCGTCCGGCCTGGCCGGACGGATGGTCCCGGGACCATCCGCCGGGACGTCCCGGCGGATGGTCGCCACAATGTCAGGTCCGCATCGGGGCGGTCACCGCGACCACTCCGGCGAGATACGCGTCACCCCGCGATGTGAGCCGCAGTTCGGGGTCGCGCGGCAGCACGGCCGCGAAGCGGACCACATCGGTGCCGAACGCCATCGGGGGCCCCACCGCTCCGCGGGCCGACCCCGCGAAGGCGTTGTCGGGGTCGCGGTCGCCGCCCTCGGGAGTGAGGGGCGCACCGTTCAGCTCCACCCGGTCGCCGCTCAGATCGGCGTCGCCCTCCCAGGCGACCGCGTCGACCGTGGCGGGCACCGATGCCGGGAGCAGCCCGGCCAGCGGCAGCCGCAGGCCGCGCCGGTCGTGGAAGACGCTCGCGGTGGTGTCGAGCACCATCGCCTGGCTGTAGGACGCGCCGGCGTCCTCAACGACCGCCACGAGGCTCCAGCCGGCGTAGGTGCCGACCCCGGTCTCGGCGGGGATGTCGGCGGCCCACCACTCGCCGCCGCCGTGGGCCCGGACGAGGTCGGTGACGTCGGCGAACGCCTGGTACGCGGGGTACCCGGGCAGGTCGACGGTGCCGACCTCATCGGCGGCAACCTCGGTGTAGCCCGCCGCCCCCGGGCCCCGCAGCAGCGCCGAGGCCGCGCCGGGATCGCCGGCCCCGGAGAAGTAGAGGCCCGCCCAGCGCACACCGCCGCCCTCGGGCAGGTTCCACACCGCCGAGCTCGACATGGCGGTGCCGGGGTCGTCGTCGAGGTCGATGGGCCGCATATCCCAGAAGTCGTTGTCGCGGTGGTCGCCCGCGCGCTGCTGCGCCTCGGCGCACCCGCCGCCGTCGCCCGGTGGGTCCGGTTCGTCGGAGGGGGCGGGTGCGGGCGCCGAGGGGGCCCCGGTCTCCTGCTCGGGCTCGGCCGGGGCGGACGGCTCCTCCGGGACCGGCGGCACAGAGGGCGCGGGCGGAGTGGGCGGGGCGGGAGGAGTGGGGGGCGAGGGCGGTGCGCCCTCCCCGCCGGGGGACGGCGACGGGACGTCCGGCAGGGCGGCCGCCGCGGCGGGGGCCCGCGGGTCGTGGGCGGCACCGGCCGCCGCAGGCCGCGGCGCGGCGGACACGGGGGCCGCATCGGGGACGGACGGCGCGGCGCCGTGCGCCCCGTGCGCGGGCCACCAGGGCCACTCCGGGCGGGGGTCGGGGTGGCCGGGGTCGACGCACGTCAGCAGGGCGTTGCCCGCGGTCTCGACGCGCACGGGCCCGGCGGTGGCGTAACGCGCCGGGGTGCCGTCGGGATCGACCCCGCGGCTGCCCGACGCCGACGCCGCGGTGTCGCCGGACGTGACCCGCACGCTGGGCGGGTCGCCCGCTGCGGCGCGGGAGGCGACGGTGACGTCGAGGTACTCGGTGACGTTCGTCCCGGCGTCCATCCCGGTGCGGACGCATTCTCCGCCGCCGCCGGTGGCCGCGCAGCTCCAGCCGCCGCCGGCCGGCCGGGCGGGCGCCGCGTTCCCGGCCTGTCCGGCCTGGTCGAGGTGGACGCCGTTCGGCAGGGTGATGTCGGCGACGACGTCGCCCGGGGCGGAGTCGCCGCGGTTCTCGACGGTGAGGACGACGATGCCGGGCCGCCCCGGCACGAGCGCCCCCACGGGGTCGATGTGCGCCGCGAAGGCGGGGACGCCGGGGACCACCGGCGCCGCCGGGTCGTCGGGGTCCTGGGGCGGCGGGATGACCGCCGGCCCGTCGGGTGCCGGGACGAACGGCGGCCGGGCCGGGTCCTGCTCGCCGGGTGGCGGCTGCGCGGCGCCCGGGCCGCCGGGCGGCACGGGGTCCTGCGGCGGAGCGGCGGCCGGGGGCGGGTCGCCGAGCGGCGGCCGCAGCGCCTCCTCCTCGCTGACGAGCGCCAGCGCGACCGCCGCGGCGACCACGGCGGCGGCCGTACCCGCCGCTGTGGCCTGCTGCCGGCCCTTGGACATGCGCCCCCACCAGCCGCCCGCCAGCGCCCCCGAGGGCAGGCCGGCGAGGTAGGCGGCGGCAGCGGGGCCGGCGACCAGCGGCAGGATGATCCCGCGCAGGCCGACGTTGACGTCCATGAGCTCGGCGCAGACCTCGCGGCAGTCGGAGCACCCGTCGAGGTGGGTGTCGACGACCGCGGTGTCGCGCTTGGCCAGGCCACCGCGCACGAAGGCGCCCAGCAGCCGCAGGGCCGGGCGGCAGCCCTCGGGGGCGCCCCCCGACAGGTGCATCTGGAGGTAGGCCTGGCGCAGGCCCTCGCGTGCGCGATAGGCGAGCGCGGCCACGCCGTTGGCGCTCATGCCCAGCAGCGGCGCGACGTCGGCGGGGCGCACGCCCTCGATCTCGGTGTGCCACAGGACCGCCTGCCAGCGCTCGGGCAGGGAGAGGAACGCCTGGGCGATCAGCGACCGCTCCAGGCCCTCGAGAGCGGGATCGACGTAGGGTTCCCCGGAGTCGAAGCGCTCCATGTCGTCGGTGGCGACCTGGCGCTTCTCGCCGCGGGCGCGGTCATAGGCCACGTGCCGGAGTGCGGTCAGCAGGTAGGGGCGGAACCCGTCGCGGGGGCCGCCGCCGCGCATGACGACGCTCAGGACGCGGGTGAACGCCTCGGCGACGACGTCGTCGACCTCGCTGTCGCCGCGCACCAGCTGGCGGGCGAGTCCGCGCGCCGCGGCGTCGTGCCGCTCGTAGAGGGTGGCGAACGCCCCGGTCTCCCCGGCCCGGACCGCGCTCAGCAGCTCGTCGTCACCGATCAGTAGCTCTATGTGCTCGTTCTGGAGATCACTCATCCCCTGTCCTCCCCCGCTGATACCGGCTCCCGTCCCCTCGCTGCGCACCCCGCCGACTGTCGGCGAGGCCCTCGGCGGTGTCCCGGCCCTGGTGGGCGCGGCCGTCCGGCCGGTCCCTGTCTCACTCCGGGAACATCCCGAAAAAAAATATCTCGCACTCGTGTCATAGCCGCCACCGAAGTCCGTGAATGGGTGACGGCGCCGGAAACGTGCCCGCTTCGCAGGGGCGCGGGCTCGGCAACGGAGGGAGCGAGGCGATGGGCGGATATGAGGCGGGCGGTGCGGAGCTGCTGAACGGAGCATGGGCCGGCCGCCGGCTGCGCGAGGCGTGGTGCCGCCGGAGCCGCGCCACCGGCTGGGATCCCCCGGACGACTGGTGGGCCCCCGCCATCGACGCCGTGTGCGCGGCGGCCGTCTCGGGTGCGGACATGTCGCCGATGTGCGCGCGCTTCGGCCGGTCGCGGGCGCGCTCAGGGGTGGGCATCGGAGCGGCGCTGGACGACTTCGCCGCGCTCTCCGATGTGCTCCACTGGCCCTCGCCGCCCATGCCGCTGGTGAAGGCCCTCGCCGAGGGCTGGGTCGAGGCCCAGCACGCGCGCGACGACTGCCAGGACCCGCTGACGGGCCTGTCCACCGCCGCCTACCTGCGGGCCCGGTTGGGCGAGCTGTACCAGGCGGCGGGGCCGGCGCTGCCGCCGTCGGCGACCCACCGGCTGGTCCTGGTCGCCCTGGACCGGCGGCTCGACCCTTGGCGGCGCACGGCGCGGATGATCGTGCTCGGCCACGAACTGCGCCGGTTCTTCCACCGCGGGGAGACGATCGCGCGGCTCACCCGCAGCAGGGTGGCGGTGCTGGCGCCGGTCGCGACCGGCCTCGACGGGCGCCTGCGGCGGCTGCGCACCAGCCTGGCCCGCGAGCACGCCGCGGAGCTGTGGAGCGCGCTCCTGCCCGGCTCCCACCGCGCCGCGCTGGCCTTCCTGAGCGACGTGGGGCGTCCCGTGGACGGGTGATCGGGCCCGGTCCCCCCGAACGCCGCCGGCACCGCGTGGCCCCGTCGAGGGGGCGGGGCCCGGTGCCGGCGGCCGGCCGGTCCGGCGCGACTCGCAGAGGGGGCGAGCGCGCGCGGGCCGGCACCGCCGGAGTCCTGCCCCGGACTCCGGCGACGGGATCGCGCAGCGGTGCGCCGGCGGCCTTCTGGCCCGTAGGACGGGCGGCCGCCGGCACCGGCTCGCGATCCGGGGAGCGCCGCCGAGCGGCGGCTCCCGAGGCGCGTCCGCAAGGGGAGGCGGGCGCGCCTCACCACGCCAACGGATCACGTGGTGGGCGGCAGCGGGCTCCGGCCGCGGAAAGCGGCCGGCGGGCTACATCCGGGAGGCGAGGCCGAGCAGGGCGCGGGCCAGGTCGGCACCGGTGGCGCCGGGCGCGTGCTCCACCGGCCAGCCGCGCAGCGCGGCCAGCCGGGCGCCCCGCTCGCCCCCAGGTCCGTAGGGTGCGCCGCCGGCGCCGACCTCGCCGCCGCGCTCCGCCGGCCACCCGGGGGAGGGCTCCGGAGCGGAGCAGCACCGATCGCGCCCGGCCGCCGGCCCGCCGTCGGATCCGTACACGCCGGCGTACAGGTAGCCGCACGGGGCGTCGGGCCAGTCGGCCACCGACGGCAGCTGCTCCGTGTAGAAGCCCGCGGGCCGCGGGCGCGGAGCGGTCGCCGCGGCGCCGGCCGGGTGGCCGGGGGCGGGCACGGCGGCGTCCGCCGGGGCGGACGGCGCATGGGGGGCGGCCTGGGCGGCGTGCAGGGCTTCGCGGGTGGCGGCGCCGGGCTGGGGGAGCAGCGCGTCGATCAGCACGTAGCCCGCCGGCGGGCGGTGGGCGGCCCGCCGGGCCGCTCCGATCCCGGGCAGGAGGGGCCCGGCCGCGCCGGCCGCCACGAGCAGCAGCGGACCGCCGGGCGCGTGCTCGGCGATCTCCAGGCTGGCGCGGGCGATGTAGCGGGCGGCGTAGGGCGGCCGGTCGTCATCGGTGATCTCGGGGACGGTGACGTGCGCGCCGAGCGCCCGCAGGTCGCCGGGGAGGCCGCCCCACTGGGCGGCCGTGAACAGCGGGCTGTGCAGCAGGACGACGGCGGTGCTCACCCGGCGGGCCGGGTCTCGTCGGCCAGCCAGGCGAGGTATTCGGGGTCGCCGCCCACGACGGGCACGGCGATGATCTCCGGCACATCGTAGGAGTGCAGGTCGCGGACGTGCGCGATGAGGTCGGGGAGGCGGTCCGCGGCGGTCTTCATGACGACGGTCCACTCCTCGTCGGCCTGGACCTCGCCCTGCCACCGGTAGAAGCTCGTGATGGGGCCGCCGACCTGGGCACACGCGGCGAGGCGGCGGTCGACCACCGCGCGGGCGATGGCCTCGGCCGCGGCCCGGCCGTCGGTGGTGGTCTCGACGCGGACGCCCGCCGCGGGGCCGCCGGGGTCTGCCATATCCGCCCTTCCGCTGCTCAGGGTGGTGATCCGCACGTTCTAGGCTCAGGGTCCATGAGCGACCGCGAGGATCTCCTTCGACACATCAACGATAAAGCCGTGGTGCACGGCAAGGTCACCCTGTCATCGGGCCGGGAGGCCGACTACTACGTGGACCTGCGCCGGGTCACCCTGGACGGCGAGAGCGCCCCGCTGATCGGGCGGGTGATGCTCGACGCCACCGCCGGCCTGGACTACGACGCGGTGGGCGGCCTGACCCTGGGCGCCGACCCCGTGGCGGCCGCGATGCTGCACGCGGCGGGGGCGCACGGGCGGCGGCTCGACGCGTTCGTGGTGCGCAAGGCGGGCAAGGCGCACGGGCTCCAGCGGCGGATCGAGGGTCCCGATGTCGCGGGGCGGCGGGTGCTGGCTGTCGAGGACACCTCGACCACCGGCGGTTCGGTGCTGACCGCGGTCGAGGCGCTGCGCGAGGCGGGCGCCGAGGTCGTCGGGGTGGCGGTCATCGTGGACCGGGGTGCGCGCGCCGCGGTCGAGGACGCGGGCTTCGACTACCGCGCGGCGTTCGAACTGTCGGACCTGGCGGTCTGAGTCACGGCGAGCCGACGAGCGAGCGGAGGCGGCCCCGCCCCGGGCCGAAGGCCCCCCGCGGAGCCGGTGGAGCGAGCGAGAAGGCGAGCGTGACCAGGAAACACCACCACGGCGAGCCCACCAGCGAGCGCAAGCGGCCCCGCCCCGGGCCGAAGGCCCCCCGCGGAGCCGGTGGAGCGAGCGAGAAGGCGAGCGTGACCAGGAAACACCACCACGGCGAGCCCACCAGCGAGCGCAAGCGGCCCCGCCCCGGGCCGAAGGCCCCCCGCGGAGCCGGTGGAGCGAGCGAGAAGGCGAGCGTGACCAGGAAACACCACCACGGCGAGCCCACCAGCGAGCGCAGGCGGCCCCGCCCCGGGCCGAAGGCCCCCTCGCGGAGCCGGTGGAGCGAGCGAGGAGGCGAGCGTGACCGGACGACACCTACGGCGAGCCGCACGGCTCCTGCCGGCGGGCACGGGCCGGGACGGCACGGCCCGTCGGGGCCGCGCCGCGGGCCGGTGCCGGCGCGCCGGCGCCGGTCAGGGCTGCTGCGGGGCGTTCGCGGAGAAGCTGTAGCCCGCGGCCTTGCCGGTGACGTCCTGGTACTCGCCGTTGACGTAGACCTCGACGGCGTCCGGATCCCCTATGGTGACGTCCAACTGCGGGTGGTCGAAGCTCACGAACTGGCCTTGGCTCATGGTGGTGTCGGTGACGACGTCCCCGCCGGGGACGCGCACGAGCACGTCGCTGGAGTCGCCGATGACCTTGATGTAGAGGGTCTCCATCTCAGTGGATTCGGACTGGGCATCGGCGGACGTGCCCACATCACTTGGCACCGCGGCGGCGCTGTTCCCCGGGAGTGAGCGGTACAGGAAGTACCCGCCCAGTGCCACGAGGGTGATGAGCAGCACGACCGCACCGACGATGGCCAGAACCTGGCCAACGCCTCGCGGATCATTGCGATGTCGTCCCACGGAGCTGAATGTAGCGCGTATCACCCGCGACAATCGATGTTGAAGCGGTCACAGACACGAATCAACCGGAATTTCACGGTCCTTCAGGCTAATCGACGGCGTTCGCGACTGAGATCGGAGATTCCATCCGAATCACCCGTGACACAACGATCAGGACCTCTTGGACATTCAACCCAATCCACCCATGCGGCTCGAAACCACCGCCCGATCGACCCGGCGCCGGCGCGGAACAGGCGGATCGGACACAAGGGGCCGATGCCGCAGTTTGGTCTAGACCTTTCGTCGCGCTCCGGACTTCGCGATACTTGGTCCCACGACCCGAGAGGGTATCCAGTGAGGGACACGTCCCGTGGGGACCGGCGGGACGACCTCGGTCACCGACTCCAGGCCAATCCAGGGAGAACATCACCATGCCCATCGCCACCCCAGAGGTCTACACCGAGATGCTGGGCCGCGCGAAGTCGCAGGGCTTCGCCTACCCCGCCATCAACGTGACCTCCAGCCAGACCCTCCACGCCGCCCTGCGCGGTTTCGCGGAGGCCGAGAGCGACGGCATCGTCCAGGTCTCGACCGGCGGTGCGGAGTTCCTGTCGGGCGCGACGGTCAAGGACATGGTCACCGGCTCCGTCGCGTTCGCCGAGTACGCGCGCATCGTCGCCGACAAGTACCCGGTCAACATCGCCCTGCACACCGACCACTGCCCCAAGAACAAGCTCGACGGCTTCGTGCGCCCCCTCCTGGAGATCTCCAAGGAGCGCGTCGCCAAGGGCCGGCAGCCGCTGTTCCAGTCGCACATGTGGGACGGCTCCGCCGTGGAGCTGGAGGAGAACCTCCAGATCGCCGAGGAGCTGCTCGCGTCCTCGACCGCGGCCCGCACGATCCTGGAGATCGAGGTCGGCGTGGTCGGCGGCGAGGAGGACGGCGTCGTCGGCGAGATCAACGAGAAGCTCTACACCACCCCGGGCGACGCGCTGCGCACCGCCGAGGTCCTCGGCCTCGGCGACAAGGGCTACTACATGACCGCGCTGACCTTCGGCAACGTGCACGGCGTCTACAAGCCGGGCCACGTGAAGCTGCGCCCCTCGGTCCTCAAGGACGCACAGGACGCCGTCAGCGCGCAGTACGGTAAGAGCAGCCCGTTCGACTTCGTGTTCCACGGCGGCTCCGGCTCGACCCTGGAGGAGATCCACGAGGCGATCGAGTACGGCGTCGTGAAGATGAACATCGACACCGACACCCAGTACGCCTACACCCGTCCGATCGTGGACCACGTCATGAAGAACTACGACGGCGTGCTCAAGATCGACGGCGAGGTCGGCGACAAGAAGGCGTACGACCCGCGCTCCTACGGCAAGGCCGGCGAGGCCGGCATGGCCGCGCGCGTGGTCCAGGCCGCCCAGCACCTGAAGTCCGCGGGCCAGAAGATGAAGTAGGCCCGCTCACAGGCCGGCCCCCGGTTCAGCCGGACCGGGGGCCTCCGCGTGCCCGGCCGCCAACCTCCTTGGGCGGACGCGGGTGGCCGGGCACGCATTCCACCGGCATTCCCCCGCCTGCGGGCGCGCTGGCAGGATGGGGTCATGGACCTGCACCAGAACCTGCTGGGCGAGCCGCCCGCGACCCGCCTGCCCGACCTGCCCGAGGCGCACGAGGCCCTCGCCGCCGGCACCGACCCCGCCGAGGTGGCGGCGCGCTTCCCCGCCTCCTCCGCCGCGTGGGCCGGCCTCGCCGAGCGCGCCTTCGCCGCCGGCGACCCGGTCGCCACCTACGCCTACGCCCGCACCGGGTACCACCGCGGGCTCGACCAGCTCCGCCGCGCCGGCTGGAAGGGCCACGGCCCCGTCCCCTGGGAGCACGAGCCCAACAGGGGGTTCCTGCGCGCGCTGCACATGCTGGCCACGGCCGCCGGCGCGATCGGCGAGACCGACGAGGCCGAGCGCTGCTCGACGTTCCTGCGCGACAGCAGCGCCACCGCCGCCGACCAGCTCCAGGGCTGAGGGCGGCCCCGAGCCTCCCGGAGCGTCCGTCCGGCGGCCCCGGCCGGACGCTCCGGGACCGCGCCGCCCACCGGGCATTCCTCCCTTAACCCGCAAGTGGCCGTCGTGTACGCTCAATACGCAAGGGCCCCTGTCGCTGTCTTGCGCCAGGGGCTTGTTCCATGTGCGGGGCGAACCGCGCGGGACGGCCACGGTACCGAGCACGGATGAAGAGGTAGACGCGGATGCCGGCGATCACGCTCGTTGGGGCCCAGTGGGGCGACGAGGGCAAGGGCAAGGCCACCGACCTTGTCGGCAACCGCGTGGACTACGTGGTGCGGTACCAGGGCGGCAACAACGCCGGCCACACCGTGGTCATCGGCGACCAGAAGTACGCGCTGCACCTGCTGCCCTCCGGCATCCTCTCGCCGGACGTCGTGCCGGTCATCGCCAACGGCGTGGTCATCGACCCGGGGGTGCTGTTCGAGGAGCTGCGCGGCCTGAACGAGCGCGGCGTCGACACCGGGAACCTGCTGATCTCGGCCAACGCGCACCTGATCATGCCCTACCACCGGGCACTCGACAAGGTCAGCGAGCGCTTCCTCGGCAAGGGCCGCATCGGCACCACCGGGCGCGGCATCGGCCCCACCTACGCCGACAAGATCTCCCGGGCGGGCGTCCGCGTGCAGGACATGTTCGACCCCAAGATCCTGCGCCAGAAGATCGAGCTGGCGCTGCACGACAAGAACCAGATCCTCACCAAGGTCTACAACCGGCGCGGACTGGAGCTGGAGCAGATCTACGAGGAGTACCTGGGCTACGCCGAGCAGCTGCGCCCCTTCGTCGCCGACACCTCGCTGATCCTGAACAAGGCCCTCGACGACGGCAAGACCGTCTACCTGGAGGGCTCGCAGGGCACCCTCCTGGACATCGACCACGGCACCTACCCGTTCGTCACCTCCTCCTCGCCCACGTCCGGCGGGGCGTGCGCGGGAGCGGGCATCGGGCCCACCCGCATCACCAAGGTCGTCGGGATCCTCAAGGCCTACACCACGCGCGTGGGGTCGGGCCCCTTCCCCACGGAGCTGCACGACGAGCAGGGCGAGTGGCTGCGCCGCCAGGGCGGCGAGTACGGCGTGACCACCGGGCGCAACCGCCGCTGCGGCTGGTTCGACGCCCCCATCGCCCGCTACGCCACCCGGGTCAACGGGATCACCGACTTCTTCCTGACCAAGCTCGACGTCCTCTCGGGGCTCGACCGCATCCCCGTCTGCGTGGGCTACGACGCCGGCGGCACGCGCCACGACGAGATCCCCATGACCCAGACCGACTTCCACCACGCGGTGCCGGTCTACGAGTACCTCGACGGCTGGAACGAGGACATCTCGCACGCGCGGTCCTTCGACGAACTCCCCAAGAACGCACAGACCTACGTGCGTACCCTGGAGGAGATGGCCGGGGCGCCCATTTCCGCCATCGGCGTCGGCCCGGGGCGCGACCAGACCCTGGAACTCCGCTCGCTGGTGTGACCGGCCTCCCGGCCTCCTCTCCCGACCTCCCCACAACACACAAAGGGTCCCCGAAGTGAAAGCCCTTGTCCTCGGCGGCGGTGGCCGCGAGCACGCCCTTGTCCGCGCCCTGTCCCTCGACCCCGGGGTGACCGACCTCCACTGTGCTCCCGGGAACCCGGGCACGTCGGAGCTCGCCGACAACCACGTCATCAACGTGCTCGACGGCCTCGCCGTCACCGAGCTCACGGCGCGCATCCGCGCCGAGCTGGTGGTCATCGGGCCCGAGGCGCCGCTGGTCGCCGGCGTCGCCGACGCGCTGCGCGAGCGCGGCATCCCGGTGTTCGGGCCCGACCGCGACGCCGCGCGCCTGGAGGGCTCCAAGGCGTTCGCCAAGGAGGTCATGGAGGCCGCCGGGGTGCCCACCGCGCGCGCCCGGGTGTGCCGGTCGCCCGCGCAGGTCGGCGAGGCCCTGGACCTGTTCGGCCCGCCCTATGTCGTGAAGAACGACGGCCTGGCGGCGGGCAAGGGTGTCGTCGTCACGACCGACCGCGCGGCGGCGGAGCTGCACGCGCGCGAGTGCGGGCGGGTGGTGATCGAGGAGTACCTCGACGGACCCGAGGTGTCGCTGTTCGTGCTCAGCGACGGCTCGCACGCGGTGCCGCTGCTTCCGGCGCAGGACTTCAAGCGCGCCTTCGACGGCGACGAGGGCCCCAACACCGGGGGCATGGGCGCCTACACCCCGCTGCCGTGGGCGCCGCCCGGCCTGGTCGACGACGTCATGGCGTCGGTCGTGCGGCCCACGATCGCCGAGATGGCGCGGCGCGACATGCACTACCAGGGGCTGCTGTACGTCGGTCTGGCCCTGACCGCCAAAGGGCCGCGCGTGGTCGAGTTCAACGCGCGCTTCGGCGACCCCGAGGCGCAGGTGGTCCTGGACCGCCTGGCCACGCCCATCGGGTCGCTGCTCCAGGCCGCCGACACCGGGGGGCTCGGCGGCATCGACTCCCTCGACTGGCGCCCGGGGGCGGCCGTCACGGTGGTCGTGGCCGCCGCGAACTACCCCGGCGATCCCCTCAAGGGCGACCTCATCACGGGGCTGGACCGGGCGGGCGCGGTCGACGGCGCCTACGTCCTCCAAGCGGGCACGGCGTGGAGCGGGGCGCGCGACATCGTCTCCAGCGGCGGCCGCGTGCTGAACGTCGTCGGCACGGGCGACACCCTGGCCCAGGCGCGCAAGCGCGCCTACGAGGCGGCGGGCAGGATCGAACTCCGGGGCTCGTTCCACCGCACGGACATCGCCGAGAAGGCCGCCAAGGAGCAGACGGACGCGGGCTGACCCGCGGTACGGGCCGTACGGCCCGCAAGGGGGCGGCGGAGCCGATGTCCGGCACCGCCGCCTTCGGCGTTATAAAGTGCCCCGCAACCGCGATATGCGGTGTGGAGATCACTTCGATCGATCTTTTATTTTGGACGATCCGAAACCCTCATTTCGGAACTGCATTCAATATCGCGACGCGGGACATTGCTACGCACGGTAAATGCTTCTATGCTTCGAGAAAGATGCGGTCCGGCATATAGGTGGAGGCACGCATGGCACGCCCATGGGAAGCCGATCCGTCGGCGGAATTCGTCCAGCGGCTGGGCAAGTCGGCCGAGGAGAGCGGAAACTCCTTCGGGACCAAGGGATGCCCCGACATCTGGAAGCTGACCAACGGCGATGTCGCCGTGATCGGACGCGATCTCACCTCAGCATATGCATCCCGCCTCCCGGGCGGCGTCGCACTCGCGCCCGATGAGCGCCTGGTCGTCATCCCCGGAAACATGCTCATCGCGGCGAAGCCCGATATCGCCGATGAATGATCCCCGCGCTCTCGAACTCGATCACTCGATCGGTGAACGTCTCCCACTCGACGACTACGACGTCGACTTCGATCGGCGCGACAGCGCGGTCACGGGCCGCGCATCCTGGAAGTTCGAGCGCCTTCAGCACTTTCGCGAACTCGACAACGAAAGCTGGGATGCCTTCGACCGAGGCGACTGGGACGAATCCCTCCGCCTCATGGAAGAGATGCGCGACGGGCTGTCGGAGGTCATAGACGCGGAGAAATCCCGCGGCAACCCTTTCTACCGTGTGCGCGTCGTCACGGAACCGCTTACGCCGTACCTTCAATGGGAGCTGCACGGCCTCCGGTTGCAGGCCGAGTGCGGCCGCCCGACCCGGGTCATCCGGGACGACGTGATCCGCCCTTTGGAGAACGAACGGTTGCTTCCCGAGGTGGTCGTCCTCGGCGGGCAGACCCTCTATGAGGTCGTCTATTCCGAATCCGCACTTCTCGACGGGGCGGTCCGGTTCACCGATCCCGAGATCGTACAGCGCTGGGAGGCGTTCATCGAAAAGCTCTACAAGGGCGGGGAGGACGTGATCTCCTACACCGATCGGTATGTGTCCCACTTGCCTCCCCCGCGGGCCGCGGTCGACTGAAGGAGGGGGCGGTGTCCTACACTGACGATTATGTGTTCCAGCTGCCTCCCCCGCGAGCGGCGGTGGTCTGAACAAGGCGATCGCCACCGGTGAAAGGCCCCGATGACGATCGCCCCAGCGGACCGCATTCGGATATGTCCGGGTCGGCACGTGACATCGTGCAGGCCGGCAGTGTCAGCGGAGGGGTTCACTTCCACGGCGACCCCGGTCGCTCCGGCGACGGGCCACGGCCTCGGCAGCTCCCTGGTGACATCCGCACCTTCGTCAATCGCACAGCGGAACTGAGTGAGCTCAACGCCATTCTCACCGGCGACGACGGCGACCACCGCGTCATCAGCGTATGCGTCATCGCCGGCACCGCCGGATCGGGAAAGACGTCCCTGGCCCTTCGCTGGGCCCACGAGGTGGACGACCGTTTCCCCGACGGCCAGCTCTACATCAATCTGCGCGGCTACGACCCGGGCGAACCGGTCACCGCGCACGATGCCCTGCGCCGATTCCTAGCCGCCCTCGGTGTCGCCCCGGAAAGGGTCCCGGCCGACACCGACGACGCCGCGGCGCTGTTCCGTTCCCTCCTCGCCGACCGGCGCATGCTGGTCCTGCTCGACAACGCCGGCTCGGTCGCTCAGGTGCGACCGCTGCTGCCCGGCAACTCCCGCTGCCTCGTCGTCGTCACCAGCCGAGGACGGTTGTCCGGCCTGGCCGTCCACGACAGCGCACACCGCATCACCCTCGGGACCCTGCCCGAGCCTGAGGCAGTGGCCCTGCTGCGCGCGGTGACAGCGGGTTTCCGCCCCGACGACGACGACGCCAAACTCGCCGAACTCGCCCGGCTGTGCGCCCGCCTGCCGCTGGCCCTGCGCATCGCTGCCGAACGCGCCGCCACCCACCCGCTGATGGGGCTGGACGAGCTCATCGGCGATCTGCGCGATGAATCCGCCCTCTGGGACGCCCTCGACATAGGCGACGAGGAGGAGGCCGGTGCGGTGCGCTCGGTTTTCTCCTGGTCCTACCGGGCCCTGCCCCCGGACGCGGCCCGCCTGTTCAGGCTCCTCGGCCTCCACCCGGGCCCCGAATTCGGCATCCCGGCGGCGGCGACCCTCGCCGATCTCACGGTCCGCCGCGCGCGCCACCTGCTCGACGTCCTGACCGGGGCTCATCTGGTGGAGCAGACCGCTCCCGATCGGTTCGAGTTCCACGACCTTCTCCGCGCCTACGCCGCCGGCCAAGCCCGGCATGACGAGGCAGTCGAGGAGCAGAAGGAGGCGTTGCGTCGCCTCCTCGATTGGTACCTGCATACCGCCGACGCCGCACAGAGCCACATCGGCCCCGCAGAGGAACTGGTGCGGCCCGACCCACCCGGTGAAGGCGTCACACCGTTGACGTTCGCCGACTACGACCAAGCGGTCGACTGGTCCGAGCGTGAACACGTCAACTTTCTCCCTGCCGTCCGTGCCGCTGAGCAAGGCGGGTTCGATCGTCACGCGTGGCAGTTGCCCGCCGTGCTGTGGAACGCCCAGGTGCCGTCCACCATGGTCAACGACTGGCCGGTCATGGGAGAGATCGGCATCATGGCCGCTCGTCGGCTCGGCGATCGGGCCGCGGAAGCAGCATTGCTGGACAACCTCGGGTACGCGCACACCCACTTCCACCGTTTGACCGAAAGCCTGGAAAGTCAGTCGGCGGCGTTGGCGATCCGGCGTGAGTCGGGAGACCGCCGGGGCGAAGCGATTTCACATAACGCTCTGGGCCTGACCCAACTGCGACAGCGGCGGCTCGACGATGCCGAAGCCCACCTCGCGCAGGCCGTCGCCGTCTTCGGTGAGCTCGAGGAGTCCTATTGGCTCGCGATATCCCAGTCCAACCTCGCCGAAGTCCATCATGGGCAGGGAAAACTCAACGAGGCCCACGAGGAGGTCCGCCAGAGCCTTGCCGCGCATCGGCGGCTGGACGACCCGCAATCCGTGGCCAACGCACTACACATCCTCGGCGCGGTGCAACTTGCTCTTGGGGAACAGGGCGACGCGTTGCGCTCGGCGGCCGAGGCGGTCGAGATCGCTTTGGAACTCCGCGACCACGTGGAGGAGGGCTACTTCCTCCTTGGCCTCGGCGACGCTCAGCAGGCGCTCGGACACTTCGGTGACGCCCTGACCTCCTACCAGCGCTCCGCGACGCTCCATCGCCGCCAGGGCTCCCGCAGCCGCGAAGCACACGCCTGGCACGGAGCGGGCGAGACCTACCGGCGCATGGGCCGCCACGACGAGGCCGCCGATTTCCACCGGCGTGCCGCCGCCGTCCACCGGGAACTCGGGGACCCCTGGAACGAAGCCGTCACTCTCGATGGGCTGGCTGAGGCGCTGGTGCCCGACCGCCCCGATGAAGCCCGTCGCCATTGGGCCGAGGCGCTGCGGCTCCTGGCCGGATACGACGACCCGCGGGCGGTGTGGACACGCGAACGCGTCGAGGGGCGGATCGCGGCGATCGGCTGACGACGATCGGCCGGTCGAAGGCTTTGGGCCTGGTCGCCCCTCCGAACGGCACGGGCGCCGATTCCCCCTGCGCCCGACCCCGCCGGCCGCGAGCGCGCACCGATTCGGCCTCCCGCCCCCTCCGGGTGCGGACGGACCCCCGGCACCTGCGAAAATGGGGGGGTGATCGAGCGCTACACCCTCCCGGACATGGGCCGCGTCTTCAGCGACGCCCACAAATACGAGCTCTGGTGCCAGGTCGAGACCCTGGTCCTGGAGGCCCACGCGGACGCGGGCACCGTCCCCGCCGACGCCGTGGAGCCGGTGCGCACGGCACCGCCGCCCACCCCGGAGCGGGTGGCCGAGATCGAGGCGGTGACCCAGCACGACGTCATCGCGTTCCTGACCGCCTGGGCCGACAACACCGAGCCCCGTGAGGCCGCCGCCTGGGTCCACCTCGGCATGACCTCCTCCGACCTGCTCGACACCGCTCTGGCGGCGCAGCTCGTCGAGGCCACCGACATCCTGCTCGCCAAGACCGACACGCTGGTCGCCGAGCTGCGCGACCACGCGCTGCGCCACCGCGACACGCTGCGGGTGGGCCGCACGCACGGCATCCACGGCGAGCCCGACGTGTGGGGCCACCGCGTCGCCGACTTCGCGTTCGGCATGGCCCGCTCCCGCGACCGGCTGCGCCGGGCGCGCGAGGCCGTCGGCGTGATGGCGATCTCGGGCCCCGTGGGCACCTACTCCAACATCGACCCCGCGATCGAGGCGCACGTCGCCGACGCGCTCGGGCTGAAGGCCGCCGACGTCTCCACCCAGGTGGTGCTGCGCGACGGCATCTCGGAGTGGGTGTCGTCCCTGGCGATCATCGCGACCGTCTGCGAGGCCATCGCCCTTGAGGTGCGGCACGGGCAGCGCACCGAGGTCCGCGAGCTGTGGGAGCCGTTCGGCAAGGGGCAGAAGGGCTCCAGCGCCATGCCCCACAAGAAGAACCCGATCATGTCCGAGCGCATCTGCGGCATGGCGCGCAACGTGCGGGCGCAGATCGTGCCGGTGATGGAGGGCATCCCGCTGTGGCACGAGCGCGACATCTCGCACTCCTCCACCGAGCGGATCTCGCTGCCCGACGCCGCCATCGCGACCGACTACCTGCTCGACCTCACCACCCGGCTGGTGACCGGCCTGGTGGTCGACACCGAGCGGATGCGCGCCAACCTCGACTCCACCCACGGCCTCATCTACTCCTCCACCGTGGTGTCGGAACTCATCGAAACCGGGGCCTCCCGCGAGGACGTCTATGCTCTCGTGCAGACCGCGGCCATGCGCACCTGGGAGACCGGCACGCCGTTCCGCGAGACGCTGCGCGACGAGGCCGCGGAGCGGGGGGTCGGGCTGGACGAGGCCCGGCTCGACGAGGTCTGCCGCCCGGAGCGGTTCGTGCAGCGGCTCGACCGGGTGTTCACCCGCCTGGAGAAGCTCGGCTGACACCGGCGAAGGGAGTCCTTCCGTGAGAACCGACCAGTACACCGACGTGGTGCGCAGGCGCCTCCACTCCACCCGGGCGCGGGTTCTGGAGGACCAGCAGGTCGGGCCGGGCACCGCGCTGGTCGGTGTCCGCTCGGAGAACGTCGCCCTGACGCCGATGAACATCTACATCGTGGTCATCCAGGCCGACTTCGCCCACGGCGCGATGGTGCGCGACTTCTGCCGGCACGCCGACGCCTACGCCAAGCGCATGGCGGGCGGCGGGGTCGGCTGGGTGAGCGCCGCGAGCACCATCGCCGCCGTCGTCGCCGGCGGCTCCGACCCGGAGGCCCAGGCGTTCGCCGGGCAGCAGACCCAGGTCGGGTGGGGGACCACGCTGCGCCCGGTCCTGGTCGACCTGGGCACCGGCAACGTCGTGTGCTGGCTGGGCAACCAGTTCGTCGGCGCGCTCGCCATGAGCACCGTCAACACCAACGTCCGCTCGCACTTCCCGCTCCCCGCCGATGCGCGCGCCGAGATCGGCGGGCCGCCGCCCGCCCCCCACGGCCGTCCGGCTCCCCCGCCGCCCCCGCCGCCCGCGCCGCAGCAGGGCGGGTATCCGCCCGCCGGGCCGCAGCACCCCTACGGCCCGCCCGGGCAGCAGCGGGCGCCCTATGGAGGGCCGGGCGGGCCGCCCCAGGGCCCACCGCCCCCGGGCCCCTACCGGCCGTACTGAAGCGCCCTGCGGCCCGCAGAGAGGGGCGGTCCGCACCGCCTCCGCCCGATTCGCGAAAGAAGAGTCCATGAGCGGCTTCGTCGACACGCCCGTGCCCGCTGACGTCCCGGGCCTAACCCACCTGCACACCGGGAAGGTCCGCGACCTCTACGCCACGGCGTCGGGCGACCTCGTGATGGTGGCCAGCGACCGGGTCTCGGCCTTCGACTGGGTGCTGCCCACCGAGATCCCCGGCAAGGGGAGGCTGCTCACCCGGCTGTCCCTGTGGTGGTTCGAGCGCCTGGCCGACCTGGTGCCCGCGCACGTCGTCTCCGACACCCCGCCGCCCGGCGCACCCGCCGACTGGGCCGGGCGCACCCTCATCTGCCGCAACCTGGACATGGTTCCGGTCGAGTGCGTGGCGCGCGGCTTCCTCACCGGATCGGGACTGGCCGAGTACCGCGACTCCGGTGCCGTGTGCGGCATCCCGCTGCCCGCCGGGCTGGTCGACGGCTCCCGGCTCGACCGGCCGATCTTCACCCCCGCGGCCAAGGCGCGGGTCGGCGAGCACGACGAGAACATCTCCTACGAGACGGTGGCGGCCGAGCACGGCGACGCGCTCGCCGCGGAGCTGCGCGACCGCACGCTGGAGCTCTACGAGCGGGGCCGCGCCCTCGCCGAGGCCGGGGGGATCCTGCTCGCCGACACCAAGTTCGAGTTCGGCCGCGGTGCCGACGGCGGGCTCGTCCTCGCCGACGAGGTCTTCACCCCCGACTCCTCGCGGTTCTGGCCGGCCGAGGAGTGGAACCCGGGGCGGCCGCAGCCCTCCTTCGACAAGCAGATCATCCGCGACTGGCTCATCTCGCCGGAGTCGGGCTGGGACCGCGCGGCCGACACCCCTCCCCCGCCCCTGCCCGAGGCGGTCGTGGAGCGCACCCGGTCGCGCTACGACGAGGTCTACACGCGCCTCACCACCGCCTAGCGCCCGCCGTGCCGCACCAGCCCGGCTCCGGGGCCGGAGGTCCCCGGTGATCCCCGCCACGATGGGCCCGAGCGCAACCTGTAGGACATACAGTTGTATTCGTCCTTTGCCGGTCGGTCCCGCCTTCGCTGAATCACAAAGGACGTTCACACAAACCCCCATCAGTCGGTCAAGCGTGGCATCTGAGCGTGATCGCCTCCCCCGTCGGCCGCATGACAATGGCATCAGCGGGCACACGACGTGTAGTGCCAAGAGGGTGACGCCGACCGCGGACGCGGTATCGGGCCGATCCCCGGTCCGGCGGAACGCTGGACGCGGTGTGCGCGTCCGAACACATGCAGACCGGTCTGACCGATTTGTCGAGCACGACCCTTACATCCGCCTCACGAAGGAGCACATGAGCATGGGCCAGGAGGTTCGTTACCGCGTCCGTGGCGGCCGTCCCCTCAACGGGACGGCGTTCATCCAGGGTGCGAAGAACGCCGTCCTGCCGATGATCGGCGCCGCCCTGCTCGCGGCCAAGGGACGCACGGTGCTGCGGAACGTCCCGATCATCGAGGACGTCCACCGCGCTCTGGAGCTGGCCGAGCACATCGGCGCGAAGGTCGAGTTCCACGAGACCGAACGCACCGTCGTGATCGACGCCTCCCAGATCAACGACCCCGCGCGCGCCGTTCTGCCGGCCGACATCGCCGCCCGCTTCCGCGGTTCGGTGCTGTTCGTGCCCGCCCTCATGCACCGCATGGGCCAGGCGCGGATCGAGGGTGTCGGCGGCTGCAACCTCGGCAGCCGCAAGCTCGACTTCCACTACCGCGGGTTCGCCCGCCTCGGCGCCGAGGTGACCGAGGACGAAGAGCGCAACCACATCAGCGTCAAGGCCGGCAACCTCAAGGGCGGCCACCTCTACCTCGACACCCCGTCGCACACCGGCACCGAGAACCTGATCATGGCCGCGGTGCTGGCCCCGGGCACCACCGTCATCGAGCACGCGGCCCTGGAGCCCGAGGTCCTCGACGTGATCGAGTTCCTCACCCGCATGGGCGCCAGGATCTCCGGCGGCGGCACGGGCTTCATCACGGTCGAGGGCGTCAAGGAGCTCACGGCGGTCGAGCACACCATCATGAGCGACCGGATCGACGCCGGCGTGTTCGCGATGATGGCCGCCGCCACCGGCGGCGAGGTCAGCCTCGTCGGGGCGCACCTGGAGCACCTGGGCGTCGCGCGCTGGAAACTGGAGCAGATGGGCGTGGAGTTCGCCCAGCAGGGCGCCGTCCTGCACGTACGCCGCGACCCCGACTCCCCGCTGCGCCCGATCAACGCCGTCACCTCGCCCTACCCGGGCTTCGCCACCGACCTCCAGTCGCCGCTGATGGCGCTGGCGACCCTGGCCGCGGGTGAGAGCTACCTCCACGAGGCCATCTACGACGGCCGCTTCGCCCTGGCCGACGAGCTGAACAAGATGGGCGCCAAGATCGAGGTCGACGGCACCCGGGCGATCGTGCACGGCACCGCCGAGACCGCGCTGCGCGGCACCGACGTGGTGGCGCACGACCTGCGGACCGGCGCCGCGCTGGTGCTCGCGGGCCTGGTGGCCGAAGGCGAGACCATCGTGGCACCGGGCTACCTGGTCGACCGCGGTCACTCCCAGTTCGCATCGCGTCTGGCGGCTTTGGGCGCCGATGTCCATCGTGAGGTGACCGCTTAACCACCGGTTTCCCGGTCGGGGCCGGGGTGGGAGGGAGACCTCTCACCCGGGCTTTCGGCGTTCTGTGTGAAACGATCTTCATTGGCCCCGCACAATGGGTACGATCTCGGCAATCATGCCGTGACAGAAAACAGGTTCGGGAACCAGTGGGCGCACATAGTGAAGAGCGTGGAATGGTAGCGGGGAGCAGCCCGAGGTGAGTGCGCAGCGTACTGGCGATTTGACTATTGGTGTCATCGGGCCCCACGAGGTGGTCGAACGGGTCATGCTCATGGGCCCCGGCTCCACAGGGCCGCTCAACGCCAGACTCATCGCCGCCGCTTATCGAGACGAGCAAGAGGCGACCGACAAGGTGCTGCGCCTGGGGTCCGCGATCGACGCGTATCTCTTCGCGAGCCCGGTCCCCTACGAGTTCGCGCGTAAGGCCGGGGTCCTGACGATGCCCGCGACCTACGTCCCGCTCGGCGGGGCCAGCCTGCACGAGGCCCTCCTGCGGGCCACACTCGACGAGAGATTCGACCCCACGCGGGCCAGTCTCGACGTCCTGAGCAGGACCGACGTCGTCGAGGCATATTCCGAGGTCGACCTTCCCGTCGACGGAATCCATGTGCACGAGGAGCTGACGAGCACGGCACAGCTCACCTCGTTCCACGAGGGCCTGTGGCGGCGCAAGGTGACCCGTATGGCCATCACCTGCGTTCGCGGGGTGGCCGAGCGCCTGGAGGCCATCGGCGTGCCGGTGATGCGCCTGCGCCCGACCAACGCCGGTGTCCGCAGCGCGCTCCAGACCGCGGGCCTGCTCGGCGCCCACCACCGCCTGGAGGAGGCCCAGCTCGGGGTGGTGGTGGTCGACGTCCCCACCCTGCGCGACTCCACCCGGCGCTCCACGCCCCGCTACTGGCGCGATGAGCTGCGGCTGGCCCTGCACCGGCTGCTGCTGCAGGAAGCCCACCGCATCAACGCCACGGCGCACCCGGTCGACGACCACACCTTCATGATCACCGCGACGCGCGGGTCGCTCGTCACGGCGACCGAGGGGTTCCGCCAGCCGCCGTTCGTCGAGCGGATCAAGGCGGAGCTCGGGATCGCGATCGAGGTGGGGATCGGCATGGGCCGCACCACCCAGGACGCCGAGACCCACGCACGCGCCGCCCTGAGCCGCGCCCAGGCCACGCGTCAGAGCTTCGCGGTCGACCGCGAGGGCCGGTCGCTGGTTCCGGCGCAGCGGGCACCCCAGCGCCAGTCTCCCGAGCCGCTGCGCACCAAGGGCCGCGAGACCCTGATGCGGCTGTCGGAGAAGATCGCCGAGGAGGACGGGCCGCTGGTGGTCGACGCGGAGAACGCCGGGCGCATGCTCGGGGTGACCCCGCGTACGGCGCGCCGGCTGCTGCGCACCCTCGTCGAAGAGGGGCTGGCCTGGCCGCTGCCGCCCAACCGCACGCTCCAGCCGGGGCGCCCCCGGCAGCTCTACCGGCTGATCATCGAGAAGCTCGACAAGGACAAGGCCGGAAAGTAGCCGCCCGGCGACGAGGGAAGCCATCGGCGTGAAGGCGACCCGCGAGTCGGGCGGAACCCCCGTCGAGCGTGCCCGCAGGGGCGCCGCGACGAGGGCGGCAGGTACCTTCCAGCGCCCCGCCGGCCGCGCGCGGACCACCGGCGGGGAGGAGCGGTGCCCTCTCCCCGCCTCCGGCGTTCCGGGGCGGCGTCAGCCGCCGTTGCGCTCCGGGTAGGCGCGGGCGACGGCCAGGAAGGCGTCGTTGTCCTCAGGGGTGCCGATGCTCACGCGCAGCCCCTCGCCCGCGAACGGGCGCACGGCCACCCCGGCGGCCTCGCAGGAGCCGGCGAAGTCGAGGGTGTCGGGGCCCAGCCGCAGCCAGACGAAGTTCGCCTCGGTGGGCGGCACGGTCCAGCCGTCGGCCAGCAGGGCGTCGCGGACCCGGTCGCGCTCCGCGACCGTGGCTGCCACGCGCTCCAGCAGCTCGGCCTCGGCGTCCAGCGACGCCAGGGCGGCCGCCTGGGCGACGTGGTTGACCGCGAAAGGGACCATGGTCTTGCGCACCGCGGTGGCCACGTGCGGGTGGCCGATGAGGAACCCGACCCGCAGGGCGGCCAGCCCGTATGCCTTGGAGAACGTCCGCAGCACGGCGACGTTGGGGCGGTCGCGGTAGAGGTCGACGCCATCGGGCACGGCGGGGTCGCGGACGTATTCGCGGTACGCCTCGTCGAGGACCACCAGGACGTGATCGGGCACCCGGTCCAGGAACGCGGTCAGCTCCGCCTCGTGGACGACCGTGCCGGTGGGGTTGTTGGGATTGCACACGAAGACCAGGCGCGTGCGGTCGGTGATGGCGGCGGCGAGCGCGTCGAGGTCGTGGGTCTCATCGGCGAGCGGCGCCGTGACCGACGTGGCCCCGGAGAGCTCCGCGAGCAGCGGGTAGGCCTCGAAGGAGCGCCAGGCGTAGGCCACCTCGGCGCCGGGCTCGGCGGTGGCCTCCAGGAGCTGCTGGAGGATGCCCACGGACCCCGCGCCGACCGCGACGTGGTCGGCGGGGACGCGGAAGCGGTCGGCGAGCGCGGCGGTCAGCTCGGCAGCGCCTGAGTCGGGGTACCGGTTGAGCTCGGTGGCCGCCGCCGCGACCGCGTCGAGCACCGAGGGCAGCGGGCCGTAGGGGCTCTCGTTGGACGAGAGCTTGACGGACCGCCCGCCGGGCCCGGCGACGCTGCGCCCCGGCTTGTAGGGCGGGATGGAACCGAGCACCGCCCGGAGATACGCCGAATTCCGCTCCGACACCATTGTCCTTCCTCGATACTCTGTGCAAACCCAAGGCTACGTTCGGCGACGAGGTTTCGGAAACGTGCCTGTCACCTCAGCGGCAATATCGCACAGAACAGGAAATACCACCATGGAGCATCCCCTGCGACCGCGCCCGGCCGCGGCATCGGCACTCGCCTGCGCCTGGCTGCTCGCCGCCGCCACCGCCTGCGGCACCGCGGGCGGGGGCGGGGACACCGCCGATCAGGAGTCCGGTTCCGGCGCCGACGCGGCCTCCGCTCTGTCCACCGCCCAGCTCGTCCAGTTCGGCGAGGCGAAGGTGGTCCCCGAGCGCAGCGAGCAGGGCGTCTACGGCGAGCTGGCGACCGTGCGCCAGACCGACAAGCTGCGCGAGGTCACCGAGCTGGACAAGCCCGGCTGCCTCGACTCCATCAACCAGTGGGGGCGGCTGCCCGAGGTGCGCGAGGCGGCGGCGTCGCTGGCCACCTTCGCCCGCGGCGGCGACACCATCTCGCACCTGCTGATCGACGCGCCCGCCGGGACCGCCCAGGAGGCCGTCGACACCGCACCGCCGGCCGAGTGCGACTCCTACACCGCCACGATGCAGGACGGGACGACCTCGTCGTACCGGGTGACCGGCATCGACCTGGAGCAGGTCGGCGACGCCTCGCGCGCCTTCGTCGTGGACACCGAGGTGGGCGGCGACTCGATCTCGCTCTACACCCTGGTCTACCGCAACGGCGACGTCCTGGGCACGACGTCCGTACTCGGCGCGAGCGGGGACAACGACTTCGAGACCCTGCTCACCGACTTCACCAACGCCGCCCTGGAGCGGGAACGGGAGATCCTCGACCGCTGAGCCGCGCCCGCGGGACACGGGCGCGGCGGCGGGGACCGCACCGTGCCCTCCCCGCGCGCTCCCCGCGCGCGGCACCCCTGCCGGGGCGAAGGGGCGGCGTCCGGCCGCCGCACGGGACCGCGGGGCGACCGCGCCGACGCGGCCTGCGCGGCGGCCGGCGCCCGGGGACCGGGGCCGCGGAGGACCGCGCTCCCGGAGGCCGCCGGCCGGCCGGTCCCCCGCCCGGGACGCCGAGAGGCCGCCTCCGCGCCCTTTGCGCTCCGCGACGGCGTCCCACGGAACGCGTACGGCGGGGGCGGACCCTCGCGCCTGAGTGGCGGACGCCGCCGCCACCTGCGCCGGCCGGCGTCCACGGCGGGTACCCGCGGGCCGGCGACCGCACCGGCGCCGCATGTCGGGGAGCGGCCGGGTGGCGCCGGATCGGGGGATCCACTAAAATCTTCATATCGAACATGCGTTCGATGATGAAGGGGGTGGGGGGCATGACCACGGCAGCGCACGTCCCTGGTCGGACGGCGACCCGGCCCGGCGGGGCCGGGCGCGCCCCCCACTCCTCCTCCGACGACCGCCACGCCCTGCGGCGCGTCGACTGGGCCGCACCGACCACGGCCGCGTTCTACCGCTCCCTCGAAGCCGCGCTGGAGCCCGTCGGCGAACCCGCGGGCCTCGACCCCGTACGCAACCCCTTCGCCCCGGGGGCGGGACAGCGCCCGCCCGAACTCGCCGGGCGCGAACGCGAGCTCCAGCGGTTCGGGGTGGTACTCGAACGCGTGGCGCGCGGACGCCCCGAACGCGGCGTGGTCCTCACGGGCATGCGCGGCGTGGGCAAGACCGCGCTGCTCAGCGCCTTCCGGACCATGGCCGCCCGGCGCCGGTGGGGCACCGGCAAGGTCGAGGCCCGGCCCGGCCGGCCCATCCGCCCGCAGCTCGCGGCCGCCTTGGGCGGCGCCCTGCGCGACCTCGCCCAGCGCCACCGGGCGCCGGAACGCGTCGACCGCGCCATGAGCGCGCTCGCGGCGTTCGCGGGCGCCCCCGCAGACCGCCCCGGCACGGATGACCGGGGCCGACCGACCGGAGCCGGCCCGGAGCCCCCCGCCCCCGTCCGCGGCCGGGCCGGCTCCGTCGGCCCCGGGAGCGACCTCACGGATCTGTTCGCCGAGTCCGCCGCCATCGCCGCCGACCTCGGCACGGGCATCGCGCTGTTCATCGACGAGATGCACGACCTCTCCGCCGACGACCTCGCGGCGCTGTGCACCGCGTGCCACGAACTCGCGCAGACCGGCGGGCCGCTGATCGTCGTGGGCGCCGGGCTGCCGCACCTGCCCGCGCTGCTCGCCGACTCCCGGAGCTACGCCGAGCGGCTGTTCCGCTATGCGCGCGTCGGCCCGCTGGGCCGGGCGGCCGCCATCGACGCCCTGGTCGTCCCGGCGCGGCTCGAAGGCGTCGCCTTCGAGCCCGGCGCGCTCGACTCGCTCTACGAGGTCTCCGGCGGGTACCCGTTCTTCGTCCAGACCTACGCCAGGGCCACCTGGGACGTCGCGCTGCGCAGCCCCATCTCGGCCGGTGACGTCGCGGCGGCGGTGCCCGACGCCGACGACGAGCTGGCGGCGGGCTTCTTCGGCGGCCGCTATGAGCGCGCCACCCCGGCCGAGCGCTCCTACATGCGGGCCATGGCGGCCATGGGCGACCGCCCGGTGCGCGCCGCCGAGGTCGCCACCGCGCTGGGCCGACCGCTCGCGGCCCCCTGCCCCGCTCTCGACTCCCTGATCCGCAAGGGGCTCGTGCACAGCGCGACACGCGACACCATCGCGTTCACCGTCCCCCACTTCGGCCGCTACCTGCGCCTGAGGCGCCACTCGTAGGCGATCCCCCACGGGAGACGCGCCAAGGCCACCGTCCTCGATCCCGGACCACGGCATTCGGCGGTCCACTGACGGCCCGCGCGACCGACCGGGCTCGGCGCACCCGTTTCCGGCCGGCCCGGCCGGCGCCTCTGTGCGCGGACCGGCCCGGTCCCCCGGAACATCATCCCTGTCAGCCCTGGACGCTCTCCTCCTCGGGGAGTTGCACCCGCTCCTGCTGCGGGACGTCGATCCGGACGGGCTCCCCGACCGACTCCCCGACCGGCTCTTCGACGGGTTCCGGCTCGGGCGCCGGCGCCGGACCCGACGGCCCCGCGGCGGGGACCACCGGGATGACCGTGCGGGTCGGGCGCGGCGGCACCGGGTCACGGGACGACGGAAGGGCCGGCCCCCCGGCGACCTCGCCCAGGACCGCCAGCGTGGACCCCGTGACGGCGTCGCTTATCACCGCGCGGATCGCCGGCCTGCGCCCCTGGACGGGCACCCCGAACACCATGTCCACCGGGCGCCCGTCGCGGCGCCCGGTGAACCGGAGCATCCGCCAGCACCCCTGCCGCCACGCGTCGTCGGGCTCATTGGAGCCGAGCATCCACGCGTTGGCCTGCCACACGTCGCTCGCCCGCAGCCGGGAGAGCGAGCGGGCGAGCGGGACCTCGCGCAGCTCGCACGGCCGCCCGCGCACCGCCCCCCACGCCGGGCCGGTCAGCTCCGGCGACAGCAGCGCGAAGGCCAGCACCTCGGCGGCCAGCAGCCCGCCGTGCGCCGGGGTGAACGCGGCCAGCACGTCGATGCCCGAGACCCCGAGCCCCAGAGTGACCGCCGCGGCGGCACCGAACAACACGGTCCGGGTGATGGTGCGCCACCCCACGGGCGTCGTGCTCAACCCGCCGAAGCAGCCGCAGCCCAGCTCCGGGTGGCGCCGGGCGGCGGCCACGACGACCACCAGGCCGACCGCGAACAGCGCGGCGGCGGCCGCGCGGGCGATGTCGCCCAGCGGCCCGGCGACCACCAGCAGCGCCACCCCCAGCAGCACCTCCAGCACACCATTGGCGGCGGTGACGGGGCGGCGCAGGCCGAGGGGGAGCAGAGACGCCGGTCCCTGGCCGCGGGACGATCGGTCCGCGAGCTTGGCGACCGCCCCCAGCAGGAGCGCCGCCACAAGGACGGGCAGTTGGATCTCTCGGAGCAGGTCGGTCACCGGTCACCCCACGGTCATCGTCGCGTTGAAGCATCCCGTCTCGGGATGCCCTCCCAGAGCGATGAAGCTGGACAGGGTCAGCATCGCGATCCGTCCGCTCTCACCGTTCCCGCCGGTTTCGCAGGCGGCGCAGCGGTCGCAGAAGTGACCGGTGGCCGCGGCGCAGTCCACCACGGCCAGCGCACCCGATTCCCCGGTGCAGTCGTTGCGCAGGGCGAAGGAGGTCCCGCGCGACATCAGGGGGAGGGCGAGGCAGGGGTCGGTGTCGTCGCAGCGGGGCTCGCCACAGGCGCCCGGCTCCAGAGCGGGGTAGGCGGCGCCGGAGAGCCGCGCACGGGGGTCCTCGTGGGTGGCCGCCCCGTCGACGGGGTCGTACCAGCCGACCGGCCCGGATATGCGGCGGGTGGAGACCGCCGCTGCCGGGGGGAGCGGTTGCAGCCGCCGCCACCAGGGGCGGCGGTCGGGCCGGGGGTCCCCGGCCCGTTCCAGCCGGACGGCGCGCATGCCCGCAACGGGACCCGACCGCCCGGGTTCGGCCGGCGGACCGGCGGGCGGGGAAGGATCGGGCGACGCCGCGGTGGCCGGATCTGCGGGGTCGACGGGCCCCACAGGGTCGGGGAGGGCCGCGCCGGACGGCGTGTGGGCGCCGCGGCGCCGGCCGCGGGGGCGCGGGGGCGCGTCCCACACGGGGAAGGGCGGCTGGGTGGTCGCGGGGACGAGCGCCCGCAGCGCGCCGTCGTCCCACACGCCCACGGCGTCGAACAGGTAGCCGGGTTCCAGCACGGGGTGGCGCACGCCGATGCGGCCGGAGGCCCGGTAGGGGATCTCGACGCCGCGGTGCGGGCGGCCGTGACCGGGGTCGATGTCGAGCGTCGTGTCGCCGGAACGTGCGGCGATCACGCCGGTGACCCGGGCGATCCGGGCCCAGACGCGTTCGGCGACCCAGCGCCCGCCGGGGCGCAGCCGGACGATGACGTCGTCGCCCGCGCGCAGGTCGGCGACGCCCGCCTCGCGTCCGCACCAGAACGTGGTGGAGGCGTCGATCAGGAACCGCTCCTCGCCGTGCGGCGTGGCCACGCACAGAAGGCCGGGGGTGGCGTCGACGACCGCGCCGCGCGCGGTGCGCGCCCAGGCGTCATCGGGTTCGGGGGCGGCGGCGTCGCCGAGCAGGGCCGCGGTGAACCTCCAGCGGTCCCCCACATCTGCCGACATCACACAACCTCCGCCCCTGTGTCCCCATCCATTCTCACGCCGCCGGCGCCCGCTCGCTCGCCACACGCCGCGCGGCCGGGAATCTTGTCGGCCCGCGCTACGCCGGGCCCGTCCCCCACGGCCGCCCGCGGGATGCGGGCGGAGCGGCCCTGGGAAAAATGCCGACCGAAAAGAACGGACGAAACACCCGGGAGCGGACAGGAGCGAAATACCACGCCCACACCGAAGATCACCCGAAATCGCCTGTGGCCACTGATGTTCGGATTACTGCCGATCGCCGGGTTTGTCGGACCGTGGCCCGGGGCAGCCCTCACGATTACACCCCGCGTGCAACAGTGAGAACCCAGATACGGCTGTGATCGAGGGCACGTTCCGCAGTCCGCGCCGCCGCGCGGACGCATCCGGGTCGGTGATCATGTGGCGGACACAATCGGAGGCCCCAGGCACGAGGAGTTCTCGACCTACGTCGCCGCACGCGGCCCGGCGCTGCTGCGCATGGCCCAGGGCATCACGGGCAACCGCTCCGACGCCGAAGACCTCCTCCAAGCCGCACTGATCAAGACGTTCTTCGCCTGGGACCGCATCGCCAACCCCAAGGCGCGTGACGGCTACGTGCGGCGCGCGATGGTCAACACCCAGATCTCCGAGTGGCGCCGGCAGCGGCTCACCGTCCACCCCACCGACGACATCCCCGAGCAGCGCGTGGACGACCCCACCTGGAAGAGCGACCTCGCCGACGTCGTCCACCGCGCCGTCGACCGGCTCCCCGAACGCCAGCGCGCCACCGTCCTGCTGCGCTACTACGAGGACATGACCGAGGCCCAGATCGCCGACCGCATGGGCGTCACGATCGGCACGGTGAAGAGCACCCTCTCCCGAGCGGTCGCCAAACTCCGCCTCGACGCCGACCTCACCATCGAACGCACCACCTCCTGACTCCCCCGACCCGCCTCCGTTTTGCACGCGCACCCCCGGGCTGGGTACTCTTATCCCAGCCAGGAGGATTCGCCTAGTCCGGTCTATGGCGCCGCACTGCTAATGCGGTTTCGGGGCAACTCGATCCGGGGTTCAAATCCCCGATCCTCCGCAGGTCAGAAGGGGTTCCGTGCATCGCGCGGGGCCCCTTCTGCGTGCCGTGGTCGCATCTCCGGTCGCCCTCGCCTCCGCGACCGCGCCGTTCCGCCCGTCCCGGGGGCGGCCGGCAGGCGGGCCTACGCGGGGTGACCCCGGGGCGGCGCCGGGCGGCCCTGCTCCGCCGGACCGCCTGGCGGCCGCCGCCATCGGCGCGCGGACCGCGATTCCGCGACCACTACACTTCCCCGGTGGACGATTTCCGGCGAATCACCGAGCTGTGGCACAGGATCGACGTCACGCTCAGGGATCTCCCGCTGGGGTTGGTGATCCTCGCCGCGTCACTCCTGATGGAGCCCTACGGGACCGGAACCCAGCTCGGCGCGCTGCCGACGCGGCCGCTCGACTCGCTGGCCGTCGTCGCGGCCGCCATGCAATGCCTCCCGCTCGCCCTGCGCCGGCGGTGGCCGATCGTCTGCCTCACCGTGGTGTTCCTGGGCTTCTCCCTCGACCAGCTGCGCGGCTACCACCTGTTCGCGGGCACCACGCTGCCCATCGCGCTGCTGAGCACGGCGGCCCACCTGGAACGGTACCGGCGTACCACCGCGGTGGTGTTCTCCGTGGCCTTCGTGCCGCTGGCGGTCGTGATCTGGCTGCTCGAACCCGGTTACCCGCCGGCCGAGTTCGTGATCTTCTACCTGGCGCTGGCCTTCGTGTGGGGGATCGGGTCGTGGCTGCGCTCCACCCGGCTCGCGGAGGCCGAGCACCGCCGCCGCGTCGCCGCCGAGACCCGGGCCGCCGAACGCACCCGCATCGCCCGCGAACTCCACGACGTCGTGACCCACCACGTGACCGCGATGGTCGTTCAGACGGAGGCGGCACGCTATCTCACCGCTTCGCCCGATCGCCTCGACCAGACCCTGACCGCGGTCACCGACACCGGGCGGCGGGCCATCACCGACCTGCGCCACCTGCTGGACCTGCTCAACCCCGACCACGGCACCGAGGCGAGGACACCGTCGCGCGGCGAGGTCAGCACCCTCGTGGAGCAGACGCGCCAGGCCGGGCAGCCGGTGGAGTTCGCCGAAGAGGGCACGGCGGCGCAGTCCGGCGGCAGCGCGGAACTCGTGGCCTACCGGGTCGTGCAGGAGGCCCTGACCAACGCCCTCAAGTACGCCAACGGCAGCCGCACCGCGGTCCGGGTGCACCACAGCGAACAGGAGATCACCGTGGAGGTCCGCACCGACGGCTCCGGATCGAAGACGGCGTCCCCCGGCGGGAGCGGGCGGGGGCTCGCCGGCCTCCGCGAACGGGTCGACATCCTGGGCGGCGACTTCAGCGCCGGCCGGGAGGGGGGCGGCGGCTTCACCGTGCGGGCGCGCATACCCGCGGGGAACCCCTCATGACCGCGCCGATCCGGGTCCTGGTCTGCGACGACCAGGTGCTGATCCGCACCGGGCTGGTGACGATCATCGATGCCCAGCCCGACCTGGAGGTCGCGGGCGAGTGCGGTGACGGGCGGACCGCGGTCGACCTCGCCGGCCGGCTGCACCCGGACGTCGTGGTGATGGACATCCGCATGCCGGTGCTCGACGGCCTTGAGGCCACCCGCCTGCTGGCCGGTGCCGGGGTGGAGCAGCCGGTCAAGGTGCTCGTGGTGACGACGTTCAACCTGGACGAGTACGTCTACGAGGCGCTGCGCGCGGGGGCGAGCGGGTTCCTGCTGAAGGACGCGCCGCCGGCCCAGCTGCTGCACGGCATCCGGACGGTGTCCACGGGCGCGGCGCTGCTGGACCCCGAGGTCACGCGTCAGCTCGTCGGCAAGTACGCCGCCCGGATCCGGCCCACCGAGGACGCCCCGCACGAGAGCCCGCTGACCCCCCGGGAACTCGAGGTCCTGCGCCTCATCGCGGACGGCCGGTCCAACAGCGAGATCGCCGCCTCCCTCGTGATCAGCCAGGAGACCGTCAAGACCTTCGTGTCGCGCATCCTGACCAAGCTGGGCCTCCGCGACCGCGTCCAGGCGGTCGTCTACGCCTACCGCCGGGGCCTGGTGACCTGACCCGCGACGACCGCGGGGACCGGCCCACGGGAGGCGGGCTCCCGGGGGCGGCCGGCCCGCCGCTCGGGCCGGCCGCGGAAATCGCCGTTCGCTTCGCGGGCAACGTGGTTCGGCCGCCCGGCCGCCGGCGCCGGCGTCGGCACGGCCCGACCCCGGTGCCGGTGCCGGGTGCCGCGGTCGGCCCCACCGCTCCTCCGCCTGCGCACGCGCCGACGATCGGATGCGTTCAGGGCCGGACCACCGACTTCCGTCGTAGTGGGAAGTGGTTCCGCGGGCCGACGCGCCGAGCAGGGGCGATTCCCTAGCGTTGAAAGCGACGCTGAACCCGAACGGAGGGAACTCCACACCATGATCGCCTTCGAATCCCTGCTCGACGACCCCGGCATGTTCCTGGGCGGGGCCGCACTGATCACGGCCGGCCTGTTCGTCGTCGCGTACTTCATCTTCATCATCGCCGCGTTCATCAGCAGCCTGACCTCCGAACTCGAGTTCGGTATGAAGCTGGTGTGGGCGCTGTTCATCATCTGCGCGCCGTTCCTCGGCGCCCTGTGCTGGTTCCTGATCGGAAAGAGGAACGCGGCCGTCACGGCGCGGTGGTGACGCCGCCCGAGCGGCTCGGCCGCCCGGAACCGTCACCGAGCCGGCGCCGGGGGCAGGGTGATGGAGGCGCAGATCCGTCGCCAGACGGGGGTGGCCGGGTCGATCACGTCGAAGTGGTCTCCGGGGCCTTCGATGACGGTCACGTGGTCGGCCGTGGCCGATGCGCGTGCGGCGTGGGCCCGGCTCATCTCCAAGAGGTCGGGGTCGTCGCCCGTGCAGCAGACCACCAGCTGCGGGACGCCGAGCGGCAGCCGGTGGGTGGGTGAGGCGGCGGCGTAGACGTCCGGGAGGGCGTCGTGACGGCCGCCGAGTGCGCTCGACACCGCGCCCTCGCTGAGCCACCGCCGGTCGCCCAGTGGCAGATCGAGGACGCCGGCGAGAGCGACGGCGAGCGCCGGACGCACCCGTGCCGCCGCCCGAGCCCGTGCCGGTGCCGGTGTAGGGGTCGGCGCCACAGCCGGGGATCCGGGGTGCGGCGCGGCCGTGAGGGCGGGGCCGGGGGCCGGTGCGGCGCCTGCGCGCGGGTCGGTCGCCGCGTCCGCTGCCGCGCGGAGGGCCAGTTGGGCGCCTGCCGAATGGCCGAGGACGACCACGCGCTCCAGGTCGAGCCGGCGTACCTCCGGGATCGTCGCGACGGCGGACAGCGCCGTGGCGACGTCGGCCGTCGTGGCGGCCCACCCGTGCTCGTCGGGTCGGCGGTACTCGATGTTCCACGTCGCATGGCCCCGGGCCGTGAGGTCGGTCGCCGCGGCGTCCATGAGGTCGGCCGCCCACCGCGAACGCCAGTACCCGCCGTGGACGAGCACCGCGACGGGGAACGGTCCGTCGCCCTCCGGCATGCGCAGCTCCGCGCGTTGCTCCGGGTGGTCGCCGTAGGCGTGCGTCGCAGCGGGGTGGAAGCGGCGGTGGTACCAGCTCTCGACGGCGAAGCGCAGGCCGTCGAGCCCGCGCCCGCGAATGTGCGCCACGACCTCGGGGGACGGATCGGGCGGGCACGGGCCGAAGTCGACCCGGATCACACCGGCTCCCCAGTGCGGGGGCGCGCCTTCCGGTCCGGGAACCACGATGGCCACCATGGCCACCGCGTTCGCGTCCTGTTCCACTGCCGCGCCCGTTGCCGCTTCCACCTCCGCGCGCGTTCCCGCGTCCGTTCCCGGCTTCGCCCCCGCGGTCGTGTTCGCGCCAGTCTCCGCGGTCGCGGCCGGGGCCGCCTCCGTGTGCGCACCCGATCCCGTGGCGGCCCCGGCCGACCGGATGAGGCGGTGCATCTCGTCGGCGGAGGCGGGGAAGACCGGCTCACCGGCCAGGCCCCTGGCGCGCAGGGCGCGTTCGGTGATCTCACGCGCGGTCTGCTCGTGCGTGAGCGCGCCCGGTGCGATGACGATGAGCGGCCCGCGGCCGCACTCAGGGGTGGGGTTCACGGCCGGGGCTCCTGTCTTTGAAGGCGCGGGGTGGACGCGGTGGACGGGCTGTGGGCCGGGGGCAGCTCGGCGATGAGGGCGTTGACGAAATCGGGGATCCGCGGATCGTGGCGGCGGCCGATCATGGTCTGGATCTGGGCGCGGCGCTGCTCGAAGATGGGGTGGTCCAGCCGGACGTGCACGACGCCCTCGATCGGCCGGTTGCGGGCACCGAGCTCGCTGGTGATCGCGACCCCGCCGCCGGACCTGGCGAACTCGTAGACCGCCGCGGCGCGGTCGCATTCGAGGACGGTGTGGAAGTCGAGCCGCTCGATCCGCGTGGCGGCGTCGAACAGCTCGCGCTGGCTCGCCCCCTCGGCGGAGAGCGCGAGCGGGTACCCGCAGAGTTCGGCGAGGCCGACGTGCGGACGCTCCGCCAGCGGGTGCCCGGGCGGCACCACCGCGTACACCGGCATGACCGCCGAATACTCGACCCGGACCGTCGACTGGTCGCCGATCGCGTAGGTGGCGCCGATGTCGGCCGACCCCTCGGCCACGCGGCGCGTCGCCTCCTCGCGGCCCACCACGTCCAGCCGGAAGCCGATCGTGCTGTGCGTCCCGCGCAGCTTGGCCATCGCGTGCGGGACCACGCGGTAGGCGAACCCCTCGGTGCACGCAACGGTGATGGTGCGCGGTTCCGCGGTGTCGATGCCGCGCATCTCGGCGAGCAGCACCGACGTCTCCATCTCGTTGCGCCGGACGTGCACGAGCAGCCGGTGGCCCGCCTCGGTGAGCGTCATGCCGCGGGTGTGCCGCTCGAACAGGGCGACGCCGATCTCGGCCTCCAGCTTCGCGATCTGCCGGCTGATGGCGGAGGGGGCGATGAGGTGGGCGGCGGCGGCCTCGGTGATCGACCCGGTGCGGGCGACCTCCCGGAAGTAGGTCAGGGCCGGAGGCGTCAGCGGCATGGACGACACCTCTTCTGCGGCGCCGCGGGTGCGGGCCCGGCCCGGCCCGATCGGCGTCCCTCGCGCGACGGCCCGGAGGCGACCCGGCCGCCGCATGGCCGACGGCCCCCGGACGTCGGCACGGACGCCGGCCCGACCCCGCATGCCCGACGGCCCCCGGATGACGGCGCGGGCTCGGGCCGTCCCCGGCCCGATCGGCACCCCCCGGATGACGGCACCGATGCGGGCCCGGCCCCGCATGGCCGATACCCGCCAAACGACACACGAGGTCGACATGCCTTTTCGGCAACGCCATCGACGAAAATCGGCATTGGTACCCGAGAGGCCCACGGGGTTAGTCTCATGCGGCAAATGTAGCCGCAACCGAGAGCAGCCCCCATGGATCGCAGCAGCGTCATCGCCAAGGCCAGGGAATTCTTCGATTCGGGCCGGTTCTTCGCGGAGCTGTCGGAGCTAGTCGCTCACCCGACCGAGAGTCAACGGCCGGAGCGGAGCGTTGCGCTCACGGCATATCTGACCGACGCGCTCGCCCCCGTGCTCGACGAGCTCGGCTGCTCGGTCGCGATCACCCCGAACCCGGTCGCCGGGGGCGGCCCGTTCCTCCTCGCCACCCGGACCGAGGGGGCGGATCTGCCGACCGTCCTGCTCTACGGCCACGCCGACGTCGTCGACGGCCACGAGGGCCGGTGGAGCGAGGGGCGCGGTCCCTGGAAGCTGACGGCCGACGGCGACCGCTGGTACGGGCGGGGCGCGGCCGACAACAAGGGCCAGCACCTCGTGAACCTCGCCGCGCTGCGCATCGTCCTCGCCGAACGCGGACGGCTCGGCTTCAACCTGAAGGTCCTGATCGAGACGGGCGAGGAGACCGGCTCCCCCGGGCTCGCGGAGTTCGCCCGCGCGCACCGCGAGGAGCTGCGCGCCGACGTGCTCATCGCGTCCGACGGCCCGCGGCTCGACGCGTCGACGCCCACGCTGTTCCTCGGCGCACGCGGCGGCGCCACCATCGAACTGGAGGCAGACCTCCGCCCCTCCGCCTACCACTCGGGCAACTGGGGCGGGCTGCTGCGCAACCCCGCCACCACCCTGGCCGGCGCCATCGGCACCCTCGTCGACGGTCACGGCGCCATCACCTGCCCCGCTCTGCTGCCCGCGGAGCTGCCCGGCCCCGTCCGCGCCGCCCTCGCGGACGTGCGCGTCGCCGGGTCGGCGGGCGATCCCGTACCCGACGCCGGCTGGGGCGACACCACCCTCAGCGCGGCCGAGCGCGTATTCGGCTGGAACACGCTGGAGGTCCTCGCGCTGGACGCCGGCGACGCCGACAACCCGGTCAACGCGATCCCGGGCCGCGCCCGCGCGGTCGTGCAGCTGCGGTTCGTCGTCGGCACGGACCTCGGCGGGCTCGCCGGCGCCCTGCGCGCCCACCTCGACGCCGCCGGGTACCCCATGGTCGACGCGCGGATCACCCAGTCCTTCCCGGCGAGCCGCACCGACCCGGACCACCCGTGGGTCGGCTGGGCGACCACCTCCCTGAAACGCACCGTCGGCGACGGGATCGCCGTGCTCCCCAACATCGGGGGCTCGCTGCCCAACCACGTCTTCACCGGCGTCCTCGGCCTGCCCACCGTCTGGCTGCCGCACTCCTACCCCGGCTGCCTCCAGCACGCCCCCGATGAGCACCTGCACGCGGGGGTCGCCCGGCAGGGCCTGGAGATCGCCGCCGGCCTCTTCCACGACCTGGGCTCCCCCGACACCCACCCGCACCCGTTGCGCTGACGCCCGCCGCCGCGGCCCGCTCCGAGAGCGGCCGCCCGACCCGGGCCGCGCCACCCGGGTGCCCACCGCCCCGTCGCCGACGCGTACGGACCGCCAGACCGGAGAACCCCATGCCGGCCACCCCGCACACCGATTCCGCGCCGCCGCCCGGCGGCCCGGCCCCCGGTGCCCCGAAGGCGATGCGCGCACGGCTCATCGTTGCGGCCACCATCGGCAACACCCTGGAATGGTTCGACATCGCGATCTACGCGCTGTTCGCCATCTACATCGGGCACGCCTTCTTCCCCGCCGACGACCCCGGCGTGGAACTGGTGCAGGCCTTCGGCGTCTTCGGCGTCTCCTACCTCATCCGCCCGCTCGGCGGGCTGGTGCTGGGCTCCTACGCCGACCGCAAGGGGCGCAAGAACGGGCTGGTCCTGACGGTCCGGCTGATGGTGGCCGGCCCGGCCATGATCGCCTTCATGCCCGGCTACGACACCATCGGCCTCGCGGGCCACCGGCCTGTCGTTCAGCCACAACACGACGGTGGCGCTCTTCGGCGGATTCACCCCGACGATCGCCGCCGCACTCGTCGCCTCGACCGGGCAGCAGGTCTCGCCGGGCTACTACCTGTTCGCCGTCTCGTTCGTGAGCATCGCCGCGCTGCTGGGCGCCGTGCGGTGGCGTTCGCTCACCCGACCACCCCCCGCCAACGGACACGACCGCAGGAGAGGAGACGCCCATGGACGTGGAGGCGAACAGCCGGCCGCTGGAGAAGGAGATCGTCACCGACTTCCGCTCGCGCCAGAGCTACGGCTCCTACCTGGAGCTGGACGCGCTACTGGAGTGCCAGAAGCCCGTCAGCAGCCCGGAGCACCACGACGAGATGCTGTTCATCGTCCAGCACCAGACCACGGAGCTCTGGCTCAAGCTGGTCCTGCACGAGACCCTCGCCGCCCGCGCCGCCTTCGCCGACGACGACATGGGCAAGGCGCTCAAGTGCCTCGCGCGCGTCAAGCACATCCAGAAGACCCTGACCGAGCAGTGGTCCGTTCTGGCGACGCTGACCCCCGCCGAGTACGCGGAGTTCCGCGGGTTCCTCGGCAACTCCTCGGGGTTCCAGTCCTACCAGTACCGGGCGGTGGAGTTCCTGCTCGGCAACAAGAACGCGGACATGCTGCGGGTCTTCGACGCCGACCCCGCGGCGCGGGACCTCCTGGGGACGCTGCTCGGCGAGCCGAGCCTGTACGACGCGTTCTGGCGCTGCCTGGCGCGCCGCGGCTACGACGTGCCGGCTTCGGCGCTGGAGCGCGACGTCACCCGGGCCTACGCGGCCAACCCGGAGCTCATCGGCCTCATCGCCCACGTCTACCGCAACTCCGCGGAGAACTGGGCCGCCTACGAGGCGTTCGAGGAGCTCGTCGACCTGGAGGAGAACTTCCGGTTCTGGCGGTTCCGGCACATGCGCACCGTCGCCCGTACGATCGGTGCGAAGACGGGGACCGGCGGCTCCAGCGGGGTCGGGTTCCTGCGCCGCGCCCTCGACCTGACGTTCTTCCCCGAGCTCCTGGAGGTCCGCACGGTGATCGGCACATGACGGCCCACACGGTCCCGGCGCGCACCCCGGAGGAAGGGGCACCGGCATCATGACGTCCGACGCAGAGTTCGCCGCCCGCGCCGCCGAGCTGGACCGCGCCGATCCCCTGCGCGCCCACCGCGACCTGTTCATCGGGGCGGACGACCCCGGCGTGGTCGCCTACCTCGACGGCAACTCCCTCGGGCGCCCCCTCAAGGCGAGCGCCGAGCGCATCGGCGGACTCGTCCGCGACGCCTGGGGATCGCGCCTCATCCGCTCCTGGGACGAGGGGTGGTTCGACCTCCCGCTCACCATCGGCGACCGGCTGGGCGCCGCCGCGCTGGGCGCGGCGCCCGGCCAGACGGTCATCGGCGACTCCACGACCGTGCTGCTGTACAAGCTCGTGCGCGGCGCGGCCGCGCTGCGCCCCGGGCGGACCGAGATCGTCATCGACCGCGACAACTTCCCGACGGACCGCTATGTGGTCGAGGGCGTCGCCGCCGAACTGGGACTGACCCTGCGCTGGATCGAGGCCGCCCCCCGCGGCGGCGTCACTGCGGACGACGTGCGCGCGGCGGTGTCGGAGCGCACAGCGGTCGTGGTGCTGAGCCATGTGGCCTACCGGTCCGGGCACCTGCTCGACGCGCCCGCGATCGCGGCGGCGGTGCACGAGGCGGACGCGCTGCTGCTGCTCGACCTCTGCCACTCGGCCGGGGCGGTGCCGGTCGACCTCGACGGGTGGGGCGTCGACCTCGCGGCCGGATGCACCTACAAGTACCTCAACGGCGGCCCCGGCTCGCCGGCGTTCGGGTACGTGGGCGCCCGGCACCTGGGCGCCTTCCGCCAGCCCATCTGGGGGTGGATGGGCGGCGACGACGCGTTCGCGATGGCCCAGGGGTTCACGCCCGCGCGGGGCGTCCGCCGGCTGATCAGCGGTACGCCCACGGTGCTGGGGATGGCCGCGGTGCAGGACACCGTCGCGCTCATCGAGCAGGTGGGGATGGCGGCGATCCGGGCGAAGTCGGTGGCGCTCACCGGGTTCGCCGTCGAGCTGGCCGACGCGTGGCTGCTGAGGCACGGGGTGGTGCTCGGCTCGCCGGCGGAGGCCGAGCGCCGCGGCGGCCATGTCACGATCGACCACCCGGCGTTCCGGGACATGACGCAGCGCCTGTGGGCGCGCGGGGTCATCCCCGACTTCCGCCCCCCGGAGGGCCTGCGCCTGGGCCTGAGCCCGTTGAGCACCTCCTTCGACGAGGTCCGCATCGGCGTCGCGGCGATCCGCGACGAACTGCGCGGCCTCTGACCGCCAGGGCCGCCCGGAGCCGCAGGACGCGGTCTCCGGCGGCCGGGGGCCGGAGCCGGCCGGGGACGCGTGGTCGCTCCCCCGCCCCGGCCCGCGAGCGGCGGACGGATCAGGCGTGCGCCTCCCCCTGCTCCGACGGCCGCGGGGCCGGCCGGCGGGGGTCGGCGAAGGCGCCGGCGACCGTGGCGGCGAGTTCCAGGTAGGCCTGGCGGGTCGCGGGGGCCAGTTGGTCGAGTTCGACCTCGGCGCCCTCTTCCAGGTGCGGGTCCCACGGGACCCGCACCACGGCGCGGCAGCGGCCCGCGAAGTGCTGCTCCAGGCGCTCGACGTTGACCGCGCTCTTGCCCTTGGTCTGGACCATAGACAGCACCACCACCGCGCGCCGCGCGAGGTGCCCGAAGTCGTGGGCCTCCAGCCAGTCCAGGGTGGCCGAGGCGCTGCGGGCGCCGTCGACCGAGGGGGTGGACACCAGCACGATCTGGTCGGCCAGGCCGAGCACGCCGTTCATGGCCGAGTGCAGCATGCCGGTACCGCAGTCGGTGAGGGTGATGGAGTAGAAGTGCTCCAGCAGCCGCGCGACCTCGCGGTAGTCGGTCTCGCTGAACGCCTCGGACACCGCGGGGTCGCGGTCGGAGGCCAGCACCTCCAGCCGCGACGCGGCCTGGGAGGTGAAGCCGCGGATGTCGGCGTAGCGCCGGATGAGGTCCTTCTCGTTGAGGAGGTCGCGGATGGTGGCCGCGGTCTCCTGGTGGACCTTGTCGGAGAGCGTGCCGCGGTCGGGGTTGGCGTCGACCGCCAGTACGCGGTCGCCCCGCAGCGACGCCAGGGTGGCGCCCAGCGCGACGGTGGTGGTGGTCTTGCCGACCCCGCCCTTGAGGCTGAGCACCGCCACCCGGTGGTGCCCGCCGGCCAGCGGCATCTTCACCGTGGCCACGAGGTCGCGGCGGCGCAGCTCCGCGGGAGACTCCCCCGGGTGCACCAGTCCGAACGTGGCGGCGTGCACCGCCCGCCGCCACCCGCCCGAGGGCGGCTTGCGCTTCGACCGCACCAAGGCGTCGGCCCCCAGGGGCAGCGGGGGCTGCGGGTGCGGATGGCCGCCGCCCGGCCCGACCGGACCGCCCGGCGCGGGCCCGGGCTGCGGGAGGGCCCCGGCCGCGTGGGGCGGCACGAGGTCGGGCAGCGGCTCGGGTTCGCCGGGTTCGTCCAGCGGCTCCACCTGCCGCGGGGCGGGGTCGGCGCTCATGGCCCGTTCGAAGGTCGCGGTCAGGTCGGCCGCGCCTGCGGTGTCGGCCGCGGACGGCTCCGGCCGGTCGTCGTCCCTTGCCCGCGTTGCGCCTTCAGCCATTGACGTCCACTTTCACTCAGGGGGTAACGGAGCGTCGCCCGGTGAGCCCCGGATCCATGGCCGCCGCTGAGCCCGGAGCCCGCGCCACACGGGCCGTATCGCCCGCACGCGTGTGCGTTTCCCCAAACGTACATCTCCGGCACGCGGCGCTCCACGGTGCGACCCGTTTTCCACAGCAGCGCCGCGCGTGTCCGCGGCCTCGGCGAGGCGCGGGCGGAGGCCCCCGGTAATGCCCCGGGGCACCGGGGGATTGCCGCCCCGGGCGCCATGCGGCAATGTCCGCGTTTTCCGGGAAAACGGGAGCGGGACCGGGACCGCGGTTCGCGATTGGGGGCCGCATACGGCATAGGGGTGGCGCGGGCGCAGGGGCCGCGGCCGGGTATCCGCCGCATTAGCGGCACTATCGGTCACCGCGCCGAAAAGAATACGAGGAGGCAGTGGCCCGAAGGCCGCTGCCTCTCTCGGCCGGATCCAGCGGGCCGTCAGCCCTTGCGGGCGTAGAACTCGTCGACGATCGCCTGCGGGATACGCCCGCGCTCGCTGACGTCCTTACCGTGTTCCTTCGCCCACGCGCGGATCTCGGCGCTGCGCTCGCGGTTGGGGGCGGTGCGCTGCTTCGGGCCCCGGGTCCCGCGCCCCGGCCTCGACGGGGCCTTGCGCGCGGCCTGAAGGAAAGGCGCGACCGCCTCGCGCAACTGCTTGGCGTGCACCCCGCTCAAGTCGATCTCATAGTTGATTCCATCGACCGAGAACGACACGGTTTCCTCGGCCTCGCCACCGTCGACATCGTCGACGAGTAGCACCTGAACTTTTTGCGCCATAATGCGGACCTCCTTCTCCTCACGAGAATGCCATGCAGATGCACATTAATCCATAACACTTTGGTGATGGCACGGTGCACACACGGCCCGGCGGCGGTGTTTCATCTCACTGATGCGCGTCGATGCGTGTCGGCGGCGCCGTTCAGGTAAGGCCCTACCCGTGTTCTCCGCATTGCACCGTCCAACGCACCGGAGAATCCCGCCGCCTGCCGCCGTCCGGTAACGCGGCGAGGGGCATCCGTTCATTCGGGAGACGGATCCGGCGGGGAATTCGCGCAGCCGCGCGGAGTCGCCCCGGCGGAGTGCGCGAAGACCCCGCGGGCGGCGCATTCGGGTTAGGCGGGCGGGACGGCGCCGGGGGCGGGGCCCGTGCCGTCGGCGGCGGCCGGCGGGACGAGGCGGTCGACGAGCTCGTCCACGATCGCGTCGGCCTGCTCCTGGGAGAAGACACCGGGCAGGGTGAGCCGCTCGGTGATCAGCCAGTTCAGGGCGAGGTGGAGGGAGACCACCGTCGTGGCGTCGCCCGGGAACCCGGACGCCAGGTGGGAGTCGACGTTGGCGTCGATGTCCGCGCGGATCGCGCGGGTGAGGACGGCGCGCAGTTCGGGGCGGCGGACGGCCTCCAGGCGGAGTTCGAGCAGCGCGAGGTAGCCCGAGCGGAACTCGGTGATCCGGTCGACCATGGCGCGCATGACAGCGGCCATCCGGCGCCGGTCGCGGGGCCCTTCGGGGCCGGGCGGGGCGGCCCCGGGGTCCGCGGCGAGCCGCTCGTAGAAGCGCCCGCCGACCTGGGTGAACAGCTCGTCGCGGTTGGCGAAGTAGTTCGATGCCGTGCCCTTGGGGACGGCCGCCTCGACGTCGACGGCGCGGAAGGTCAGGCCGCGCGCGCCTTCGCGCGCGAGGACTTCGATGGCCGCGTCGAGGAGCGCCGCTCGCCGTTCCGGGTTCTGCCGCATGCCGGTCTCCTGATCATCCGATTGACATCACTACATATGAAGTACTACGTTCAAATCACTTCACACAGAGTACTATGCGCGCCGGAAGGCGGCGCCGCCAGGAGGAACACCGGTGCGAGAACTCGTCTACTACATCGCGACCACCCTCGACGGCTTCATCGCCGGCCCGGAGGGGTCCTTCGACTTCTTCCCCGGCGACGACACCCCCGGCGACGACACCCCCGGCGACGGCCTCAGGGACTTCGCCGACGCCCGCTTCGCCGACACCATCCCCACACACGTCCGCGCCCGCCTGGGCATCGACCCGCCCAGGCAGCGCTTCGACACCGCGGTGATGGGACGCGGCACCTACCAGCCCGCTCTGGACATCGGGGTCGGCAGCCCCTACGCGCACCTGCGCCAATACGTCGTGTCGTCGACCCTCCCACCGATCGCCGATCCCGGGGTGGAGCTGGTCGCCGACGACCCGCTCGGCCTGGTGCGGCGGCTCAAGGCCGAGGAGGGCGGCGACATCTGGCTGGTCGGCGGCGGCACCCTCGCGGGCCGGCTGCTCCCCGAGATCGACGAGATCGCCATGAAGCGCTACCCGGTGGCGATCGGCTCGGGCATCCCGATGATCGCGGGCGGGTTCGGGCCGCACACCTTCGAGGCGGCCGAGCACCGGGCCTTCGACAGCGGGGCCGTGGTCAGCATCTACCGGCGCCGGTGAGCGCGCCCGCGCCGGTCGCCATGGGACCGGCGGCCGCCAGTGGGGCCCCGCGGCGGCGGCCCCACCAGGCTCACAGGCCAAGGATTTACGCATAACCCGTGGTAGATCGGTTATCACCTGTTATGAGGATCTAACTACCCAGAGTCATAATTGCTGGCTGTGGATCCGATTACACATGTCTGCTTTCGGGTAGTTCCACCCCGCTTATGGGATGTGGAAGTGATCGACCCGATAGCGGAAGGGGTGCCCATGGCCGCTGTTGACCGGCAAGATCCCGAACCCAATCGATCGGCGGTCAGACGGGCGATCGCCGCGGCCGCCATCGGTAACTGTACGGAGTGGTTCGATTTCGGGGTCTACGCCTATGTCGCCACCATGGTGGGGGCGGCGTTCTTCCCCGCCGGAGACCCCGCGATCCAGACCCTTTCGGCGTTCGGGGTCTTCGCCGTCTCCTTCCTGCTGCGCCCCCTCGGCAGCCTGTTCTTCGGCCCCCTCGGCGACCGGATCGGCCGGCAGCGTGTCCTCGCCGTCACGATCTTCCTGATGGCCGGGGCCACGTTCGTCATCGGCTGCCTGCCGACCTACGCGCAGATCGGCGTCGCGGCGCCGATCCTCTTCCTGATCGCCCGCATGACCCAGGGGTTCGCCACCGGCGGTGAGTACGGCGGCGCCGCGACCTTCATCGCCGAGTACTCCCCCGACCGCCGACGCGGTTTCCTCGGCAGCTGGCTGGAGTTCGGCACCCTGGCCGGGTTCGCGCTCGGCGCGAGCATCCCCACCGTGCTGACGCTCACCCTCGGTGAGGACGCCATGAACGCGTGGGGCTGGCGGATCCCCTTCCTGATCGCCGGCCCTCTCGGTGCCATCGGTCTGTACCTGCGGAAGAGGCTGGAGGACACCCCGGCGTTCCGCGAGATCAGCGACGAGCGGAAGATCGTCCATTCGCCCCTGCGCTCGCTGGTCCGGCACCACTGGCGGATGCTGCTCATGCTCGTCGGCATCGTGATCGTGCTCAACGTCGGCAACTACGTGCTGCTCACCTACATGGAGACCTACCTCGCCGAGGTGCTCTCGCTACCGCGGACCGTGGCGCTGATGTCGATGGTCGTGGTGATGCTCGCCATGATGGGGATCGTCCTGCCGGTGGGTGCGCTGTCCGACCGCATCGGGCGGAAGCCGCTGCTGGCATCGGCGTGCCTCTCCTACATCGTGCTCGCGGTGCCCGCGTTCCTGCTGATCCAGCAGGGCACGTGGGCGTTCACCATCGCGGGCCTGGCCCTCCTCGCCCTGTGCCAGGTGCAGCTCCTGGGAACCATCCCCTCGGCCCTCCCGGCGCTCTTCCCGACACCGGTGCGCTATGGCGCGTTCTCGATCGGCTACAACATCTCGACGGCGCTGTTCGGCGGCACCGCGCCCTTCATCATCCAGGCGCTGGTGACCGGCACCGGCAACGAGATGTGGCCGGCCTACTACCTGATGGCGGCCGCCGTGATCTCGCTGGGCCCGGTGCTGCTGTCGCCGGAGACCGCGGGGCGTCCGCTCCTCAAGGAGAAGCCCGCGAAGGGCGTCAGCCCCGTCAAGCCGATCAAGCCGACCCCGCCCTGAGGGAACGCGCGGCGTCCCCGCCCGCTGGGAGGACGCGCCTCCCGGCGGCCGGGGACGGCCCCGGCCGCCGCGCCCGCTGCGCGGGCCCGAGCCGGGCGGTGTCAGGGCAGCATCCAGCCCAGGACGTCGGTCGACTGCAGGTACACGAGCAGGCACATGCCCAAGAGCATGATCAGGCCCCACCCGAAGACCTTGCGGAAGAGGTCTCCTTCACGGCCGGCCAGGCCGGTGGCCGCCGCGGCGATCGCCAGGTTCTGCGGCGAGATCATCTTGCCGAGGACGCCGCCGGAGGAGTTGGCGGCGGCCATCAGAACGGGGTCGAGGCCGATGTTCTCCGCCGCCGCCACCTGAAGGGTCCCGAACAGGGCGTTGGCCGAGGTGTCGGAGCCCGTCACCGCGACGCCGATCCAGCCGAGGATCGGCGAGAAGAAGGCGAACAGCGTTCCCGCCCCCGCGATCCAGTGCCCGATCGTGATCGTCTGGCCGGAGAGGTTCATGACGTAGGCGAGCGCCAGGACCGCCGCCACGGTCACGATCGGGGCCGAGAGCTGGCGGAGGGTGTCGGCGTAGGCGCGCAGTGCCGCCGCCGGGCGGAGCCGCAGGATCGCCGCGCTGACCAGGCCCGACAGGAGGAGCAGCGTCCCTCCGGACGCCAGCCAGTCGAACCGGAACGTCGCGGCCGTCGCGGGCTCGCCGCTCAGTGACAGGACGTCGAGCCCGGGCCACGGGAAGACGACGGTCGTGGCGGACAGCAGGTCCCGCAGCGGTCCGAACTGCGCGATCGAGAACACGGCGATGATCACCGCGTAGGGCGCGTAGGCGAGGAGGACGTCGCCGCGGCGCAGCGGGCCCTCGTCGGCGGGATCCCCTGAGGCGCCCGCACCGGACGGGGCACCGGAGCCGGCGGCCGCCGGGGCTCCGGCGGCCGGTGCGCGGCCGGACGCGCCGGCGGCGGGCACGGGCTCCTCCTCGGGCGCCTCCTGCGCGGCGCGCTCCCCGGTGAGCACCATGGCAGGGCGCCACCAGCGCAGCAGGAGGACCGCGGCGCCGGTCCCGGCGAACGCGGCCACGATGTCGGTGAGCTGCACCGACATGTAGTTGGCCGCGGCGAACTGCCCCACGGCGAAGGCGACGCCGACAACGACGGCGGGCAGCCAGGTCTGTTTCAGGCCCCGCCGGCCGTCGACGATGTAGACGAGCACCAGCGGCACGAAGCACGCCAGGATCGGGGTCTGCCGGCCCACCACCGCGCTCAGCTCCTGGAGGGGCAGCGCGGCGATGTTGGACAGCGTGATGATCGGGGTGGCCAGCGCCCCGAAGGCGACCGGCGCGGTGTTGGCGACGAGGGTCACCACCGCCGCCTTCATCGGCCGGAAGCCGAGGCCGATGAGCATGACCGCGGTGATGGCCACCGGCGTGCCGAAACCGGCGAGCGCTTCGAGCAGGCCGCCGAAGCAGAAGGCGATGATCATGGCCTGGATGCGCAGGTCGGGCGAGATGGAGCTGACCGACCTGCGCAGGATCGTGAAGTGGCCGGTGGCGACGGTCATGTTGTAGACCCAGATCGCGTTGACCACGATCCACATGATGGGGAAGAGCCCGAAGGCCGCCCCCTCTGTGGCGGCGAGCGCGGCCTGCGGGACGGGCATCCCGTAGGCGAGGACCGCGACCAGGACCGCGCACGCCAGGGCCCCGAGTCCGGCCCATTGAGCACGCAGCCGCAGGACCCCGAGCAGTAGGAACAGGACGAGCAGGGGGAGGGAGGCCACCAGGGCCGACCAGGCGAGGGAGTCGGCGACGGGGTCGATTTGGGGGCGGTAGGCGGCGAGCTGGTCTGGGGGCACCACGCGGTTCCCTTCGTCGCGGCCACCGGACCGCGGCGCGGCCGGACGGCGCGCGTCGTCAGCGGGCTGCGCACCCGAGCTCAGCCCGCATTCCGTAAAGCGGAATATGCGGTCCGATCAACGAAAGACATTAAAGAACGTGACCGCGATCACGTCAACCCGCGCACATCGGGCCCAGAGGGGGCACCACGGCGCCGGGCGGAACGGGGTCACCCCGGCAACGCGGCGGCCAGGCGCTCCCGGGCCGCCGCGAGCGATGGACCGTACCAGGTGAGGTCGCGGCCCTCGATGAGGACCGTGCGCGTCCGGGGGAACGCCTCTGGACCGTCGGACGCGGAGAACGCGTAGGGCTCGTCCGGCAGCAGGACGGCGTCGGGGGCGCGGGCCGCGATGTCCCGCGGGTCGGCCGCCGGGTAGCGGTCGGCGGCATCGGCGTAGACGTTGACCGCGCCGAGCCGGGCGAGGAGGTCGCCCGCGAAGGTGTCGCGGCCGACCGCCAGCCACGGGTCGCGCCAGATCGGCACGGCCACGCGCACGCCGCGCAACGGGGCGGGCTCGCGCCAGGCGGCCTCCGCCTCGGCGAGCCACGCGGGTTCGGGGCGGGCGCAGGCGACGGTGATCAGCCTGCGCATCGACGCGAACGCCTCCGCCAGGTCGCGCACCACGGTGACCCAGACGGGGATCCCCGCCGCGCGCAGCTCCCGGACGTGCCGCTCCCGGTTCTCCTCCTGGTTGGCGACGACGAGGTCCGGCGCCATCTCGATGATGCGCCGCACGTGCGGGTTCTTGGTGCCGCGGACACGTTCGGCGCGCAAGCCCGGCGGGTGGGTGCACCACCGGGTGCAGCCGGCGACGAGGGCGGGATCCGTGGCGGCCAGCGCCTCGGTGAGCGAGGGGACGAGCGAGACCACGCGTTCGACGCGCGCCGGAAGGCGTACCGGGTGGCCGAGGTCGTCGGGGTGGCTGCGTCGGGTCATGGCGGGGACCTCCCACGCGTAGCAGCGGCCCGTCCCGCCCGGCGCTGCCGGGCGAGCGGGACGGGCCGGCACCGTTGCGGACCGCCCCACGATGCCAGCGGGCGGGCCCCGCCGCAATGGCACGGCGCCGATTCCCGGAGGGCCGCCCGGGGAAGGAATTCCGTGTCGGCAATCACTCTGACGGGCATACACACTTGTATTCAGGCCGAAAAAAGAAGAGACGCAGGAGGGGAATCGAGACGTACATTCAAGATGTTTTAAGGGGATTTTTGCGTATACTTGGACACTCCACACACCCCCTCGCGGCCTGCGGAAACCCAGCCCCACGCGGCAACGCGCGAACATAAGGGATATCGCGGTCACTCCGCATTCGCGTTAAGTGAAACCCAAAACTTGATATATGGGTCCGTGGAGGCTTGTCTCACCTCGCCGGCCTGGCGCATGGTTGTCCCTGGAAGTACACATTCCCGATCACAAGGGGTGATCCGTATGGCCATGTCAGCCACTGCGCTCGCGACCGAAACCGACCGCATGACGATCGACCGTCTCGTGGCGGGCGACGAATTGCTGCAAATGCCGTCGCACGCGGCGCCCCGGGGTGAGGCCAAGCTCCTCCTCGCCCTTCTCGCGCTGCTCTCCACCGACCCCGATGGCGGCGAGCCCATCGAGGACGCCCACGGTGGCGTGGTCCAGAGCCTCGCAATTGCACGGACCTTCTAGAAAGTTCATCAATGCTGACCTCATCGCCACCGACCAGGGTCGAAACGGCCACCGAAATTCTGGCGGCCGATCTGGCCCGAGCCGTGGGAGAAACCGGCTGCGCGCTTCCGCTGGCGCGACGTGTCGCCGAAATCGACGACAATGGCAGCGGCCAGGGGGCGGTCCGGGTCACCGGCGCGGACGTCCTGGCCCCTTTTCTGCTGTCCGGCCGGGTTCCCGACGACGATGATGTCGCCGTAGTGCAGGCGTCGGTGCGGGTGTTCCCCGCGCCGGCGCCCGCCGCGGGCGCCGACCCCGTGTGGTCGGCGCGCGACTGGGCGCTCAGCCGCGTGCTGGCCCGCTTCGGCGTCGACACGTCTTCCTGGGACGGCCTCGCCGCCATCGACGGCGACCCCGTCACGGGCCTGCCCGCGCTCGGCCCGGCCGAGCCGTGGCAGCCGTGGGCGCTCACCCTCGCACGGTTGTCCTCGCTGGCCCTGCCCGGCCTCGACGGCGCCGCGCGCGATACCGCGCTGAACCGGCGCACGGACCTCGTCCGCGGCCTGAGCCGGTCGATGCTGCGCCGCGACCACCTCACCGCCGCCCGGCTCGCCCGGTGGCTGGCCATGGACGCCGCACAGCTGCCCGAGCCTCTGCTCGCGCCGGCGGTCGACCAGCTCGACCTGCTCGCCATGGACGAACCGCGGACGCGCCTGGAACTCGCCATCGCGCGCCACATGATGCAGAGGGAGTCCTGATGGACACGCGCACGATCCGGCTGGCCCACAAGGTCAGCGATGCCGCGCTCGACTGGCTGGGCAGTGTGCGCTCCCTGTTCGCGCTCGACCGCGACACTCCCGACCACGAGATCGACGGCAACGCGCTCAAGTCACTGAGCGAGCTGTCCCTCGCGCTGGGCCTCATCCGGCGCGAACGGGTATCGGGGCCGCGCACCTCGGAAATCGCCGACACCATGTTCGATTTCACCTGGCGGGAGTTCCGCGAGGGCGACCTGCTGTACCGGCTCCAGCAGCACACCCCGGCGGCTACCCACCCGCTGGAGATCTACTCGCCCTTCGTCGACGCCGACTACCACCACCCGCGGCTGGAGCTCCTGCTGCACCACTTGAGCGGACTCCGCTCCTGGCAGGTGCCCGAGCACGTCCCCAACCGGCGGCTGGCGGTCGTCGCCGCCGCCCGGCGGGCGGGGCTGCCGGTGCACGAGGACGTCGCGGACATCACCCGCCAGACCTGGCTGGGCGGCACGCCCGAACCGTGGATGCTCGACGCCAACAACGCCTACGGGGTCACCCACACGGTCTTCCACCTGACCGACTGGGGTGCCGACCCCGAGGGCCTGCCGCAGGAGCTGGAGGACTACCTGCACCTGTGGCTGCCGGTGTGGGTCGACGTCTTCGACGAGACCCGGTTCTGGGACCTGCTCGCCGAGTTCCTGCTGGTGGGCGTCTGCCTGCGCACCCCGATCTTCTTCCCTAAGGTCTGGGAGCACCTGGCGGAGGCCCAGCTGGACAACGGCATGGTGCCCAACGGCGTCACCCGGCCGTCCGAGGACGTCGAGCGCGCCTTCGTCAACCACCACCACCCGACCCTGGTGGCGGTCATCGCCGCCACCATGACCGTGTCGCGCGCGCTCCGGCCGGTGCTCGTGCCCGCGGAGGCCGTGTGACCACTCCGCCCGCGGCCGATCGCCTGTCGGACCTGATCGACGTGCACGCGCGCCCCCTCGTCACCGAGGGGGTCGCACCCGCCGTCGGCGCCGCCCTGATCCGCGGCGACGACGAAGCGGTGCTGGCGATCGGCCGGTGCGGAGGGGACGACGGCGGGCCGCCGGCCGGCGAACGGACCGTGTTCGAGGTCGGCTCGCTGTCCAAGACGTTCACGGCGCTGCTGCTCGCGGTCATGGCCGCGCAGGGCGACGTCGCGCTCGCGGACCCGCTCGACACCCGCCTGCCGCCCGGCGCGGCACCGCGCCGGAGCGGCCCGCCGGCCACACTGGCCGACCTCGCCACGCACACCAGCGGGCTCCCGCGGCTGCCCCGGAACCTGTTCCCGCGCGCCGCCGCCCGCTGGATCTCCGATCCCTACGCCGGCTACGGCCGCGACGACCTCTACCGCGCCACCGGGCGCGCCAGGCTGGCGAGGTCCGATCCGCCCGTGCCGCGGTATTCGACGTTCGGCACCGGCCTGCTCGGCCAGGTCCTCGCCGACTCCGCCGGCACCGGCTATCCGGCGCTGGTGGCCGAACGCGTCTTCGAGCCCTTGGGCATGTGCGACAGCGACGCTGGACCACCACGCGGCGCCGCGGCCGGTTCCCGCCCGGCGGAGCACGACGGCTCCGGGCGCGATGAGGCGACCGGCCACCGGCGCGGGCGGCCGGTGGGGGCGTGGCACTTCGACGCCCTCGCGGGGGCGGGCGCCGTGCGCTGCACCCCCGCCGACATGCTTCTCTACCTGCGCGCCCACCTCGACCCCGGCGCCATCGGCGGGGTCCTGCCCGACGCGGTCGCCGCCGTCCGCCGGTCCTACCACCCACTGGGCGGAAAGGCGGGCGCGAAAGGCACCGCGATCGGCCTGGCCTGGAACCAGCGGACCACCCGCGGGCACACCCTGTACTGGCACACCGGCGCCACCGGCGGATTCACCGCGTTCGCGGGCTTCAGCCCGACCGCCGGCGCGGGCGTCGCGCTCCTCGCCAACGCCACGCCGGTCCGCGGCCAGCCCGTCCTGCGGGCGGCGCGGCGGCTGTTCCGGGCGGCCGTGTTCCCCGACGCGTGAGCGCGTTCCGCCACCGCCGGCCGACGACCGGCCTCCGCGGCCGGCGGAGCACGGCCGCCCCGCCCGCTGGACGCGGGCGGGGCGATGCGGGCGGGGGTGCCGTCGGCGGACCCGGTTCCGGAAGGCCGGATTACATTCCGCACGCCGCCGGCGGACGCCGCCGGGCCGCCGTCCACGGCCCGGACCGCCATCGGGTGCCGGACCGCGGCACCCACGTATCACCCGGGGGCACCGCGGCCTTCGCGGCCGGCGGCTACGCGGCTGTACGGCTGCACGACCGCTCAGCCGGTGTAGTCGGGGTCGCGCTCCACCGGGTCGGCGGGCACGGCCTGCGGGGGCGCCGCCGGGTCGTCGGAGGGAGCCGGGGCCGGGGCTTCGGCGTCCTCGGTGGGCTCGGGACGGGGGACGTCATCACCCGGCGCCTGGGGGTCGCCCGGCGCCTCGGACGGGTCGTCGGGCTCCGGGAACGGAGGCGTCGCGACGTCCTCCGCCGGCCCTTGCGGCAAGGGAGCGGCGGCGTCGGCGAGCACGGGGGACGCGCCGAACAGAGCGGCGGCGGCGATGCCCGTGATGAGCAGGGCGGACTTCAGTCGCATGGTGGACCTTTCGGAGGGTCGGCGTCCCGTAGGACGTGGTAGGTGCCGGTGATGAAGGTGTGTCGTCGTGCCGTTGCGGCCGCCGGCGCGGCCGGGTCGGCGGAGGGCTGTGGCCGCTCCGCTGCGGCGGGCGGCACCGCCCGCCGGGAGCCGTTCGTCAGCCGGCGATCTCGACCGGCGTGCCGATCGGCAGGTTCTCCGCCATCCAGGTGATGTCGTCGTTGGCGACGCGGATGCAGCCGTGGCTGACCTCGCGGCCCAGCGCGTCCTCGTCGTTGGTGCCGTGCACCGCGAGCTGGCCCGGTCCCCCGGCGAACGTCTCCAGCGTCTCGGAGAACCCGCTCAGCCCGAAGGCGTAGACGCCGTAGTCGCCATCGGGGTCCGGGGGCCGGAGCAGTTCGGTGAAGTAGTAGCGGCCGGGCGGGGTGGGCGTCTCGTTCTCCCCCGTGCCGATCTCGCCGCTGCGTACCTCCTCCTCTCCGTCGTGGACGGCGTAGGTGAACTCCGCCAGGTCGATCCGGACCTCCAGGGTGGTGGTGGACAGCTCCACCTCGTCGCTGCGCACCCAGCCGGTGCTGCCGTTGGGCCGGACGGGCAGGAGCACCTCCAGCCACTCGCCTTCGTTGCGCTCGACGAGGAAGGCGCGGTCGACGCCGAAGTCGTTCGGGCTCTCCAGCGTCTCGACCACCTCGCCGCCGTCCGGCTCGGCGAAGACGTCGATGCCGGCGCCGACGACCGTGGCGATCTCCGCGCCGGCCGCCTCCGCGGTGTCCCCGGCGTCCGCCGCCTCCGGCTCGCCCGCCTGCCCGCCGGCGGGCTCCGGCGAGCAGGCGGTGAGGACGGCGAGGAGGGCGATGGCGGACAGCGGCGGCAGCGCTCCGTGTGGGGCTCGGCGGCTGCCGGCGAGCATCGATCGGTGCATGGCGTTTCCATCCGGCGTGGTTTCGGCGGCCGGGCCGCGGCCCGCTGCCCGGCCGGCCCTGGGGGTCGGGTGTCCGGGCGGGAGTGCCCCGCCGGACGATCACGAAGAGTGGCCGACGGATGTGAAGGACCTGTGTGCCCGTTGTGTGGGTTGTGTGTGGACCTGTCCGCCCCCCTTTCCGGGGCGGTCCGGAGCCGCGCTCGGCGCGTACGATCGACCCCGCCCCGGGGGATTCCGGCGGCGCGCCGGCCGGACCGCGATCGAAAGGGAGACCCCGATGTGCGCCCATGTGCTGGTCGCGGAGGACGACGTGAACCAGGCCGAGCTGATCCGCCGCTACCTGGAGCACGAGGGGCACAGCGTGCTGGTGGTGCACGACGGCCGGACGGCGGTCGCCGAACACCGCCGGACCTCCCCCGATCTCGTGGTCCTCGATGTGATGATGCCGGGGATGGACGGGCTGGACGCCTGCCGGGCGCTGCGCGCGGAATCCGACGTGGCGGTCCTGATGCTCACCGCGCGCTCCACCGAGGACGACCTGCTCGCCGGCCTCGACCTCGGCGCCGACGACTACATGACCAAGCCCTACAGCCCGCGGGAGCTGATGGCGCGCGTGCGGACGCTGCTGCGCCGTTCGCGCCGGACCGTCCCCGCCCCCGAGCCGGTGCTGCGCGCGGGACCGGTGGCGGTCGACCCGGCCCGGCACACCGTGCACCTCGACGGCGCCCCGATCGACTGCACACCCGCCGAATTCGACCTGCTCATGGCGCTCACGGAGCGGCCCGGGCAGGTGTTCACCCGGGCGCAGCTCCTGGAGCGGATCCACGGGATCGACCGCTTCATCACCGAGCGCACCATCGACGTGCACGTGAAGAACCTGCGCAAGAAGATCGAGCCCGCACCGCGCTCCCCGATCCGGCTCCTCACGGTCTACGGAGTGGGCTACAAGCTGAACGGGTCCGCCGATGGCGCACGCCCGGAGTGAGCGCGGCGCGAAGGAGCGGGGCCGGGCCACGGCGGCCGGTGGCAGGGCGGCCCTCCGGCACAGCCTGCTCGCCCGCATGCTCGCCGGGTCGATCCTGGTCGCCGTCTGCTCCATCACGGCGACGGCGTGGGTGGCCGTCCAGGGAACCTCGGAATCCCTCAACGTCGAGCAGGGCGAGACCCTCGCCGTCGACACGCGCATCCACGACGCCCTCATGGGCTACGCCGCCACCCATCCCGAGTGGGACGGGGTACAGGACGCCGTCGACGAACTGGCCGCGGAGACCGACCGCCGGATCGCGCTGACCACCGAGAACCGGCGGCCGATCGCCGACTCCGCGGCGAGCGGGTCCGAGGCGGCGCCGGCCCTGCCGCCGCGGACGTCCTCGGTCGTGGACCCGCTGGCGGTGGACGTCACCTTCTCCTCCGACGCCGCCGACCGGATCGACCCGCGGGCGGTCGGGCCCTTCGCCCTGGACGAGGCGGACCGGTCCGAGCTCGCGGGGATCGCCGAGAGGGCGGCGGACTGCCTGATGACGGACTTCGGCATCACGGCGGACGTGGCGACCGGGCCGAGCGGGCGACCCGTGGTCGACGCTCCGGACGCCGGCACCGACCCCTTGGCGTCGTCCGTTTGCGGGCTCGACGCGCTCGCCGAGCCCACCGCGAGCGAGCAGGAGGCGCTGACGGAGCTCAACGACCTCATCGCCGACTGCCTGGAGCCCCACGATCTGGAGGCGGTCTACCGCATCGACGCCGCCACGGGCGGCGGCGAAGTGGCCACCTCGGACCCGCGTCCCTTCCCCATGCCGGACGACGCGCAGGCCCCCGGAGACCTGCCGGGACCGGTGGAGGAGGAGGACGACCCCCGCGAGAACGCGCCCGCGCCCGATCCGTCGGCCGCGCCGGGGGATCCGGACACCGCGGTGCCCCCTGTCGAACCGCCGCAGGACGCCGTTCCTGATCCGTCGGCCGCTTCCTCCGCCCCGCCCCGGGAACCGGCCCCCGCGGTGGAACCCACGGCCGCACCCTCGACCGCCGCCCCGCCCCCGGTCCCGCCGGAGACCGACCCGCGCATAGCGGCGTGCGTCGACACGGCCCGGCGCGACCAGCTCGGCCCCTACGTGGCCCCGGCCGCCCTCCTGTTCATCGACGACCCCGATTCCGGCGCGGAGCCGGGCCTCGCCCTGTCACGCGAGGGCGTGCTCCGGGTCTCCGGCGTCGTGCTGCTGATCCTGGTCCTGACGGTAGTGGTGAGCGTCGTGCTCTCGACCCGCCTGGTCCGCCCGGTCCACGCCCTCACCGCGGCCGTCCAGCGGATGCGCGACGGCGACCGGGCGGCGCGGGTGGCGGTACGCGACTCCGGCGAGATCGGCCGCCTGGCCAGGGCGTTCAACGAGATGTCCGAGCACCTGGAACGGCTGGAGGAACAGCGCAAGGCGATGGTCAGCGACGTCTCGCACGAGCTGCGCACGCCGCTGAGCAACCTCCGCGGCTGGCTGGAGGCGGCCCAGGACGGCGTCGCCGAACTGGAACCCGAGCGGATGACGATGCTCATCAAGGAGACGCTGCTGCTCCAGCGGATCATCGACGACCTCCAAGAGCTGGCGCTCGCCGACGCCGGGAAGCTGCGGCTGACCCCGGAGCCGGTGGACGTGCGCGACCTGGTCGAGCAGGTCGTCGCCAGCCACCGGCTGCGCGCGGAGTCGGCGGGGCTGCGGCTGGTGACCGACGCGGCGGACGTGCCCATGGTCGCCGACCGCGCACGGCTGCTCCAGGCGATCGGCAACCTGGTCGGCAACGCCCTGCGGCACACTCCCGCGCCGGGGACCGTCACCGTGCGGGCGCGCGGCGAGGGCCGCGACGCGGTCATCGAGGTCGCCGACACGGGCGTGGGGATCTCCCCCGAGGATTTGCCGCAGGTGTTCAGCCGCTTCTGGCGCGCGGAGAAGTCGCGCAACCGCCGCACGGGCGGCAGCGGGCTGGGGCTGGCGATCGTCCGCAACCTGACCGAACTCCACGGCGGAACGGCGGAGGCGGCGAGCACGGTGGGAGAGGGATCGGTGTTCACGCTGCGGCTGCCGCTGGAGGGTCCGCTCCGTGAGGACGAGGGAACGGGGACGGGACCGGGAGCCGCTTAGGGAGGGACTCGACGGCGAACGGGTCTCGGGAGCGACGGCCTCCCGCCGTCCCGCCGAGGACCCGCCGGGCCCCTTCGACACCGTCGTCCGGAACCGACCGAGGAGGCCGCCCGGCCGTCAGGCGAACAGGTCCGGGCGGTAGTGGCGGGCCCAGGCGAGGAGGGGGTTGGAGAGGTCGGGCTCGCCCGCTGCGGAGAAGGAGACCGCCACCGGGACGAGGCCGGTGGCCGGGTCGCGGGGCTGGGCGTCCAGGGTACGGCGCAGGGCCGCGGGCGCGGACGGCGGGACGACCCGCTCGCCCCAGCCGATCAGCCCGTGGGAGCGGATCACCGCGGGCCCGACCCGGATGCCGCCCGCCACGATGGGCCGGCCCATGACGGTGCGCGGCCCCTGCCGGTCCAGGACCGTGCCCACCGTGGTGACGTCCTGCCAGCGCATCCGCACCTCGAACCCCTGGTGGTCGCGCAGTTCCACCCCGGTCGGGGAGGCGGTCACCACGGTCCCGGTGAGCATCCGGTGCACCTTGCGGCCCAGGTACACGGTCGCGACGGCGGCGGCGACCAGCCCGCTGGCGGCGCCGGCGGCGGTCCCGGTCCCCTCGGCGAGGGTCTCGAACAGGATCGAGGCGAGCAGCAGGACCACGACGAAGAGCATGCCCACCATCGCGGCCCAGGGCAGCAGGTAGCGCAGGTAGGCGGCGGGATCAGCGGACGGCGTGAAGACGGCCGCATCGGGGTCGCCCGCGCCGGGCCGGTCACCAGGGGAGGTATCGGACATGGGGGCAGGATAATCGCGCGGGATCACCGGGGCGTCGTGTTCGCCCCCTTCTCCCCGCGTCGTCGCCCCGTCTTCGCGCGGCGCTTCCCGCGTGTGCCGGTCCGCGCGCCGGCCCTCCGGGCGGAGCGGGTCAGACGTTGCCCATGATCCGGGTGACGGTGATCTCGATGACGACGCGCTCGGGGTTGGCGCGGGGCTCCTTGTACCGCTCCGCGTAACGGCGCTCGGCGTCGGCGACCTCGGCCGGTTCGTCGCGGACCACCGCGTGCCCCTGGAGGGTGGACCAGCGGCGCCCGTCGACCTGGCACACCGCGACCTCCGCGCCCTTCCTCGCCAGCCGCGCCTTGCGCGAGCCCGCGGAGGTGATCACCCGGGCGATTCCGGCGTCGGCGTCGAGGGTGACCCCCACCGGGACGACGTGCGGCGTCCCGTCGGGCCGGACCGTGGAGAGGGTGGCGACGCGGCGCTCCCGCCAGAACTCGGCGAACCCCTCGCCGCGGGCGGCGACGACGGCGGCGTGCTGTGTGGTGTCCATTGTGCCAACCGTAGCGCCGAACGGGCGGGACACCGCGCCGCGCCTCCGCGGGGCGCAGCGTTTGTCACCGCTGTGAGCTGCGCGAACGGCGCCGGGTGTGAGATCCGCGCTTGACAACCCGCCCCGGGTTCGCGAATGCTCGCGGGTCACGTGCGGAGGACCCGTGCGGTCACCGCTTCCTTCGAAAGGTCTCCCCCGTGAACGAATTCCTGCTCGTCTTGACCGGCGCGGCGATCAGCCTGGTGAGCAGCGTGACGGTCACCTGGCTCCAGGCGCGACACCTGCGCAGGGGCGAACTGCGCGTCGCCGCGCGCGACTCCACCCGGCAGCTAACCGGGCTCTTCATCGCGGAACGCGACCTCCAGGGCGGCGGTCCGAGCCCCGCTCTGGCGGAGGCGGAGATGATGGCGGTGGCGATCGCCGACCGGCGTACCCGCGACCGCATGCGCGCCCTCATCCGGCTGCTCCGCGAGGCGGGGCTGCCGGAGCTGCAGGAGCTGAGCGGCACGAAGGCGGAGCCGGCGCGGCGGATCCTGTGCGACCACGCCCTGGAGGTCCTCGGGGCGCACTTCCGCGGAGAGCGGCTGCCCGCGCTGCCGCCGCAGGTACAGAAGATGCTGGACGTCGAGGACGAGGCGCTGAACATCCACGCGGGCGGGGCGCCCAAGAAGACGGCCCCCGCGGCCCCCGCGGTGCCCGCTGCGGCCGCACCCGCGGCCGAGTCCGAGGTCGAATCGACGCCCGTCCGGGCGCGGCCGGGCGGGCGGCGCAAGACGCGCGCCGCCCAGGAGGGCGGCGGAACGGCCAAGAGCGGCGGGAAGTCCGCGAAGTCCAAGGACGCCACCGCCACCGACGAGGACGGCGACGAGGTCGACAGCGCCTTCTGGAACGACTGAGCGGCGAACCGCCATAGGCGACGGGGAGGTGGGGCGTCCGCCCCGCCTCCCGTCGTGGCGGGCCGCCGGCCACGACCCGCGGGGTGGGTGGCCGTCCGAGCACCGGCCCGGACGCCGCACCCCCGACCCCCGGGACAGTGCGAGGCCCCCGCGACCGCGCCGTGCGCGGCCGCGGGGGCCCTTGCCGTGCGGACCCGCGGCCAGGGGATACGCCGCGGGGGCCCGCTCAGGGCGGGGAGGTCAGCCCCGGGTGAGGGTCAGGCCCCACTGGCTGAGGATCGGGTTGACGGGCTGGTAGAAGGTCGTGCCACCGGTGCGGCAGTTGCCGGAGCCGCCGGACGTCACGCCCTGGGCCTGGCTGCCGCTGACCCAGGAGCCGCCGGAGTCGCCGGGCTCGGCGCACACGTTGGTGCGGGTGAGGCCGGTGACGGTGCCCTGCGGGTAGGTCACGGTGGCGTTCTTGGACTGGATGCTGCCGCAGTGCCAGCCGGTGGTGGAGCCGGAGCGGCAGATGGAGGCGCCGGTGGCGGCCTCGGTGGAGCCGGTGACGGTGACGGTGCCACCGGAGTAGTTGTTCACGTAGGGGGTGGAGGTCCAGTTGGTGACGTTGCCCACCCAGCCCATGTCACGGCCCGGGAAGATCGAGCCGCGCACCGTGCCGCGACCGTCGGAGGAGGCGACCGAGGCCCCGACCGAGCCGCAGTGGCCGGCCGTCACGAACCCGCCGCTGACGGCGAAGCCGATCGAACAGCGGCTGCTGCTGTTGATCGTGTAGGCGTTGCCGCCGATGATCTGGGCGAAGGTCTCGGGCGCGTCGGCGCTCTCCTCGACCGTCACCGCGGAGGCGTCGACACCGGTGTCGGCGACGAGCTCTTCGGCGGAGGCCGTGGCGCCCTCGGCGACCGTGATCACGACGCTGTCGTCGGCGAGGTCGACGTACCAGCCGTGGACGCCCTCGCCGTAGGCGGGAGCGCTGTCGTCGAGGGTGGCGACGATGTCGTCGAGCGTGGCCTCGCCGTGGTCGACGACCCGGGCCTCGGCCCCGGCCGCGCGCACGGTGTCGACCGCGGAGGCGTCGGTGACCGAAACGGTGAGCTCGCTGGTGGCGGTGTCGAAGACCGCACCGCCGAAGGCGCTGCCGAGGGCTTCGGTGAGCTCGGCCTCGGTGGCCAGGGCCTCGTCTTGAGCGGTGAGCAGTTCGGTGGCCTCGGCCGTGGTGAGGCCGAGGTCGCGCTCCATGGCCGCGAGTTGGGCGGGGGAGCTGACGTCGGGGGCGGTTTCGGCCGACGCGGTGGTCGCAGCGCTCACGACCAGACCGGAACCGAGGAGGAGGGCGCCCATCGTTCTGATGTAGGGGGACTTTCGCACGTGCCTGACTCCTTGAGCGGGGGATTGGAACAAGGGGGACAGCAGTGTCGAGACGAGTCTCGAAGAGACCTCCGACGGAGCGCGGGCCTGGTGGGCCCCTTCTCCGCCGTTGCCCACCGAACCTTCAGTGAACGATTCGAAACCATAAGTGAAGACCACCCATCGCGACAGACCCGGTACGCAACGAAAAAGCGGGACATGCCGCGAACCCGAGCCGCCGCCCGGGCGAGGGGCACCGCCCCAGGGGGCCGATCTCAGCGCCTCCTACATCGCGTTTCATCAAGGCGAAATCATCAGCGGAACTTTCACGATCATTGCCTTCGCTCTGACGCGTGGCCGGATGCGGCCATTTTTTCCACAGGCCGTGAGACCGTTCGGCCCGCTCGGCGCCCGGCGCGAGACACACGCGAACGTTTGACAGGTCCCGCTCAACACCGTGGGTACCGCGCTCACCCGCCGTAAGCGGTATAAGCGCCTCCGCCGCGCTCCGGCGCCCGTGGAGGGACGGCGGCACCGGCACCCGCCGCAGGTCGGGCATGCCGCCATGATGCGCGCGTCCACGCATCTTCCGGCTCTTCCCGGAAATACTCCCCGTGATGGCATTCCGACCGAAGGAGGGACCATCATGGAGATCACCGGCATCATCAGCGCGATCGTGATCGGCCTGATCATCGGTGCCGTCGCCCGCCTCATCGTGCCCGGCCGGCAGGACCTGCCGATCTGGCTGACCATCGTCGTGGGCGTCGTCGCGGCCTTCATCGGCACGGCGATCGCCGGGTTCGCCGGGTACGCCACCACCCCGGGCATCGACTGGTGGGAGCTGATCACCCAGGTGGTACTGGCCGTGATCGGTGTCTACCTCGTCGCCGGCCTGCGGAGCGGACGCGGGCGCGCCTCCGCCTGACCGCGTCCGCGACAAGGTTGCGGGGGCGGGGCGTCTCGATACGTCCTGCCCCTTATTCCCCTCAGGTGGAATCCGTACGCAATTGGCCGGGGATTTTCCGGTCACAGGAACATGAATTCGGGCATCCCTCACGCGCGTTTCTTGTCCGGATCTCGTAGGATCTCCTACACCACGGCGGCCTCCCCCACCCCGTTGATCCTCGACGCCCCCTGCCTTGTGACGCGCTGCGTGCGAGCGCCGGCGTCCATCCGGGGTCCCCACCGCTCCCCGCCCTACTCGCCGAGAAGATGCGCCTATGCCCGAAGACGCCGCCGAACCCACGTCCGAGGACGTCGAATCCGGCGCACAGCCGTCCGGCACCCGGAACGCCGACACCGGAACCCCGGGAACCGAGCCCGCCACCCCCCGCCCCCGCCGCCGCTGGCCGCGCGCCGCCGCGTGGACCGCCGGAATCCTCGCCGTGGCCCTCGTCGTCGCCACCGGGACCGCCTACGCCTACTACCGCTCGCTGCGGGGCAACATGGTCCGGCACGACCTCGGCGCCACACTCGACGAAGCGGACCGCCCGCCCAAGATCGGCGACGACGTCAACATCCTCTTCATCGGGTCCGACGGGCGCGAGGGGGACAACTCCGACTACGGGGGCCGCGACTTCGTCGGCGAGCGCTCCGATTCGCTCATGCTCGCGCACATCTCCCCCGACAGCCGCGTCACCGTCGTCAACTTCCCCCGCGACTCCCTGGTCCAGCTCCCCGACTGCGACCCCTATGGCGAGACCGAGGGAACGGGCGGCTACTACGGGATGATCAACTCCGCGCTCTTCCACGGCGGCCCGCCCTGCGTCGTCAAGACCATCGAGTCGCTCACCGACGTCCGCATCGACCACTTCGCCCACCTCAGCTTCGTCGGATTCCGCGACATGGTCGACGCGATCGGCGGGGTGGACATGTGCATCCCCGAGCCGATGGAGGACGAACGCGCCCAGCTCGACCTCGACGCCGGCGACCAGCGCCTGAACGGCGAGGAGGCCCTCGGCTTCGTCCGGGCCCGCTACGAGATCGGCGACGGCGGCGACATCGGCCGCATCGACCGTCAGCAGATGTTCCTCGGCGCACTGGCCGACCAGGTCACCAGCAGCGACGTGCTCACGAGCCCGGCCAAGCTGAACGGCCTGCTGGAGGCCATCTCCCGGCACACCGCGACCGACGAGGACCTCCAGCTCAGCCGGATGGTCTCGATCGGCACCACCCTCGCCGACGCGCAGCTGTCCGACATCGCCTTCTACACCGTGCCCTGGTACCAGGCCCCCATGGACCCCAACCGGGTCATCTGGGACGAGGAGAACGCGGCCCGGCTGTTCGAGGCCATCGCCGCCGACCGCCCCGTCGACGACCGGATCCTGGAGACCGGCGAACCGGAGGAGCCCGGCACCGAGGGCGCCGGCCCCTCGGCCTCGCCGAGCGAGGCCGCCCCGTCGCTGGAAGCCTCCCCCGGGTCCCCTCCCGAGCCCGACTCCGACGAAGCCGCGGCAGAGGCAGAGGCCGACGGCACCGGCATCGAGGGCCGCGACGCCACCTCCAACCCGTGCGTCAACGGCCTCGGAGAAGGCACCGAGGACATGTGACGGCCACCGGGCCCGCCCTTTCCCCGCATGCGGGCGGGCCCGCCCGCATCGGCCGCGCCTTGAGCGCGCTCCCGCAGGCTGGGCGGGAAGCCGCCGCCGGCGCCCCACAGGCTGAGCGGGAAGTAGCGAGCCGGAAACACCCGAGTCTCAGGATCATCTTTTTTCAGAAAATCCTCTGATCGGCCGAACCTTTTGCCGTCTTTCGCACGTCAGAATGGTTTGGGCGACCTTGTCCCCGGGCCCACCAATTGCGCCGCACCGGCCCCTCGCGCATGGAGCGAGGCGCGATCGACGGAACAGCCGGAACCGCGCCCCCCTCGACCGATGACCTGGAGGTCCCACGTGACACCCCGCTCCCCTCTGCGCTGGTCTCGCCGGCCGGCCGTGGTGTGCGCCGCGACCGCGCTGCTCGCGGCGTCGGCGTGCACCAGCGGCGAGAGCGACCTCGCAGGTGAGGACGCCGGCTCGACCGATCCGGCGGTCCTGTCCATCACGCCCGAGGACGGTACCGACGAGATCCGCCCGAACGAGCCGATCACCGTCACCGCCGAATCCGGCACGATCACCGACGTCACGGTGGAGCAGGCGGGCGGGTCCGGTGAGAGCCTGCCGATGACGGGGACCCTCAACGGCGACGAGAACGAGTGGGTCAGCGACTGGACGCTGGTTCCGGGTGCCGACGTCGTCGTCACCGCCACCGGCGAGAACGGTGCGGGCGAGGCCACCGAGGTGGTCAGCCAGTTCACCACCCTTGAGGCCACCGAAGGCCGGCGGCTGGAGTTCAAGGCCGACACCGTCGAGCAGCAGCTGCTCACCGACGGCCCCGTGGGCGTGGGCATGCCGATCATGATCGACTTCGACATGCCGGTCGAGAACCGCGAGCAGGTCGAGGCCGCTATGGAGGTCACCTCGGAGAAGCCGGCCCAGGGTGCCTGGAACTGGTTCGGCGACAAGCGCGCGGTGTTCCGCACCGAGGACTACTGGGAGCCGAACCAGACGGTCACCGTCGACCTGCACCTGGCCGGGGTCGAGGCATCCGACGGCGTGTACGGCGTCGAGGACACGTCCATCGAGTTCGAGGTCGGGCGCTCCCAGATCACCGACATCGACGAGGACGAGTCGCACATGGTGGTCGAGTCCGACGGCGAGACCGTCAAGGAGTTCCCGGTCAGCCTGGGCATGGCCACCACCCGCGCCTACACCACGACCAGCGGCGTACACCTGACCATGGGCAAGTTCACGAACTTCCGCATGAGCAACGACACCATGGGCGTCCCCAAGGACTCCCCGGAGTGGTACGAGGAGTACGTCGCCCACGCGGTGCAGATCTCGAACTCCGGCGAGTTCCTGCACACGGCCGACTGGAACTACCAGCTGGGCGAGGCCAACACGAGCCACGGCTGCGTCAACATGAGCGTCGAGGACTCGCAGTGGTTCTACGACAACAGCCTGCCCGGCGACCCCGTCCTCATCACCGGCACCGACCGTGAGCTTGAGGTCGACAACGGCTGGGGCTTCTGGCAGCGGTCCTGGGACGACTGGGTGGCCGAGAGCGCGGTCGGCGAAGCGGACGACACCGGCGAGGCCGGCGTCCCGGGCTCCCCGCACATCGCGGAGTGATCCCGCTCCGGGGTGATCGGCCCCGGCTCTGACGCGAAGCGAATGGCCGCCGCCCCTAAGGGGCGGCGGCCATTCGCGTTCGGCGGCCCCGGACCACGGGGGGCGTCCTCGGGGTGTGCGTCGAGGAAACCCCCACAGTTCCCTCGACGCCCGGCGTCGAGAACCGCCCACCCCGCCGTCCGGGGCCTTTCTCAACTCCCACCATGGGTGGGAGCGGCCCCGAGCAGGGGACACACATCCGGGCCGCGCCCCGGGAACCCCCACAGTCCCCAGGACACCGCTCTCTTCGGACGGGTCACCTGCCGCTCGGGGCCGACGTGCGTCCCGCCGCGTGCGGAGGCCGACGGGACGCACGGCTCAGGTGGCGTCAGAGAGCGGGGGTGCCGATCCCGTTCACGACGTCGAGGACGCCCGTGGCGCCCGCGCCGCTCGCCACGCCCCGCACCACGTCCGCGGTCGCGGCCTCGGTGTCGATGGCGCTCAGCTCACCGGCGAGGTCGGGCTGCGCGGGGACCGCGGCCGGCTGGGACTGGCCGACGGTGTCGACGCTCTCGTCCACCTGCGGGGCGCCGCCGATGACCGGCAGCTCGGTGGTGTCGAGGCCGTGGACCGTGACCCGGGTGTCCGGCTGGTGCTCCTCCAGGTGGGAGGAGACGCCCTCGCTGACACCGTCGGCGACACCCGAGGTGAGGGAGCCGGTCACGGTGCCCGCCGCGTCGCCGGCCTCACCGGCGACGCGCGGCAGGAGGATGCGGGTGGCCTCGGGGGTCTTCCCGAGCGGGTCGGGCAGCCCCTCGGCGAGCGGGACCAGGCCGGCGTCGGGGGCCTCGGGCAGCAGCCCGGCGATCTCCCCCTGCGCGCTCTGGTGCTCGACGTCGCTCAGGCCGAGCTCGCTCCGGGTGCCGTCGACGGCGCCCTGGGCCCCGTCGATCCGGTCCTGGAGGAACGGCGAGACATGCGACATGTCGCCGCCGGGGCCGGACAGGTTCTGCGTGTCGGGAGCGGGAAGCGTGGTCCCCAGGTTCGGGGTCTCGACCCCCCGCACCAGCGACTGGGCGCCGCCGACGACGTCCGGCAGGCCCGTCGAGGCCGGAACGGACGCCTGCGGGGCGAGGGCGTCGCTCACGCCGAGCGCGTCGGCTCCCGCGATGCCGGCGCCGAGGGCGACGAATCCCGCGGTGCCCGCAGCCACCAGAACGGCCTTGGTGGAGGTCCGAACGAACTGGAACATGAAGTACATCCTTCGTGTCGATTTCGGTCGTGTCTTCGGTGCGGCGGATGGTTCCGCCTGTCCGCGGGGCGCTCTGGCCGGGAGCGCCGTCCGCGGGGGTTCGGTGGTGATGGGTCGTGCTTCCCGGCCGTCCGCAGCCGCGCTTGGCGTGCGCGAATGTCGGATACCGGGATCAACCGGGGGATCTGGCAGACCGCCGGCTGACGTGAACCCCGCGAGGCGAGGGCGCGGGACTCACGTCAACCCCCAGGAACGATGTGCTGGGTGGGGCCGGGCCGCTACCGCCGGGAGATCGGGGGTGAAGATCGGGCGCGGCCGGAACGGCGGCGCACGCGAAACCCCCTGAGGGCCGGATCTAGTCCGGCGAGAAGTGCGGCTCGTCGACCGGGCTCTGCGGCGCGACGGCGAGCGCGTTGCGCGCGGAGGCGGGCGGTGCCGGTGCGGGCGTCGCGGTGAACGCCGCGGGAAGGTACCCGGCGAACATCACGGGGACGCCGCCGGTCTGGGCCTGCGGAGCCGAGCCGAGGGCCAGGTGGGTGGCCGCGGGGGCCTCGGGGGCGTCCTGCGCCGTGGAGGCGGTGCGCTCGGGGACCGCCGGGCCCGTGCGGCCGAAGGCGGCCGTCGGGAGGCCGGTCGCGGAACGCGCGGCCGACTGCGGCCCGGTGCCGGAACGGGGCGACTCGCCGCGCTGCTCGGAGTCGGCGGCGGTTTCGTCGCCGCGGTCGGCCGCGGGACCGGTGTCGGCGCCGTCAGCGGTCGGGTCGGTGTTCCGGAGGGCGGTTTCGGCGGCCGGGAACAGACCGCCGAGGCCGAACTTCCCGTTCCCGTTCACGCGGTGCGGGAACGCGTCGTCGGCTCCGGCCGGCTCGGTGGCCTTCTGGATCCGCTCCGACGACTGCGCGGGCGGCTCCGACGCGGTGTTGCGCGCCTGACCCGTGACGGCGGGGACCGACCGGACGGCTTCGCCGCCGGCGGCGCCGACGGCCGACGCCACCTGGGCGACCGCCGCCCCCGGTGCGGGGCGCGCGGGTTCGGGCGCGGGGTCGGCGACGCGCGGCGCCGCGGTGGTGACCGCTCCGTCGGCGCCGCTGGAGCCGGCGGTCTCCGCCGGCTCCGGCTCCGGCTCCGCCTCGGCGGAGGACGCGGGGTCGGGTGTCGCGGAGCGCTGCACACCGGCCGTCGCGGGCGCGTCGGTCACGGCCTCGGCCGCGGGGGCGATGCCATCGGGACCGGGGAGCTCATCTGCGCCGGCCGGGGACGCGCCCAGGAGCCAGGCTCCCGCGACGAACCCCGCCACGAACAGCAGGCGGCGCCCTGCCCCCCATGAGCCGCCGGGGACGCGCACAGCGGCCCGGACGCGGCAAGCGCGTCGCGAGCGGCCCATGCGCGGCATGTGCGTCCCTTTCGGCGGCGGGTGGATTTCGGTCGGAGACACGAGCGGTCGCACTGCCCGATCGGCGGGTATGCCGAAGAACCGGGGGCGAAACGTCTCCCGACAGCACGTGACCGTAGCACGATCATCTGCCGTGGCAATGGAGATCCGGCGGATTTTCTTGGGGAGTGGAGATCCCGTTCACAATGGCCCAGCTCAGAGTGGGTCCACTGATAATTCGACGTTTTCTCGCCCATCAGAACGTTAACCCGGATTTCGCCCTATGGAGAGGGACGGAGCCCCTGCGTCGCCGCCCGCGGAGCACACATGACCGCCCCGGGGGACTTTCCTCACCCGTCGTCCCTCTCCGGGACACACGGCCCCACAGTGGTAGCCGAGCCGGATAACGTGTGCACCCGGAGGTATCGATCCGTGCCCGAAGCCCCGGAGCGCTTCCTGCTCCCTCAGATGCGCCTCGATGAGCTGATCTCCGAGCTGCACGACCGCCTGGAGACCGCGCTCTCCACCCGCGACCGCGTCCATTCCCTGCTCGAAGCGGTCCTGTCCATCGGCAGCGACCTCGATCTGGCGACCGTCCTGCGCCGTCTCACCCAGGCCGCCGCGCACCTCGTCGACGCGCGCTACGCGGGCCTGGGCGTGCTGGCCGAGGACGGCCGGTTCGCCGAATTCATCCCCGTGGGGCTGACCCCCGAGGAGACCGAGCAGCTCACCAGGTTCCCGCACGGCAAGGGCATCCTCGCCGTGCCCACCCAGGAACGCCACGCCCTCCGCCTCCGCGATCTGAGCGGGCACCCCGGATTCCACGGGTTCCCCGACGGCCACCCCGCCATGACGAGCTTCCTCGGGGTGCCGATCCAGGTGCGCGGCGAGGTCTTCGGCAACCTCTACCTGACCGAGAAGACCGACGGCGGGGAGTTCGACGAGGACGACGAAGCGATCGTCACCGCGCTCGCCACCGCCGCCGGCGTGGCGATCGAGAACGCCCGCCTGTACGAAGAGACCCGGCTGCGCGAGCGCTGGCTGTCCGCCTCGACGCACATCACCACCCGGCTGCTCTCCGGCGACGACTCCGACGACGTCCTGGGGTACCTGGCGCGCCAGGCGCGCGAGATGTCGGGCGCCGACGTCGCCGTCGTGCTGCTGCCCGAACCCACGGAGACCCACCTCATCGCCGAGATCGCCGACGGCCCTGTCGCCGCGGAGATCCTGAAGACCCCCATCACCATGGGCGACACCAAGTGCGGCTGGGTCTACCGCAACGGCACGGCCGCCACCATCCCCGACCTGCGCCAGGCCAACTGCCCGATGCTGACCCACCGCGGGTTCGGACCGGGCCTGCTGGTCCCCCTGGGCACCCCCGGCCGCACGCGCGGCGTGCTGCTCCTCGGCAAACTGGGCGCCCGTTCGCCGTTCAACGACGCCACCCGGCGGATGATCGACGCGTTCTCCGGCCAGGCCGCCGTCGCGCTCGAACTCGCCGACGCCCGCCGCGACGCCGAACGCCTGGTCGTCCTGGAGGACCGCGACCGGATCGCCAAGGACCTGCACGACGTCGTGATCCAGCGGCTGTTCGCCTCGGCCATGACGCTGATGAGCACGCTGCGGCTGGTCGCCGACCCCCAGGCCACCGAGCGGGTCCAGCACACCATCGACGACCTCGACGAGACCATCCGCGAGATCCGCTCGACCGTGTTCGCGCTCCAGCAGCCGTCGGCCCCCGCCGACACGTCCCTGCGGGGGCGCATCATCAGCGCCGCCGAGAGCGCGGCGCGCACCCTGGGCTGCCAGCCCGGCGTCGGGCTGGAGGGGCCGATCGACGCGTCGGTGCCCGAGGAGATCGGCGAGCAGCTGCTCGCGGTGCTCGGGGAGGCGCTGTCCAACGTCGCCCGGCACGCCCGCGCGTCCGAGGTGCACATCTCGGTGCACGCCGGCGAGCGGCTGACCCTGCTCGTGGAGGACAACGGGCGCGGCATCCCCGAGCACGGCCGCCGCAGCGGCCTGCGCAACCTCGCCGAACGGGCGACCGCTCTGGGCGGCGGGTTCAGCGCCGCCCCGCGCCCGTCCGGCGGCACCGCGGTCACCTGGAGCGTCCCCCTCCCCGAAGCGGACGCCGACCCGGAGGACGGCTCCGGAGCACCGCCCCGCCCCACCGACATCGACGCCGACGCCAACGCGGTCACCGGCCCCCAGCGCCCGGAGGACCGCGGGGCCCCGGGGGCCCTCACCGAGCCGATGGGCCCGGTCGCGCCGCCCGGCGCCTCGGGGGCGAACGGCGAGCCCCCCACCATGGCCCTGCCCATCCAGCCCACTCCCCCGGGCGAGGCGCAGACCGAGCGGCTGCCCCGGCTCCACTCCCGGCCGCGCCCCCCGAGCGGGCCCGCGGAAGGCCCGGAGAGCACACCTCCGGCCGAGCCGGAGGCCAACGAGCCCCTGTGGAGCACCTCCCCCACCCCGCGACGGGCTCGGAGCGAGCCGGAGGGGGCGCGGCACCGGCTGGACTGAGGAGCCGGGTGCGACCGAGGAACGAGGGAGCGCCCGGCGACGAGGGAAGCGGGTGCCTTCCAGCGCCCCCGCAGGCTGAGCGGGGGGCACTGGGCGAGCCGGAGGGGGCGCGGCACCGGCTGGACTGAGGAGCCGGGTGCGACCGAGAAACGAGGGAGCGCCCGGCGACGGGGACGGTTTCCCCGGAGCCTTCCAGCGCCCCCGCAGCTGAGCCGGCACGTCGCCGGCCGGTCCGGGGAACGGGTGCCCGGCCTAGGGACGCGGCGTCAGGCTTTCGACTGCGGTACCGGGATGACCAGGCAGAATTCGTTGCCTTCGGGATCGGCCAGCACCTGGAACGACCCCTCTTCGTCGGTGACGATGTCGCCCAGGCGGCGCGCGCCCGCCGCTTCGGCCTCGGCGGTGGCAGCGGGGATGTCGGTCACCTGGACGTCGAGGTGCAGCCGGTTGCGGTCGGCCTTGGGGCGCGGGTCGGGCTGGAACGCGATCTGCGGGTGCAGCGGGGACGCCTCCAGGACGGACCATCCGTCGCCGCGGTCGATCGGCGTACCGCCCAGCACCACAGCCCAGAAACGGGCCAGCCGCGCGGAGTCGGCGGCGTTGACGATGATCTGCTGGAGGTGTCCCAAGGCCATGGCCGGGAGTCTAGGCGACGCCTATGTCACGTGCGGGGACCGCCACGGGCCGGTCCCGGCCGGAGGCGGCGGCCGGAGACCATGGTGGCCTCGATCCGGATGAAGTGCGGCCGCGCGCCGTGCGCCCAGTCGGGCAGCGGCAGCGCCGCCAGCTCCGCCTCCTCGGCGGGATCGGTCACGGCCCGGCCGGTTCCCAGGACGGCGACCGACCAGCCCGTGCCGTGTGCGGCGTCGAAGTCGTCGGCCTCGAAGGCCACCACGCTGTCGCGGGTGGCGCGGGCCAGTACCGACCGCGGTGAGGTGCGGATGACGATGTCCGTGCCGTGCACGGTGTAGCCGACCGGTAGAACGGCCGGCAGCGCGCGGTCGGTGAAGACGACGCGCCCGAGGGACGCCTTGGCGAGCAGCCGCAGGCACTCGGGGCGGTCCAGGATCTCCAGCCCGGCGGTGTCGGTCGGCTCAGCGCCGCTCCCCACTGGTGCCGTCATGGGTCATCGGTTCTTGGTGCGCAGCTCGGCGACGAGGATGGCCGCCTGGGTCCGGCGTTTGAGGTCGAGCTTGGACAGCAGGCTCGACACGTAGTTCTTGACGGTCTTCTCGGCGAGGTAGAGGCGCTCGCCGATCTGCCGGTTGGTCATCCCCTCGCCGATCAGGTCGAGGATCTGGCGCTCCTGCGGGCTGAGCTCGGCGAGCGGGTCGGGGGCCGGCGGGTTGCCGCGCAGCCGCTCCAGCATGCGCCCGGTGCTGCTGGGGTCGAGCAGCGACCCGCCGGCCGCCACCGTGCGCACGGCGCCGACGAGGTCGGCGCCGTGGATCTGCTTGAGGACGTAGCCCGCGGCGCCCGCCATGACGGCGTCGTAGAGCGCCTCGTCGTCGGCGAAGGAGGTGAGCATGAGGCACGCGATCTCGGGGCTGGCCGAGCGGACTTCGCGGCACACGCCCACGCCCGAGCCGCCGGGGAGCCGTACATCGAGGATGGCCACATGGGGACGGGCGACCGGGATGCGGGCCAGGGCCTGTTCGGCGGTCCCGGCCTCCCCGACGATCCGCATGTCGTCTTCGCACTCCAGGAGGGCGGCGACACCGCGCCGCACCACCTCGTGGTCGTCCACCAGGAAGACCTTGATCGGATCCGGTGCCTGGCCCGGCGTCATCGGCTGCCCCTCCCTCGCATCAGGCTGCTGGGAACGACGTTAGCCCCCCGGCGCGACCACGGGCACGCCGAAGGGCTCGCATCACGAGGGGCGAAGGTCCCGCAGCGGGCGCCGCCGGGCGCCCCGGATCGGGGCGCCCCGCAGGTCGCGGCGGGCGGTGCCGGGGGCGGCGCCGTTGCGCCGCGCGACGGCTCAGGGCCAGATGTGGCCCCACGGGCGGGCCTCTTCGAAGGCGCGGCTCGCGGCCAGGACGAGGGCGTCGGAGTGGCGCGGCCCCACGATCTGCAACCCCACCGGAAGCCCGCTGGTGGTGAACCCGCACGGCACGCTGGCCGCCGGCTGCTGCGTCATGTTGAACGGGTAGCTGAACCCGGCCCAATCGGTCCACCGGCGCGCGGTCGACCCCGGCGGGACCTCGCGCCCGGCCTCGAACGCCGGCAGCGGCATGGTCGGGGTGAGCAGCAGGTCGTAGTCGGTGTGGAAGCGGCCCATGCGCTCTCCCATGGCCATCCGGGTGGCCATGGCGGTGAGGTAGTCGTTGGCCGAGTAGGTGAGCCCTTCGGCGATGATCTCCTGGAGGCCGGGGTCGATCAGCCGGCGCTCGGGGCCGTCGATGCTCTCGGTGGCCTTGGCGGCACCGCTGAACCACAGCACGTGGAAGTCGTCGAGGCAGTCGCCCAGCGGCGGGTCGGCCTCCTCCACGTGCGCGCCCGACTCCTCGAACGCGGTGACGGCCTCGGCGACGAGCCGGGCCACCTCGGGGTGCACCTCGATCCCGCCCAGCGTGGGGCTGTAGGCGATGCGCAGCCCGTTCATGGGGCGCTCCAGCCCCTCGGTGAAGGAGGAGCCCTGCGGCGACGGGAGCGCGGCCCAGTCGCGCGGGTCGGGGCGGGCCATGACGTCGAGCATCAGGGCGGCGTCGGCGACGGTCCGTGTCATGGGACCGCTGTGCGCGAGGCTGCCGAAGGCGCTGGCCGGGAAGTGCGGGACCAGCCCCCATGTGGGCTTGAGCGCGAAGATCCCGGTGAAGCTCGCCGGGATGCGGACCGACCCGCCGCCGTCGGTGCCCGTGGCCAGGGGGGCCATGCCGGTGGCCACGGCGGCGGCCGCGCCGCCGCTGGAGCCGCCGGGGGTGGTGGAGGGGTCCCAGGGGTTGCGCGTGACGCCGGTCAGCGGGCTGTCGGTGACGCCCTTCCAGGCGATCTCGGGGGTGGTCGTCTTGCCGACGAGCACCGCTCCGTTCTCGCGCAGCCGGGCGACGGCGGGCGAGTCCTCCTCGGCGACCTGGTCGGGGTCGGCGGTGGCCGATCCGCGCAGCGTGGGCCAGCCGCGGACGAGCATGAGGTCCTTGATGGAGGCGGGGACGCCGTCGAGCCGCCCCTGGGGTTCGCCGCGCCGCCACCGTTCCTCCGAGGCGCGCGCCGCCGCCCGGGCCTCGTCCGGATGGACCTGGCAGAACGCGTTCAGCTCGCCGTTCTTCTCCTCGATGCGGGCGAGGACGGCGTCGGTCGCCTCGACCGGGGAGAGCGAGCCGTCGGCGTAGGCGGCCAGCAGCTCGGTCGCCGACAGGGCCGCGGGCGAGTGCGGTGCGCCGCCCGGGCCCTCGCCCAGCCGGTCCAGGCCCTCGTGCTTCGTCGACATGTCGTGCTCGGTCCTTCCGTTCTTCTCGTGCCTGGGGACTCGGCGGCGGGTCTTCGCGTCGGGTCAGGGCCCGGACACGTAGCCCCGCCGCTTGTCGACGATGTTGCGCGGGTCGCGCCCGTCGAGGAAGCGGTCCAGGTTGTCGGCGAACAGGTCGACCAGCTCCCCGCGCCAGCCCACGACGTCGCCCGACATGTGCGGGGAGACGAGCACGCCGGGCAGGTCCCACAGGGGCGACGAGCCGGGGAGCGGTTCGTCCGCGAAGACGTCCAGGGCCGCTCCGGCGATCGCGCCGTCGCGCAGCGCGTCGACGAGTTCGTCCTCGACGATGATCCGGCCGCGGGCGACGTTGATGAGCCGGGCGGTGGGGCGCATGCGGCCCAGGGCGCGGGTGCCGATGAGGTCGCGGGTGGCCGGGGTGTAGGGCGCGGCGAGGACGACGTAGTCGGCGCGCGGCAGCGCGGTGTCGAGGTCGGGGCCGCCGGTGTCGAAGGCCGAGGCGACGACGGTGCCGAAGTCGGGGTCGCCGGCGCGGGCGGTGCGCCCGGCGCCCTCGACCGTCATGCCGACCGCGCGGAGCTGGCGGGCGATGGCGCGGCCGATGGGCCCGGTGCCGATGACGAGGGCGTGCCGGCCGCCCACGCGCTCGGTCTCGCGGTGCCGCCAGACCCGGTCGCGCTGGAGGTCGCGGCTGAAGGCGAGGTCCTTGGCAAAGGACAGGACGAGGCCCAGTACATATTCGGCCATGGGCTGGTCGAAGACGCCGCGGGAGTTGGTGACCACCACGTCGCTCTCGACGAGCCCCGGGAACATGAGGTTGTCGACCCCCGCTGTCGCGGCGTGGATCCAGCGCAGGGAGTCGGCCTTGGGCCAGGCCGCGGTCACGGCCTCGGAGAAGAGGTCCCAGACGAAGAGCGCCTGCGCGCCGGGCAGGGCCTCGGCGAGGCGGTCGGCGGTCACGTAGTCGACGCCGCCCAGGCGGGGGTCGGAGTCGATGGCCTCGTGGCCCGGCGGGAGGTCGTCGCCGTACAGGACGACCAGGCGGGGCGGGTTTCCGTGGCTCACTGAGGCGGCTCCCGGTTCGCGTCGTGGGTGGCGACGGGGTCGTCGGCGCTCGCTCCGCCCGCGACCGGATGGCCGGTGGCATCGGACGTCCCGAAGCCCTTGAAACGCTAGGGAGCCTTCGTATGATTGTCAACAATCGACGTCCGCGACATACGGGCTCCGACCGGGTCGTTTCCGGGCGGATCACCGCGCGGAAACGGGCGGGACACGACCCCGCCGGACGTCACACCCTTCCGCCGACCGGCGCGGGGGCGCAACCATTGATCCATTCGGCGTCACGATCGTATGATTGTCGACAATCCGCGGCGATGCCGCGGCCGGGGTCGATCCGTCGTCCTCTCCCGCGTTGGCGCCCGGTTCGAGGAGAGGGACTCTTCACCGATCCGGTGCGGCGAAAAATGTGACAGCCCGACAACGAAAGGGCCGATCCGACGATGCCCAGGTATATGACCATCAGCCTGGAGAAGCGCGGCGTCTCGTGCACGGCCGAGCTCCTCGACAAGGACGCTCCGCGCACCTGTGACGTGGTCTGGGACGCGCTGCCCCAGGGCGGCGAGATCTACCACGCCAAGTACGCCCGCAACGAGGTCTACGCGATGGTGCCGCGCTTCGCGGCCGAGGAGCCGGGGCAGGAGAACCCCACGGTCACCCCGATCCCCGGCGACGTCGTCTACTTCTCCTTCAACGGCGGCATGCTCGACCGCCGGTTCAAGGAGGAGAAGGGCATCGACCACCTGCCCGGCGTCATCGACCTGGCCATCTTCTACGGCCGCAACAACCTGCTGCTCAACGGCGACGTCGGCTGGGTCCCCGGCAACGTCTACGCCACCATCGTCGACGGCCTGGACCGCATGGCCGAGGCGTGCAACGACGTCTGGCGCTCCGGAGGCGTCGGCGAGCGCCTCGTGTACCGGCGGCTGGAGGGGTAGCGGTCACCACGAACGGACCTTCGAGGTCATCCGCAACGTGAACACGAAGAGAAGGAGGTGAGTGACCAATGCGAACCGACCGATTCGCCGGCGACACGGCGGGCGGTGGCGACCAGGGCCACCGTGATGAGCAGGACGAACAGGTCATCGAGCGGGACCAGGCAACGGGCATCGTCGAGATCCCGGCCCTCTCCGAGACCCCGTGGCAGTCCGGTGTGGGCATCGTCGCGCCCTACGACTTCGCACTCGACCGCGAACTGTGGCGGTGGGCGCCCGACGACGTCTCGCTGTACGTCACCCGGCTGCCGTTCGTCCCGGTCCCGGTGACCGTGGACCAGGCGTCGGCGCTGAGCGACGGCGACAACGTCGCCCGCGCCACGCGCGATCTGCTCGCGCCCGAGCCGCTGGTCGTGGGCTACCAGTGCGCGTCGGGCAGCTTCGTGCACGGCGCGGCCGGCGAGCGGCGGCTGCGGCAGAGCATCCTCGACGCCGGCGCGCCCGAGGCGGTCACCACCTCAGGGGCCCTGATCCAGGCGCTCGAAGCGATCGACGCGCGCCGGATCGCGGTGGTCACCCCCTACGTCGACAGCGTGACCGACCGGCTGCTGGGGTTCCTCGGCGAGCACGGGATCGAGACCACGTCCAGCGTCGGCCTTGGGCTGCTCGGCCACATCTGGAAGGTCGCCTACACCGAGGTGGTGCAGGCGGTCCGCGAGGCCGACCGGCCCGACGCCCAGGCCGTGTTCATCAGCTGTACCAACGTCCTGACCTACGACATCATCGCGCCGCTGGAGCGGACGCTCGGCAAGCCCGTGATCGCCGCCAACCAGGTCACGATGTGGGCCGCGCTCCAGGCCATGGGGCGCGAACCCATCGCGCACGGCCAGTACCTGGTCGACGCCACGGCGCGCCGCACGGCCGCCTGACTTCCGCACCGCCCGCCCGGCCGGTTCCACGGGGGCCCGGCCGGGGGCGGCGCCCGTTCGGGCGCTCCCGGACGGCCACGAGAGAGCGACCAGAGAGAAGGTGATCCGTTCCATGCCCACCGCCGGTTTCCTGTACCCCGGGTACAGCGCCGAGGACGACTACCCCGAGTTCCAGCGGCTGCTGGGTCCCGATGTGACCCTGCGCCTGGTGCACACCCTCATGCGCGAGGACGCCCACCGCGTGGACGCCCTTCTGGACGTGGGCGGACCCGATGTGCTCGCCGACGGGGTCCGGGAGCTGACCGCCCTCGGTGTCGACTCCGTCGTCTGGGCCTGCACCAGCGGGAGCTTCGTCTTCGGCTGGGAGGGCGCCCGCGAACAGGTCGCGGGGGTGCGCGAGGTGGCCGGGGTGCCGGCTTCCAGCACCTCGTTCGCGTTCGTCAACGCTCTGCGCCACCTGGGCCTGAGCAAGGTCGCGATCGCCGCCACCTACCCCGAGGACGTCGCGGCCCGCTTCGTCGGGTTCCTCGGCTTCGCCGGGATCGAGGTCGTGCGGTGGGCGGGGCGCGGCATCGTCACCGCGGCCGAGGTCGGCACGCTCGGCGCCGACGACGTGCTGGAGTTCGTCGCCGCGGGGAACCACCCCGACGCCGAGGCCGTTCTCGTCCCGGACACGGCGCTCCACAGCTCGGGCATCCTGGACACCCTGGAGGAGCGGCTCGGCACCACGGTGCTCACCGCCAACCAGGTGAGCGTCTGGGAGGGCCTGCGGCTGGCGGGCGCCACCGGGCCGAGAGAAGGATTGGGCACCCTTTTCCGCTCGGGCGCCGCCATGGCGGTCGCCGCAGAGGGGTGAAGGACCACCGCCCGACAGCGAAGGCAATGGCCACGGCCCGGACGGCCGTGGCCATTGCCGCCGGTACCGACACGCACGATCGGACACCAACGGAGAGGAACGCGGATGTCATGAACACCTCAGGTCGACTCCAACCGGTCCCGCGGCGGTCCACCGCCGCCCTCATCGCCGACCAGCTGCGGTCGGCGATCATGTACGGCACGCTGGCGCCCGGAGACCAGCTCGGCGAGACCGACCTCGCCGGCCAGCTCGGTGTGAGCCGCGGCCCGCTGCGCGAGGCCATGCAGCGGCTCGTGCAGGAAGGGCTGCTGCGCAGCGAGCGGCACCGCGGGCTGTTCGTCCGCGAACTCGCGCCCGAGGACGTGCGCGACATCTATGTGGCGCGCCTGGCGGTCGAGCGCACCGCCTGCGAGCTGATCATGCGCGGCAACCGCGGCGAGGCCGTCGCCCGGCTGACCGCCGCGCTCGGCGGCCTGGTCGACGCCGCGGCCACCCGCGACCGCGTGGCGATGAGCGATGCCGACCAGGTCTTCCACCAGACCCTGGTGAGCTGCTCGGGCAACCACCGGCTGGAGCGCATGGCCCAGACGCTCCTGGTCGAGACCCGCATGTGCCTGACGGTCATGCAGGACGCCTATCCGGAACCGGGTGAGCTGGTGGACGAGCACCAGAAGCTGCTCGACGCGATCACCGACGGCGAGGAGGAACTCCTGCTGCACCTCATCGAGTCCCACATGCTCGAAACGGTCGACCGCATCTACCACCAGGGAGAGCCCGGAACGGGGCGCTCCCGCGCGGTCAGCGGGTGAGCGGCGGGCCGCCGGGCAGGGGGCCGGCCGTCCGCGCGACCACGATGCCCGCCGCATCCCATTGAGGATGCGGCGGGCTTCTTCTCGTCTCCGGGCCGTGCGGCGCGGAGGGGATCGCGCCGCGCGGGCACGGCCGCGCGGGCAGGGCGCCGGCCGCGCTCAGCCGCCGGCGGTACCCGGCGCCTGATCGGTCCGGAGGGCGGGCTCGCCGCCGAAGGACACGACCTCCAGGCGTTCGACGGCCTCCCCCGATTCCAGCGACGCGCAGTCCGCCTCGCTGAGCAGCACGGGAACGTCGGTCTCCGGCAGCAGACGGCTGATCGCGCGCCGCTCCGCCGCTGTCAGTTCCCCGGCGACGGCTCGGCAGTCGCCGGACACCGGATCCTCGACGACGGTCGTGATCTCCTCGGAGTGGTAGCGGTAGGCGGTCCCGGACCCGTCGACCACCACGACCCCCCGGTCGTCATCGGCGGCACCCGCGGGGACGGCTCCGGCGAGGGCAACGGCGCATGAGGCGGTCGCGGCGGCCACGGCCAGCAGAGAACGCACGAATCATTCCTTTCGGTGAAAGTCTGATCACACATCGCGATTTCTACAGGTCAATGCGTAGCATCCGCACCCGCGATGCCGCCAGCCCGCCGGCTCGCCCCGGCCCGCGACGGGCCGTCGGCGGGCGCTCCAGGCGGCGCCCGCGAAACGACGCGAGCCCCGGGACGGCGGCGGGTCCGCCACCGGAATCCGGGCGACTCGCGGGACCGACGCGATCGGCGCCGGCTCCGCCCGGAAGCCCGCCGGCCGCCCGCCACCGCCGCCCGGGGAACGGGCGCCGCCACGCGCACGGCACGCCGCCCGGGGCCGGCCGCCGGCCCGGGCGGGCAATCGCGGCGCCGCCAGCGGGCGGGCATGGGGCAGGCCGCCGCGGCGGCCGCGCGGCGGCGCACCGACCGCGCCTCGATCCGGTCCGCCGGCGGGCCGGCCGCCCCGAGGTCCCGCCTTCTCCTCGCCGCGAATTGTACGTACACTCTGTACGTACAGAACATCCGCCAATCGGCCGCCCCAGGAGCCGGCGCACGCTCCCCGGAGCGGGAGAGGAGAAGCCGTGCAGGACCGCGCCGCCGCCCTGGTCCCCATGTTCCGGACCATGACCCGAGTTCCCGGCGGGCTGATGCTGATCCCCCTGGTACTGGGCTCGGTCATCGGTACGTTCGCCCCCGCCGCCCTCGACATCGGCGGCTTCACCACGGCCCTGTTCAAGGACGGCGCGCTGCCGCTGATCGCCCTGCTGATCTTCGCGACCGGCACCCAGGTCACCATGCGCACCGGCGGGCCCGTCCTGGCCACCACCGGCGTGGTGCTCCTCGGCAAGAGCCTGATCCCCGGGGTGCTGATCATCGGCCTCGGCGCCGTCACCGGCCCCGAGGGCATCCTGGGCGTCTCGATCCTGGCGCTGCTCTCCGCCGTCACCAACTCCAACGGCGGCCTGTGGCTGGCCATCACCGGTCAGTACGGGCGCGCCCGCGACCGCGGCGCCTACATCGCCGGCGCGGTCAACGACGGCCCCTTCTTCACCCTGCTCTTCCTCGGCGCCTCGGGCCTGGGGCAGATCCCGGTCGTCGCGTTCATCGCCGCGCTCGTGCCGTTCGTCCTCGGCGTGATCGTCGGCAACCTCGACGCCCAGTGGCGCGAGACCCTCGCCCCGGTCCCCAACATCGTCATCCCGTTCTTCTCGTTCGCGCTGGGCGCCGGGATCGACCTGGGCGAGGTCGCCTCCGGCGGCCTCACCGGCATCGTGCTGGGCGTCCTCATCACGCCGCTCACCGGCGGCCTCGTCTACCTGGGCTACCGGCTGCTGCTGCGCCGCGGCGCGGAGAGCGGCATCGGCTTCGCGGCCGGCACCACATCGGGCAACGCCATCGCCACCCCGGCCGTCGTCGTGGCGGCCGACCCGTCGTTCCAGGCCTACGCCGCCGCGGCCACCCCGCAGATCGCCGCGTGTGTCCTGGTCACCGCCCTGCTCGCGCCACTCATGGCGTCATGGGCACTCAAGCGCAGCGGTGCGGACCCCGCCCGCGACGAAGCAGCAGAAGCGGCGCAAGCCGAGGAGGCACAGCCATGACCCCCACGATCGCCCTTGTGGCCGACGACCTGACGGGCGCCAACGACACCGCCGTGCGGTTCCTGCGCGCCGGATGGACCACCGAGCTCCAGCTCGGCAGCGCCCCCGCGGGGGCCGACGTCGTCGCCGTGACCACCGACTCCCGCGCCCTCGCCCCGGCCGACGCGGCGGCCGCCGTCGCCGGCGAGGTGCGGCGGCTGCGCGCGGCCGGCGCCCGCCACCTCTACAAGAAGGTCGACTCCACCCTGCGCGGGCCGATCCTCGCCGAGATCGAGGCCGCGAGCTCCGCCTGGTCGCCGGGTGCCACCGTCGTCGTCTGCCCGGCCTTCCCCGAGGCCGGGCGCACCGTCCGCGACGGCGTCCTGCTGGTCGACGGGGTCGAGGCGCACCTGACCCCCGTCGGGTCCGACCCGGTCACCCCGGTCCGCGAAAGCCACATCCCCACCCTGCTCGGCGGCGTCCACGTCCGGCTGGCCGGAGACGACACCGCCGCCCACGCCCGGCAACTCGCCGCGGCGGGCCCCATCGCCGTCGCCGACGCCGAGACCGGCGCCGACCTCGAACGGATCGCCGCGGCCGTGGCGCTCCTCGGCGCCGACGCCGTCCCCGTGGGCTCCGCCGGCCTGGCCGGGCCCATGGCCGGCGCCTGGGCCGCCCAGGAGAGCCCGGCACCCGCCCTGGTCGTCGTCACCTCGCTGCACGCCGCGACGCGCGGCCAGGTCGAGCGCATCGCCGCGGAGGACCCCGGCGCCATCGAACGGCCCACGGCCGAGGCCGTCGCCGACGACGCCGCCTGGAAGTCGTGGTGCGGGGGGCTGGAGGAGCGCTTCGGAGCCGACCGCGGCACGATCGTGCTCGTCGCCCCCGAGGACCGCGACCGCGGACTCGACCCCGCCCTGGTCGCCCGCCGCTTCGGCGAGCTCGCCGCCGGGCTGGCCGGGCGCCACCCGGTGGCCGGGCTCGTGGTGACCGGCGGCGACGGCGCCCGCGCGGTCGTCGACGCCCTAGGCGCCAACGGCATCGTCCTCATCGGCGAGATCGCCGCCGGCATCCCCATCGGCACGCTCTCCGGCGGGCCCCTCCGCGACACCCTCATCATCACCAAGGCCGGCGGTTTCGGCGACCCCGATGCACTACTCACGGCCGCCTCGGCCGTCCGACACAGGAGGCAGCACCCATGAGCCGTCCCACCCTCGCCATCACCCTCGGCGACGTCGCGGGCATCGGCCCCGAGATCACCGCCAAGTCGCTGCTGAACCACCCCGGACTGCGCGAGATCTGCCGGCCGGTCGTCATCGGCGACGCCGACGCGCTGCGCGCGGGCGTCCGGCTGGCCGGCGGCGACCCCGGGCGGGTCGAGGTCGTGGACTCCCCCGAGCAGGCCGGCGACGACCCGGAGCGCATCCCGGTCGTACAGGTGGGCCCCTCCCTCGGCCACGTGGCGACCGGGGAGCTCAGCGCCGAAGCCGGCGACGGCGCCGCCCGGTTCGTCATGGCGGCCTGCGACCTGGCGCGCCGCGGGCTCATCGACGGCATCGTCACCCCGCCCCTCAACAAGGCCGCGATGCACCTGGGCGGCCACCCCTGGCCCGGGCACACCGAGCTGCTCGCCCACGAGTTCGGCGTGACCAACTTCAGCCTCGTGCTGTCGGCCGGCGACCTCTACTTCTTCCACCTGACCACGCACGTGTCGCTGGCCGACGCGATCGGGCTCGTCACCCCCGAGCGCACCGACGACGTGCTCCGCCTGGTCGGCGCCTTCGCCACCGCCCTGGGCCGGCCCGACGAGCCGATCGGGGTGGCCGGGCTGAACCCGCACGCGGGTGAGAACCGGATCTTCGGCGACGAGGACGCCGACGTGCTGGAGCCCGCGGTGAAGCGCGCCCGCGCCGCGGGGATCAACGCCTCGGGCCCGCTGCCGGCCGACGCCCTGATCCCGGCGGCGGTGCGCGGCAAGTGGAAGCTGGTCATCGTCTGCTACCACGACCAGGGGCACGCCCCGTTCAAGGCCGTGTACGGCGACGACGGCGTGAACATCACCGTGGGGCTGCCGGTCGTGCGCGTCTCGGTCGACCACGGGACCGCCTTCGACATCGCGGGCAAGGGCATCGCGCGCGAGGCCAGCCTCGTTCTCGCCATCCAGCGGGCGGCGGACCTCGCGCCGGGCTGGAACCACGTCTGGGAGACCGCGCGTGCGTCCTGATCACCCGGTGCCCTCCCGGGGCCGCCCGTGTGCGCCGCGGCGGCCCCTCGGCCACGGCCGGAACAGGTCCTAGAATCCCCACCATGCCCGTCGACCGGTCCGACCCACGCCCGCTCTACGCGCAGATCGCCGCGACCCTGCGCGCGGAGATCCGGGACCGCGCGATCGCACCGGGCGACACACTGCCGAGCGAGGCCGCGCTGCGGGAGCGGTTCGGCGTATCGCGCAGCGTCATCCGCCAGGCGCTGTCGACCCTGGAGGACGAGGGGGTCGTGCGGCGCGACCCCGGGCGCGCCCCCGTGGCCGCCAGCGGGGTCGAGCACCGGCGGCTCGTCCAGCGCGTCACGGGGCTCTTCGACCAGTTCTCGCACAGCGGGCTGAGCCTCGGCACGAGCGTGGCGCGCCTCGAACCGGCCACGGCCCCCTCACGCGTCGCCCGCCACCTGGGGACGCGCTCCGTCCTGCGGCTGGAGCGGCTCCGCTCGGTCGACGAGGCCCCGCTGTCGTACGTGCGCACATGGCTGCCCGCCGACCGCGTGCCGGGGCTGACGGCCGAGATGCTCACCGACGCCTCGCTGCACCGGCTGCTGGAGTCGCGCTTCGGCGCGCACCCGATCAGCGGGCGGCGGCAGATCCGCGCCGTGCCGGCGGACGCGGCCATCGCCGCCGAGCTCGGCGTGGCCCCGGGGTCGCCACTGCTGCTGCTGGAGGGGAGCACCTTCGACCAGCACGGCGCCCCGCTGGAGTGGTTCGAGAGCTGGCACCGGTCCGACCGCGTGGTCTTCGACATCGAGGCCGACGAGACCGCCGAGCAGGTCCGCATCCAGCCGCACCGGTCCCTTCTCGCGGGGCCGGCGGACGAGGAGGGAGCCGCGGCGGACGGGACCGCCGGGGCGGGGACCGCGGGGGCGGAGTCGCCGCCGGAGGCGCGGCAGCAGGACGAACGGGCTCCGGAGGAGGGCGCGCCGGCCGACGAGGCGGCGGCCGGCCTCCGGCACGCACGGGAGCTGCTGCGCCGGGCACAGGAGGAACTCGACCGCCTCGCGGCCGGGAACCGCTGAGCCGGTCCACGCGGTCTACGGGATCGGGAGGCCGACGTGAGCGGCCTGGGCGCGGCCTCGGCGCCGCCTGGGCGCGGCCTGGGCGCGGCCTGAGCAGCGTCTGGGCGGAGCGCCCCGCACCGTCGGCCCGCACAGCAGGGCCCACGGCCGGGCGCCGCACAGCCCGACCGGCGCGACCGGCGCGACCGGATACGTCACGGCCGCGGTCACGCACGACGGGCGGATCTTCGGACCGCTGAGCGCGCACGGGGCCGGCGGCCCGTGTCGCCCGACCCGCAGCGCTGCGTGCGGGACGGGCGACACGGACGGCGCACGGATCAGACGCCGCCGATACCGACGTACTTGGTCTCCAGGAACTCGTCGATGCCCACGCGCCCGCCCTCGCGGCCCAGGCCGGAGTGCTTCACCCCGCCGAACGGGGCGGCGGGGTTGGACACGATCCCCTGGTTCAGCCCGACCATGCCCGTCTCCAGCGCCTCCGAGACCCGGAACGCGCGCCCGAGGTCCTGCGTGAACACGTAGCTCACCAGGCCGAATTCGGTGTCGTTGGCGTCGGCGATGGCCTCCTGCTCGTCGTCGAAGGTGACGATCGGCGCAACGGGGCCGAAGATCTCGGTGGAGGTCAGCTCCGCCTCCTGCGGGACATCGGTGAGCACGGTGGGCCGGTAGAAGTACCCGTCGCCGTCGCCGGGGCCGCCGCCGACCGCGATCTTGGCGCCGCGGCCCACCGCGTCGTCGACCAGGCTCTGCACCTTCGCCAGCGCCTTGGCATCGATCAGCGGCCCGACCTGGACGCCTTCCTCGGTGCCGCGGCCCAGCTTCAGGGCGCCCATGCGCTCGCTGAGCCGGCGGGCGAACTCGGGGGCGATTCCCGACTGGACGTAGAGCCGGTTGGCGGCGGTGCACGCCTCTCCGATGTTGCGCATCTTCGCCTGCATGGCGCCCTCGACGGCGGCGTCGAGGTCGGCGTCGTCGAACACCAAGAACGGGGCGTTGCCACCCAGCTCCATGGAGGTGCGCAGCACCTGCCCGGCGCTCTGCTCCAGCAGCTTGCGGCCGACGGGGGTGGAGCCGGTGAACGAGACCTTGCGGATGCGGCCGTCGCGGAGCAGCGGCTCGGTGACCCCGCCGGGGTCGGTGGTGGGGAGCACGCTGAGGACGCCTTCGGGGAGTCCGGCCTCGCGGAGGATGTCGGCCAGCGCCAGAGCGGACAGCGGGGTCTGCTGGGCGGGCTTGAGCACCATGGTGCAGCCGGCGGCGATGGCCGGCCCGATCTTGCGGGTGCCCATGGCCATGGGGAAGTTCCACGGGGTGATGAGCATGCACGGGCCGACCGCCTGGCGCATGATCAAGAAGCGCGCCTGCCCGTTGGGCGCGATGGAGAACCCGCCCTCGATGCGGACGGCCTCCTCGGAGAACCAGCGGAAGAACTCCGCCGCGTAGGCGATCTCGCCCTTGGCCTCGGGGAGCGGCTTGCCCATCTCCAGCGTCATGAGCAGCGCGAGGTCGTCCTGGCGCTCCATGAGCAGTTCGTAGCCCCGGCGCAGCACCTCCCCGCGCTCCCGCGGCGCCGTGCGCTGCCACGAGGACTGCGCGGCGGCAGCGGCGTCGAGGGCGTCGAAGGCGTCGTCGACGCCGGCGTCGGCCACCTCGCACAGGACCGAACCGGTCGAGGGGTCCTCGACCTTGAACGTCCCGCCGGCCTTGGCATCGCGCCACTGGCCCCCGATCAGGAGCCCTTTGGAAACACGCTCGACGACCAGTGCCTCCCGGTCTGCGACGGTCATAGCTGTGCATCCCCTTCCGGTTCGTGTTCCCGACGCTGCCTGCGCCTTCGTGGAGCCCACGGGAACGCACCCCACGCGGGATTACGCCTTCCCGCCTGCGGCTCCGCGTAACCAGTGCCGATGATCCTCTTCCCCTGCGGGCGGGTGCCCGGCGCCATGCGGGGTAGTGCTGGACCTGGACACCGCTCCACCGCGGATGATTCCATAGCGCTGTCGATTGTCAACAATCCTACGGAAATACCCGGCATCACGGAATACGGAATGAGGTTGAGCATGGCTGAGCAGTCGGCCGAGCTGTCCCCCGTCCTGAAGCAGGCCACCCCGGTCCTGGCCGCGCGGGGCGAAGGCGTCTACATCTACGACGAGGACGACCGCCGGTACCTCGACTTCACCGCCGGGATCGGCGTCACCAGCACCGGCCACTGCCACCCGCGCGTGGTCGAGGCCGCCCAGCGCCAGGTCGGCACGCTCATCCACGGGCAGTACACGACCGTCATGCACCGGCCGCTGCTGGAGCTGACCGAGCGCCTCGGTACCGTGCTGCCCGAGGGGATCGACCGGCTCTTCTACGTCAACTCCGGCAGCGAGGCGGTCGAGGCCGCGCTGCGCCTGGCGCGGCAGGCCACCGGCCGGCAGAACGCCATCGTCTTCCAGGGCTCGTTCCACGGCCGGACCATGGCCGCCGCCTCCCTCACCACATCGGGCGTGAAGATCCGCGCGGGGATCGGCCCCCTGATGCCCGGTGTCGCCGTCTCCCCGTTCCCCTATGCCTACCGGCTCGGGCTGAGCGAGGACGAGGCCACGGCCTATGCGCTGCGCGAACTCGACTACCTCCTGGCCACCGTCAGCTCCCCCAAGGACACCGCGGCGATCTTCATCGAACCCGTCCTGGGCGAGGGCGGGTACGTGCCGGTGCCGGCCCCCTTCATGAGGGGGCTGCGCGAGCGCGCCGACCAGCACGGGATCCTGCTCGTCGCCGACGAGGTGCAGACCGGCTTCGGCCGCACCGGGCGCTTCTGGGGCCACGACCACTCGGGCGTCCGGCCCGACATCGTGATCACCGCGAAGGGGCTCGCCAGCGGGTTCCCGCTGTCGGCGATCGCCGCGCCGCACGCCCTCATGGAGAAGGCGTGGCCGGGATCCCAGGGCGGCACCTACGGCGGCAACGCCGTGTCCTGCGCGGCGGCGCTGGCCACCCTCGACGTCATCCAGGAGGAGGGGCTCGTCGACAACGCGGCCCGCATGGGCGAACGCCTCACCGCAGGGCTGCGCGAGGTCGCCGACGCCCACCCTGGGATCGGCGACGTGCGCGGGCTCGGGCTGATGGTCGCCAGCGAGTTCACCGCCGCCGACGGCTCCCCCGACCCCGAGACGGCCGCGCGCGCCCACAAGGCGGCGTCCGACAAGGGCCTGCTCCTGCTCACCTGCGGCCCGCACGGCAACGTCGTCCGGATGATCCCGCCGCTCATCGTCACCGCCGACCAGATCGACGCGGCCACCGCCATCTGGACCGAGGCCGTCAAGGAATCCGCCACCTGACCCCACCGACCCACCGGCCGGGCTCCCACCCCGCAGCCACCCTCAAGGGAGCCCGGCCACCAACCCGCCGACACCCCCACCCACCACGCCCCCACCCCACCGGGGGCCACCCGTAATCCGGTGAAACCCCTCCGATCCCCGTGGTAGAGTCGTACACGTCTCCAGGGGGATCACATCCACCGGAGGCCACAACCGAAAACCTGCACTCGTAGCTCAATGGATAGAGCATCTGACTACGGATCAGAAGGTTGGGGGTTCGAATCCTCCCGAGTGCGCACATCTGGCCAGGGCGTTTACCCGAAGGGGTAGGCGCCTTGAGTCGTTTGAGGGCCTCAGGTGTAGCGATGGGTGCGGCAACCGTGACGGTTCGCCATGCGCCCGTGTTCCATCTGCGCAGGATCGCGGGCGGTGGGATGGTGAACACCTACGTCGAGAGCTTCGAGCAGGTGTGGGAACAGGCCACGCCGCTCGATTGAGAGAGGGGCCATGGCACGGCGGATCGACTACTACGACGACCCGCAGGCGCCACCGGCGAACAGCCTCGTCCCGTCCGTGAACGTGATCGTGGTCAACGAGCGTGACGAGATGCTGATGATCCGCCGCTCGGACAACGGCAACTGGGCGGTACCGGGCGGAGCGGTGGACCTCGGCGAGTCCGTCCCGCAAGCCGCGGTGCGCGAGACCCGCGAGGAAACCGGGATCGAGGGCGAGATCACGGGGGTTCGCCGGGATGTACACCGACCCCCGGCACATCATCTTCTATACGAGTGACGGCGAAGCCCGACAGGAGTTCTCCATCGTGCTGGAAGGCCGTCCCATCGCGGGTGAGCCGACCCCGAGCGACGAGTCCCGCGAAGTCCGGTGGATCCCGAAGGCCGAGGTCGCCGAACTGCACATGGACCGGTCGATGCGACTCCGCGTAACGCAATATCCGACGGACCCATCGTCACCCCACATCGGCTGAGCCGGCAGCGATCCACATGTTTCGGTCCTGTTGAAGGGTCCGGAACCTCTGCGGATGAACGGCCGTAACTCGGACTGCCTCGATCCGGGCGTGCGGTCCCCCATATCCGGTGCACGACCGGTGGTGATGCGGCGACCGTTGCGGCAAGCCACCCGGAAGGACGCCGTATGACCGTCATCCACCCCATCGCCTTGATCGCCGCCAAAGCCCGTCGCGACGGGACACGCTCCGGACGTACCGCCGAGACACGCGAGGAGGGGCGCCCGACGAACGTGGGGGATGCGACCCGCTCCGCACCACCGGACCGGTATGACCCGCGCGATGCCCGCATCGCCGCCCTGGAGCGCCAGGTAGACCGGCTCCGGCGGGAACGGCACACGCTCCTGGCCGTCATCACCGCGACCGCCGACGATATCGCCGCCGACACCGCCGATATCCGGTCCCTCGCCGACCTTCTGTGCGCCACCGCCGACGCCGGTAGCCGCGTCGGCACCCATACGAAGGGTCGCACCGGTGCCCGTGCGAAGGCACGCACGGGCGCCCGGACGAAGAAAGGGCGGGCCCGGTGAAGACCGGTGGGCCGAGGTGTCGCGCGGTGGACGGGATCCGGTCGAACTTCTCGGGGCTCGGCCCCTCCCGAGTTCGCCCCCACGGTGTGCGTCCCTCTTCGGTGCTCGTCCCCCCAGCGAGCTACGCGTGAGTGTCCCCAGCAGGGTGACGACACGCGGGCGCCGGATCCGTAGCGTTCAGGGCTGGATGCAGTGCTGCTTCGAGCGCCTGTCACATCCCCCCGTGACCCGGATTCGTCCCCCCCTTTTCGTTGCATTGGAGGCCTTCATGAACCCCACGAGCAAGGCGAGCATCGTGGCCGCACTGGCTTGCGCCGTGGTCGGCGCCGGGCTCGTCGGAAGTTCGGAGGCCGGTGAGCAGCGGCCGCAATCGCCCTCCGCCACGGACGCCCCGGCGCCTTCCGAGGACGGGGTATCCGGCACAGAGAAGATCGATGTCGACGGCAGCACGGTGAACGTCTCCTGCTCCGGCGAGGCCGAGGACGGCGAGCCGGTCATCGTCCTGCTGCACGGCGGGGGCGACGACCTGACCACGATGGCCGACCTCCAGCAGACGCTGAGCGCCGACAGCCGCGTCTGCTCCTACGACCGGCTCGGCGCGGGCGGCAGCGACCGGCCGGAGGGTCCCCAGGACTTCGACGGCGTCGGCGAGACGCTGACCGGGGTGCTCGACCAGGTCGTCGGGGACGACCCGGTCGTGTTGGCCGGGCATTCCATGGGCGGGCTGATCGCCGCCAGATACGCCCCCGACCACCAGGACAGGGTGCAGGGCCTGGTCCTGCTGGACTCCACCTCGCCGACCGCGGTCGCCGACCTGGAGAACCGGATCCCCGAGGACGCCACCGGCCCGGCGGGCGAGTTGCGCGCCCAGACCCTCGCCATCTTCGCTGGGGAGAACCCGGAGCAGCTCGTCTTCACCGACGGAGACGTCCGCTCCGCCGGCGACATCCCCGTTCAGGTGATCCAGCACGGTCGGCGCTACCTCGAGGAGGTCCCCGAGTACGGCCCGGGCCTGGAGGAGGACTGGACCAAGGGCCAGCGGGAGTGGCTGGAGGTGTCCGGCAGGAGCGAGCTGAGCATCGCCTACAACAGCGGGCACTACATCCACGTCGACGAGCCCGGGGTCGCCGTCGAGGCGATCGAACGCGTCGCCTCGCGGGCCGGCGAATAGGGCGGTTACGGCCCGGTCCCGGTCCCGGTGCCGGGCTCCTGGGCCCGGCGGCCACGACGACGGCCGCCGGGCCCAGGAGCCCGTCCCTCATCCCCGAACTCGGTGGCCCCGCCCCACCCCACCCCGGTCCGGCCCACTGTTCAGGGCGGTCGGGCGTGCGGCGCCGTGCCGGTGTTCTCGGCGGCCGGGCGAAGTCATCGGACCAGGTGCTCGATCACCAGTGTCAGTCCGATGAGGAACATGGCCGCGCCGGCGAGGCGGGCGATCGTGTGGGCGGCGGCCGGGCGGGTGTGGAGGATGGACCGCGCCCAGGTTCCCAGAGCGAGGTAGAAGATCGCGCAACTGATCGTGAAGGTCAGGCCGAGTACGCCGATCTGGGCCGGCATGGGCCAGCCGTCCTCGCGGGTGGTGAACTGCGGGAGCAGGGCGAAGAGGATCAGCAGGCCCTTGGGGTTGAGGCCGCTCACGCCGACGCCCTTGGAGAGGGTTCTCCAGCCGGTCGTCGCGGGGATCGCGGCGGCGGTGGGTGTCGGCGGGCCGTCGGTCCGGGCGACGGCCATCGCTCCGATCCACGTCAGGTAGGCCCCTCCCGCGAGGGTGAGTGCGGCCAGGAGGGCCGGCGAGCCGACGACGAGTGCGCCCACTCCGGCGGCCACGACGGCGGTCGTGCACGCGTAGCCCAAGGCGAGGCCGCCCACCGCCGGGACGACGAAGCCTCCCTTGACCGCGGTGCCGAGGACGAAGGCCCAATCGGCGCCGGGAACGACGATCAGAAGGGCCGCGGTCACCCAGAACGCGGCGATCATACCGAGGTCCATGGAACGGCTCTCCCTGATGGCGAGGACGAGTCACCAGGAAATTACCGCCGAATCGGACGAAGGTGTTGTTCTTTCTTGCCCAATCATCGGCACAAAATGGAAGAATTTCCCTCATGGACGCCATTGACCGGAGAATCCTTGTCGAGCTCCAGCAGGACGGGCGGCAGACGATCACGGAATTGGCGGCGCGGGTGGGGCTGAGCGTCTCCCCGTGTCACCGTCGGCTCAGGGAGCTCGAACGCAGCGGCACGATCGTCGGGTACCGCGCCGTGGTCGACGCGGACGCCGTGGGGCTGAGGTTCGAGGCGCTCGTCTTCGTCACCATGCGCCAGGAGGACCGCGACACCCTCTTGGGCTTCGAGGAGGCCGTCGCGGGCATGCCGGAGGTCGTACAGGCCCAGCGCCTGTTCGGCGACCCCGACTACCTGCTGCGCGTGCTCACCGAAGACCTGTCGGCATACCAGCGGCTGGAGGACGACAGGCTCGCCGCTCTCCCCGGGGTGCAGCGGCTCAACTCCACTCTCGTGATGAAGCGCATCGTCGACGCCCGACCGCTTCCGGCCTAGTCCGGTGCCCGGCGGGCGGCGGCGCGGTGGTCACCGTCCGGTGTGCTCCGGTGTGCTCCGATGTGTCCGAAGGCGGCGGCCTTGACGGGGCCGACCAGGGCTGGACGGTGCACCGGCGATCGGGTGGGGGCCCGGGGGCGGGGCGGGGTTCCGAGGGAGGGGCGGATGTAGTCTGGTGCGCTTGGTGGGGCCCATATGATCGACGCGCCAACCCCCCAAAGGAGGACGACATGGACCCCGACTTCGAGGATGTGGGCGAGTTCGCCGAGGCCGTTGCCGAAGGCGACCTCGGGGAGATGGTCGAAGAGGCGCTGGAGATCACCTTCGGGATCGACCTCTAGGTGTACTGATCACAGAGGTTAGGTACAGCCCGGCGGCGATTTGACAGCAAGAGAGGGCCTCCGACATAGGTGTGGATTGTCGAAGATCAACACCCGTAGAAGGTCAGGAGGCCCTCCGTGGCTCACACTACCCACGCCAACGCCCGCCTCACACCCGCCGGGCGCCTGGCCTTGGCCCGCTGCGTGGTCGATGACGGCTGGCCGCTCCGACGCGCCGCCGACCGCTTCCAGACCAGCGTGAGCACCGCCAGGCGCTGGGCAGGCCGCTACCGCGCACACGGACAGGCGGGCATGCGCGACCGCTCCA
>NZ_JBHSFQ010000018.1:0-146217 GCF_042653925.1 Nocardiopsis mangrovi
TGTGGGAACAGGCCAGCGGCATGAGCGCCCACCTCACCACAGCCGACATCTCCCGCATCCAACGCTCCGGATACCACCGCATCACCAACGACCACGGCATGAGAATGCTCGACGCCGCACTCACCGGAGCAGAACCCTTCGTCCTCCCCCTGCCCATCGACGCCCGCGCCCTGGCCGCCGTCGGCGGGGTCCCCGCCCCATTGCGCGGGCTCGTGGCTCCCGCGCGCCGCGCGGTCGCGGGCACGCCCGCCGCCGCCACGACCGGGTCCGCCCTCGAAGAACGCCTCGCGGGGCTGACGGAGGCGGAGCAGGCGGCCGAGCTCACGGCGATGGTGCGGGGGAGCGCGGCGCGGGTGATCGGCTACTCCGATCCGGACGCCGTCCAGCCGGACCAGAACTTCCTGGAGACCGGCTTCGACTCACTGACCGCGATGGAGCTGCGCAACGTCCTGAACAAGGCCACGGGGCTGCGGATGCCGGCGACCGCGGTCTTCGACTCGGGCACCCCGGCCGCCCTCGCGCGATTCATAGCGGACGAGCTCACCCTGTCCCCAGGAGCCGGGGGCGGCGCCCCGTCCCGGGCCGCCGCGTCGAGCGGGGGCGGCTCACTCGCCGCGCTCGTACACGAGGCCGCGCCCGCCGGCAAGCTGTACGAAGGGCTGGAGATGCTGGAGGCGGCGGCCAGGCTCCGGCCGTCCTTCGCGGCGCTGGAAGAGGTGCACACGGACTACCCGCCGTTGACCCTGGCCGGTGGACCCGCGGAAACGAAGCTGTTCTGCTTCAGCACCCCGATGGCGCTGGGCGGCGCGGCCCAGTTCGCCCGCCTCGCGACGCACTTCCAGGGGGTGCGCGACCTCTACGCCCTCCAGGTTCCCGGCTACGCACAGGACGACGCCCTGCCGGAGACCGTCGACGTCATCGTGCGGATGTGGGCGGAATCCATCCGCGAGGCGGCCGGCTCCGACCCGTTCGTGCTGCTCGGCTACTGCGGCGGAGGCAACTTCGCGCACGCCGCCGCCGCCTACCTGGAAGGGCGGGGGGTGCGCCCCGAAGGGCTGGTCCTGCTCGACACCTTCCTGCCGGACAGCGACGTCATCGGCGAGCTGGGCGGGCAGATGCTCGACGGGATGTTCGAGCGGGAGGAGACCTTCGGGCCCTTCAGCGACGCGAGGATGAGCGCCATGGGGCGCTACTACCGGCTCTTCCGGGAGACCGAGGTGGCCGACATCACGACCCCGGTGCTCTTCCTGCGGCCCGACACCCCCCTGCCCGGGCCGGACGGCACGAGGTCGCGGACCGGTGACTGGCGTTCGTCCTGGCATAGGGACCACGAGCTCGGGGAGGTGCGGGGCGACCACCTCACCATGCTGGAGGGGGAGTCGGCGTCCATGGCGGGCGCGATCGAAGCCTGGCTGAAGGCGTTCGACGAACGCGCGGAGGGCGCCTGACCTGAGAACCTTCCGGGGTGCGGCGTGGGAGCCGGCGCCGCGCCCCGGGACGGGTCACCAGCGGTCGCGGCCGAGGGCCCCGCCCAGGGGCGGCTCGTCGGGGGAGCGCGCCGCCCGGCCATCGACGAAGACCGCGAACCCGTCGAGGAGCCGCCGCAGGCCGAACTCGAAGATCTCTTCGAGATCGGCGATCTCGTCCGGGTTGTTGCGCAGCGCGGCCTGCCGCGGGTAGTTCTCGGTCCCCAGCTCCTCCAGCACCGCCGGGACCTTGACCGCGCGCCACTGGCTCAGGGGGACGCCGCCGCGGCGGTCGGTCGCGATCTCGCTCACCCGCAGCAGCGCCAGCCCCTGGATCAGGCCGCTCAGGCTCAGGTACACGCGGTGCGCCGTGGCGGGGTCCAGCCCCAGGCCGTCCAGCGCGCCCAGCCCCCGCTCGACGCCGGCGAGCACCCCGGGGACGAGCGGGGGCTGCACCGTGGCGATCACCTCCAGGACCCACGGATGGGTCGAGTAGAGGGACCACTCCCAGCGGGCCGAGGCTTCGAGCTCCGCCCGCCAGCTGCGGGGGGCGGTCTCCTCCGCCCCCTCCGTGTCCTCGCTGAACACGGTCTCGACCATCAGGTCGATCAGCTCGTCCTTGCCGTCGATGTAGTGGTACAGCGACATCACGTTGGCGTCGAGCTCGCGTGCGATGTGGCGCATGGACAGCGCCTCCAGGCCCTCGGTGTCCGCGATGCGGACCGCTGCGCGGACGATCACCTCGCGGGACAGCGTGCTGCCCGCCCGCGGGGAATCGGCGGAGCCCTCTTCGGCGGGCTCTTGTTCCGGGGGCGCGGCGCCGGTGTCCGCGGCGACCGGTCCGCCGCCCTGCCGTGCGCCCGAGCCCCCCGCCTCGGCGCGCGCCCGGACGCGTTCCCGATGGGCCCGGGCCTGGCAGGCGCGGGAGCAGTAGCGGGGCCTTCGCCCGCGGGGCGGGATCGTGAGCTCCCTTCCGCACTGGACGCACTTCGGCATTCGACGGCTCTCTTTTCATCACGATCATCGGGTTGTGATGAAATACTAACACGCCGGTTGTGTGATGAAACAGGGGGTGTGTGGGTCGTGATGAAATTTTTCTTCGTCGAAGTTTTGGGGCGTGTCGACTCGAAGAATTCGCAGCTGACATGGATTTTCGGGTCGACGTGGTCGTGTGATCACCGCTCGTGCGGCCAATCGTCACAAGATTCTTATGGTGTAATGATGTGAGTCGAATACACAGTAAGAGAGAGGAAGTGTCCGATGACTGTCGCCCCCAGCGACGCCAAGGCGGGCTGGAAGGAATGGGTCGGCCTCGCCGTCCTGATGCTGCCCGTCCTGCTGATCTCCATCACGGTGACGGTGCTGTTCTTCGCGCTGCCGTCGCTGACCGCCGAGCTGAGTCCGAGCGGCGCTCAGCAGTTGTGGATTGTCGACATCTACGCTTTTCTGCTTGCCGGATTGCTGATCCCCATGGGCAACCTCGGCGACCGGATCGGACGGCGGCGGCTGCTGCTCATGGGCGCGGTGGCGTTCGGGATCACCTCCGGCGTCGCGGCCTACGCCCCCAACGCCGAACTGCTCATCGCCGCCCGCGGCCTCCAGGGCGCGGCGGCGGCGACCCTGATGCCCCCCACCCTCGCCCTCATCCGGGCCATGTTCACCAACGCGCGGCAGCTGCAGATGGCCATCGCGCTGTGGGCCGCGGTGTTCACCGTCGGCAGCGTGATCGGGCCGATCATCGGCGGCTGGATGCTCGAATACTTCTGGTGGGGTTCGGTCTTCCTGATCAACGTGCCGATCATGGTCCTGCTGCTGGTGCTCGGCCCGTTCCTGCTGCCGGAGTACCGCGACCCCGAGCCCGGCGGCTTCGACATCCTCAGCGCCGCGCTGATCCTCATGGCGGCCCTCCCCATCGTCTTCGCCGTGAAGCAGGGCGCGGCCCAGGACTACTCCGCGCCGATGTGGATCGCCGCCGTGCTCGGCATCGTCTTCGTGGTGCTGTTCCTGCGCAGGCAGAAGCGCCTGGCCGACCCCATGCTCGATCTGGCGCTGTTCCGCGACCGCGCGTTCAGCGTCGCCCTGATCACCGCGACCCTGGCGGTGTTCGCCCTGGTCGGGACGTTCTACTTCATCACCCAGTACCTGATGTCGGTGCTGGACATGCGGCCGCTGCTGGCGGGCCTGATGACCCTGCCGACCGCCGTGAGCTCGGTGGCCGGCTCGCTCCTCGGCGCGGCCCTCACCCGGTGGTTCCGGCCCGGCAACATCATGGGATTCGGCATGATCAGCGGGGCCGTCGGCTTCGGTGTGATCTCGCTGCTCGGTACCACCGCCAACCTCCCGTTGCTGTTCCTGGGGCTGTTCCTGCTCGGGTGGGGGATCGGTTCGGTCAACGCCCTGGCGTCGAACCTGGTGGTCGCGGCGGCCCCGCCCGAGAAGGCGGGCTCGGCCTCCGGCCTGTTCGAGTCCTCCACCGAGTTCGGCCAGGCCCTGGGGGCGGCGATCCTCGGCAGCATCGGGGTGGCCGTCTTCCGCCTCACGCTCGCCGGCGACCTCCCGTCCGGCCTGACCGGCGAGCAGGCGGACGCGGCGAACGAGACGCTCGGCGGGGCCCTCGCGATCGCGGCCGACCTCCCCGGCCCGATCGGCGGGGCACTGGCCACTGCGGCACGCGAGGCATATGTCGGCGGGATGCAGACCGCGGCCATCGCCGGTGCCGTCGTCATGGTGATCATGGGCGTCCTGGCGTTCATCCACCTCCGCAACGCGAGGATCGAGGAGGAGCCGGCCGGCTCCGCCGAGTCCGCCCCGGAACCGGTGAAGTGACCCGCGGCCCAGTGGTCGCCTAAGAGGGGTGGAATGGGCACCCCCTTAGTTAGGGGCTTCGCACCATTGCCTGGATGAAGAGGTCCGGGGGAACCTGTAATAGGGCCCTCGGACCTCGCGAGGGTAAGTTCGCCGAAAACGGCGCGCGCCGGCTCCGCGGCTGAAAAAATGTCGCGTGTACCGATATCCGGCGTCGATTCCGCGTTCAAGATCTGAAGGGAAGTCGGAAACATGCACGACAATAGCCTTCAAGCCGTCGCGAGCGTCCAGGCCGATGATGTGATCGCACGGGGCGGCCGGGCCGCCGAAGCGCTGAAGACCGCACACGCGGTCGCGGCCGACGACGACTACACCACCCATGACGAGCAGCTCTCCGTCCTGCTGGCCGCCGAGGCCAGTATCTGCGGGGCGTCGAGGATCCTCGAGGTCGGCGGCTCCTGTGGGAGCCTGCTCACCACCATCGCCAAGGGGTTCGGCTGCCACGGCGAGGCCGTGTTCACCAATGGGGGATATGTGAAGTTCGCGCAAGAGGCGAACACCCACCATAGGAACCGGCTGAACATCGATTTCCGCGAGGCATCGGTGATGCGGCTGCCTTATGAGTCGGAGAGTTTCACCCACGTGGTCAGCCGCGACGCGATGCACAATGTCCCCGACACCCGCCGCAGCCACGCCGAGATCCACCGGGTCTTGAAGCCCGGGGGCGTATTCGCCTTCACCGAGTTCTTCCAGGGCGACGGGGAGATCAGTGAATCCACCCGGAGAAACGTCTACGACCGGCTCGGCTGGAACGGCGGCTATTCGCTGGACGAATACCGCGCGGCCCTGGAGCGCGCCGGGTTCGAGGTCGTCCTGGTACGCAGCCTGAACGGCAGGCTGGCCCGGATGTTCAAGGAGAACGCGCAGGCGGCGCGGGACCGCGCGGAGAAGACCGGGAACGATGCCGCCCGGACCGCGATGCTGGGTTTCGCAGCTTCCTGCGACGCGGTCCGGGCGGCGGTCGACAACGGCGAGTTCGGCTGGGCGAGTTTCGTCACCCACAGGGCGGACACGGTCGCGGGCGCCACCGCGTGATCCCGTCCCCGGTCAGCCGGCCACGGATGCCGAGCCGGTGATCCGCCGCGGATCGCCGCCGGCGATCGCCTTGCTCGCCGCTCTGAGCTCTTTCGCCGAGTACAGCAGGGGGAGGTCGTCCCTGCCGTTGACGTTGAGCTTGCGGTAGATCCGGGTGAGGTGCTGTTCCACGGTGCTCACCGTGATGTGCGCCTTCTTGGAGATCTCCCGGTTCGTGTACCCGAGCGCCGCCATCGACGCCACCCGGTACTCGGCCGGGCTCAGTGTGCTCCGGGCGTTGGGGCCCGTCGGCGCCGCGAACCCCTTCTCGAACGCGTCGGCGATCTCCTTGCGCAGCGGCTCGGCGTGGAACTGCTCGCTGAGGCTGTCGGCCTGCTGGCCGATCAGCCGGGCCTTGACGGTCTCGCCCAGGGTCGCGAGGGAATTGCTCAGGCGGGCCAGCGCGTGTGCCAACTCCAGGCTGTGGCCGCCCTCTTGGAAGAGGTCGATCGCCTCGCGCAGCAGCGCCGGGCGGTGCCGGAGCTCCTTGGTGGAGGCGAGCACCATGAGGGCGAACCCGCGGATCCGGGGGGAGTCGCTGTGCGGGTGGGCGTAGTGCATGTCCAGGAGCTTGCGCGCCCGGGTGTCCTCCTTCAGGACGACCGACACCCCGGCCGCGCCCAGGCGCCAGGGGACCAGCAGCGGGGTGTCGACCTCCCACGACCGCATCAGCGATCCGCACTTCATGAAGTCGCCGAGCCCGGTGTGCGGCTGGCCGACGCTGACGTGGTAGCGCCCCCGCGCCGCAAGGTAGTGCAGGCCGTACCGCGTTTGGAGAGCGCTCTCAGGCAGCGGATGCCGAAGGTACTGCTCGGCTTCCTCGAACTCGCCCATCTCGGTGTGGGCTTCGATCAGGGTGGCGAGCGGCAGGGCCGCGAGCACCCCGAGGCTCCGCTGCGGAAGGGTGTCGAGCGCGATCCGCGCGTACTTGACGGCCTCGAGCAGGGTGCCCCTGCGTTCGGCGATGTGCGCGCGGAAGGCCGCCAGAGCGCTGACCCAGGTGGGGGAGCCGCGGCGTTGCGCCAGCGTGAACAGCGCTTCGGCGAGGTCCGCCGCCTGGTCGGTGCGGTCGGAGTAGACGAGGCAGAACAGGGCCGCTTCGACCGGTTCGATGTTGCAGCCTTCGAGCTGGACCGAGTGCAGCACTTTCTCGGCGGTCTTCAGCGCTCCCTCGTTCACCGTGTTCTGGAGGGTGGTGGTGAGCGTCATGACCGCTTTGCCGTACAGCCCGGTCAGCAGGAAGTCGTTGCCGTCGCCCAGGGGGGACGGGCGGTAGCTGCCGGTCAGCCGGTGCAGGACCGGCGGGTGGGTGGCGGCCAGCCAGTGCTCCGCGGCGAGCCGCCACACGGCGGCGTCGCCGCCCTCGCTCTCCTGCTCGGCCTCGGCCTGCTGGAGTAGGGCGTGCAGGGCCATGGCCTCGTCGTTCTGGCCGTGCCAGAGCATGCACATGAGCAGCCAGTGGATGTCGCCGCCGTGCAGCCGGCCGTCGCGGGCGGCTTGGAGCAGCATGGGGGTGTAGGGGACGGCGGAGGCCGGGTTGATCCGCCATTCGGCTTTGGCCAGTGCCAAGGTGAGCGAGACGCGCTCGTCGCCCGAGCTGAGCAGGACGGCGTGCCGCAGGTAGCGCACCGCGAGCTCGTATTCGCTCGTGCTCAGCGCCTGGTCGGCCGCCTCGCGCAGGACGTCCATGGTCCACGGGGCGTTGAGCGTGGCGTCGTCGAGGATGTGCCCGGCGATCACGGTGGCCTGTATGCCTCTCGCGTGCAGTACCTGTGCCGCGCGGCCGTTCAGTTCGCGGTGGAGTTCGGGTTCGATGGAGTCGAGGACCGCGGCTTTCGCGGCGGGGTGGCGGAACCCGTCCGGGCCGAAAAGGCCGACCGCTGTGAGCCAGTCGAGGGTGCCGGTGACCGTTTCCTGTTTGATGTAGAGCATGTCGGCCAGCAACGCGGGCGACGCGAAGGTGTCGAGTACCGCGGTGGCGTGAACGATTCGCAATGTGGTCGGGCCGATGCGGCGGAGAAGCGTCCGGATCGAGCCGGAGAACCCGTCGGCCGCCACCAGCCCGCCGGGAGCGCCCGCGGCGTTGCGCTGGTCATCGATCAGGGAGTGGGCGAGGAGCGCGTTTCCGCCGCTGACCCGGTGGATCTCCTCGACGACCGGGGGCTCCGTGTCGATGCCGAGGTGGCGCCGGGCGATCCCGGAGATCATGTCCAGGGAATACGGCGTGATCCGCATGCGGTGGCAATTCGGGTGGTACATCAAATCCGTCTGGATACGGAATGGAACCCCGTTCGGTCCTTCGTTGGACGTGAACACCATCAGGATGTTCTCGGTGTGGATTCGGTTGATGAAATGTAAGAGAATTTCAAATGATATTGAATCCGCGTAATGGACGTCATCGACCGTGATGAGGACGGTGCCCTGTCTGGCGCGGTTCGTGATGAGTTCCCACAGCCCCTGGGTGACTCCGATCCAGTTGAGGTCGTCGGGCTTGATCCCGTCGGGGGCGGCGCTGAATGCGGCCTCATGGAGTATCTTCAGCGTGCTCGGGATCTCACCGAGCACCCCCCCGAGCGCTTGCAGGATCTGATGGACGACCCCCAATGAGATGTTCTGCTCGTTTCGCAGGCACGTGGCACTCAGGTGGGTGACACCTGATTTCGTGGCCGCGCCGGCGAAGGAGTGGAGCGTCTGTGTCTTGCCAAACCCCGCTGGCCCGGTTATCAGCGCGGCCCCCCCTCGCCCCTGCTCACTTGTGGCGAGCATGGAGGTGAGGACCTTAATCTCGGATTCGCGTTCGGCGAACTGCATTGACTTCCCTTCGCCTTTGTGACCGTGGAGGAAGCTCTGCAAGGAAGCAGGCAGGGGAGAACAAGCCCGTGTCGTCCCCGAAATCTATCTCGGACAGGGATGAAGGCGCTGGCGGCGGGTATCCGAAACGGACCTCGTGGGTCCGGGATAATTGGCACACGCCGTCGGTCTCTTCCCTGCCTTATAATGTGGACTCCTTCTTCACGCCAATGTGGGTCCATGGCGGACCCACACGGTGACCTGATTCTTTTTTGACTTCGCCCGGCAGGTCCGCTCGGGAGGGCGGGATCGCGGGATCCGGCCTATCACAGGGCGGCATCGGGAGGCCGGCGAGCCCCCGCTCGGCCTCGTCCTCCGGGTGGGGGTCCGGAGGGGGTGTGCTCGGCATTCACGTCGGCCGCCCTGTTAGTCGCAGTAGTGGGGGATGGGCGGTGCTACGGATGCCCGGAGGCCGTATGCGGCCGCGTTCGCCTGCACGGACTCGACGTTGTCACGGCATCATCCAGACGTGAGACGAAGTGGTTACTTTCGGTTATCTTTCGACTCGCAATCACCTGAATCTAACTCATGAGGTCAACCTTACTCAGATGATCGCGTTTCGGAAATAGGATAACGGATCAAGAAAGATTCGGGCATCGCCGAACGCCGTGTCTCCGTCGGGAAGATCGTTGAATGTGGTTCAGTTAGGCAGGTTTCCGGTGGTAGTCGATGCGGGATGGTCGGCCCCCTCCTCCCCGGGGCGTCCGCGGGTTTTGTCGGTTGTGACGTGCGTCGGCTGATGTTCACGGTGTTTTCAACGCCCCACGATAAGCGCCGGAGGGCCGCATCGGGCAGACCCGAAATCCGGATCCACCGGATCACACCGCGGAACGGATCGGGAGAAGGCGGCGTTCCCGCTGTTCACCCCGTTGGATCGGTCGCAGGGCGCCCTGCGCGCGCAGCCCGGCGGTGCCGCGGATCCCCGATCAGGAGCGGCGGCCGCGGCGTGCTCCGGGCCATAGGGGTCGTTTAGGGGTACCCCGATCTCGCGCCTCGCCATAGCGTCCCTGGCAGGAATGCTGCGAATACAACGGGGGCAGTCGGTGTTATCAGCTGACCACTATCAGTGTGAACACGGTATTGACGGCGAGGCGCCGCGGTGACGTCGCTGACGGAATTGACGACGTCCGATCGGATCCGAGCGGGGGCGCTCGAACAGGTGCTGGTGGAGGTCCCGTACAACAGCGCGGCCCAATTCCACGAGTACTTCGGCGGCGGTGCGCTTCCGCCGCGCCTCGGCGCGTCGTGCGCATTCCAGTCGTTCGAGGTCGGGCGGCTGGTCGCCGACGCCGGCGGGGCGCCGGCGCACTTTCTCGCCGACGGCCGCCACGTCGCGGCCGTCTACTTCGAGGGGGCGGGGGAAACACGGATCACCGTCCTCGACCCCTACCTGCTGCACCGCGTGCCCCTGCTCCTGGACAGGGCCGACGCCGTCGACGGCGTGGTGCGCGTCGTGGCCGACGCCTTCCCGTTGCGCGTGCGCGCCGACGGCAGCCCGGCGCCCTCGCGGGTCCGGGCGACCTGGTGGCCCGATCGGGACGAGATCGTGCTGGAGTACGTCCGGTTCAGCCCCCGGCGCGGGCACAACGCCGTGTCCCGGGCCTTCACGCTGCGCCGCGACAGCGCGCTCGGCACCGTGCCGCCGCCCGCGGAGGAGGTCCGGCCGCTGCTGACGCACCCGGAGCAGAACAACGTCTCCATCCGGGTGGTCCACCCCGGCGACCTCCGCCTGCGTGAGGTGGTGTTCCCGCTCACCGGGCGGCCGGGCGCCGCCGCCCCCTCCGCCGGCGGGCTGCTGACGAAGGACGACCAGGGGGTGGTGAGCCGTCCCGGGGCGCCCGGGTTCGACACCGACCTCGCCCTGGTCGCGGAGGCGGTCGGGGAGGCTCCGTCGGGCGTGGTCGACATGCTGCTCGACGCCGCCGCGATCCACGCCCGGGTCGCGCCCGCGGACGGCCCCGCCATGCCCGAGTACGCGGCGGTGGACGAGTGAGCCCACGCTCCTTCTTCCTGGCGGGGGTGATGCAGGGATCGCGGAGCGGCGCCGAAATGGCCGACCAGGGCTATCGCGGCAGGCTGGGCACCCTGATCCGGCGCCGCCACCCCGACGCGGTGATCAACGACCCCGGCGAGCTCATGGACGCCTGGCTGGGCGAGCGCACCGCGGCGATCCGCGCCGCCCACGGGGAGCTGGCGCGGCGGACGGTCGTGCGCCGCGAGGACCTCGGCGACGGGCTCACCGAGCTGGTGGGCGTCTTCCACCGGCTCACCGATCTCGCCGCGGCCAGCGACGTGTGCGTGGCCTGGCTCCCCGGCCACCAGGCCAGCATGGGCACGGCCGCGGAGATGTTCAGCGCCCACCGCGCGGGGCGGACGGTGGTGGCGATCACGCCGATGCGCCAGAACCTCGCCGTGCTGGCGTGCTCCAGCGTCGTCCTGCCCGACGAGGACGCGTTCGCGCGCTGGCTGGCCGACGACGGCGGACGCGCATGAAGGGGGAGACCATGACCAGTGTGACCGGGCCCACCCGGGAGCGCGCGGCGACGATCATCGCCGCGCTGAACTCCGCCGCGTCCGGTCCCGACGCGGACCGGACCCTGATGACCGCCCTCGACGGCGGCGCCGAGCGGCTGACGGCCGCCGAACTGGACCTGCGGGCCCGGACCGTGGCGTCGCGGCTGCGCGCGCACGGCGGGCGGGGCGACCGCGTGCTGCTGCCCGCGGCGCCCGGTCTCGCCTTCCACACCGGCTTCCTGGCGTGCCTGTACGCGGGCATGATCGCGGTACCGGTGCCGGAGATGCGCGCCGGTGCGGCGGCGGGCCGGCTGGAGTCGATCCACCGCGACTGCGCCCCGCGTGCGGCCGTGCTCGCCGGGGCCGGTCCCGACATCCTGCCCGGCGTGCCCGTGGTCCCGGTGACCGCGGACGACGGTGCGGCCCCGGCCGAGCCGGACCCGGCGGCCTTCGCCCCGGAGACCACGGCCCTGCTCCAGTACACCTCCGGATCCACCGGCGACCCGCGCGGCGTGGTGATCAGCCACGGCAACCTGGTCGCCAACCAGGCGGCCATGGCCGACCGGCTCGGCGTGACCCGGCGGACCACGGTGGTGAGCTGGCTGCCGCTCTTCCACGACATGGGACTGTGCACCGGCCTCGTGCTGCCATTGGTCTCGGGCGCCGACCTGGTCCGCATGGAGCCGACGGCGTTCGTGCGCGACCCGCTGGCGTGGCTGCGGGCGATCTCCGCGCAGGAGGACGTCTTCAGCGCGGCGCCCGACTTCGCCTACAACCTCTGCGTCGGCCGCACGAGCGAGGCCGAGCGCGCGTCGCTCGACCTGTCGCCGTGGCGGCTGGCCGGCAACGGGTCGGAACCGGTCCGGGCGCAGACCCTCGACCGGTTCGCCGAGGCGTTCGCCCCGGCGGGGTTCCGCAGGGACGCCTTCCGTCCCGGCTACGGCATGGCCGAGACCACCCTCGTGGTGACGATCGGTGCCTCGGGTGCCTCGGCCCCGGTCCTGCGGGTGGACCGGGCCCGGCTCGCCGAAGGTGAGGCCGCGGAGGCCGGCGACCCCGGCGCCGCCGTCGCGCTCGTCGGCAACGGCACCGCGACCGAGGGGACCACGCTGCGCATCGTCGACCCGCTGACCGGCGTCGCGGTCCACGACCGCGTGGTCGGCGAGATCTGGGTGCGCTCACCGAGCAACGGCCACGGGTACTGGCGGCGCCCGGAGGCGTCCGCCGAAACCTTCGGCGCGCGCCTGGCGGGGACGGACGGCGCCGGCCCCGGCGCAACCCCGGGCCTGCCGGGGGAGGGCGACGGGCCCTATGTCCGCACCGGAGACCTCGGGTTCCTCTCCGAAGGGGAGCTCTTCGTGACGGGGCGCATCAAGGACATCCTGATCATCGGGGGCATCAACTACTACCCGCAGGACGCCGAGGCCGTCGCGGCGGCCGCGCACCCCGCCTTCACCGACCAGCCGGCCGCGGCCTGGACGCCGGCCGAGGACGACCCGGCGGTGGTCGTGGTCCTGGGGACCGCGGAGCGGGACCCCGAGGCGCTGCGCACGGCGGTCCGCGCAGCGGGCATCGCCGTCGCCCGCGTCGTGCCCGCCCCGGTGACGGTGCTGGCCGTGCGCAAGGGCGCGGTCCCGCGGACCACCAGCGGCAAGATCCAGCGCAGGGAGTGCGCCGCGCGGGCGCGTTCGGGATCCCTCGCCGTCCTGGAAAGCTGGTCGAGCCGGTGAGCGGGGCGCAGCCGGACGGGGTCACCGTCGACGCGGTCGTGGCGGTGATCCGCCGCCACCTCGCGGAGCTCCTCGTGATGGAGCCCGACGAGATCGACCCGGACCTGCCACTGACCGCCTACGGGCTGGACTCGCAGAGCGCCGTATCCCTCGTGGCCGTTCTGGAGGACTGGTCCGGCGCCCCGATCGACGCCGCGATCGTCTTCGACCGCCCCTCCGTGGCCGAACTCGCCGAGGCCGCCGTGGCGGCGGTTCAGGGGCGCCCGGCCACGTGACCCGCGCGGCGGCGCACGGGCCTCAGCCCTGCGCCGCCGGGGCGGGCTCGGCGCGGTGGCCCGGGGCGGTGGCGCCGGTGCCGCGGCGGTCGAGGGAGGTGGCGACGACGGCGAGGAGCAGGGCGCCGGCGGGGAGGAGGGCGCCGATCCAGTTGGGGGAGGTCAGGCCCCATCCGAGGGAGATCGCGAGTCCGCCGAGCCAGGCGCCGATGGCGTTGCCCAGGTTGAAGAACCCGATGTTGAGGGCGGAGGCGAGGGTCGGGGCCGCGGCGGCCTTGTTCATGACGCGTATCTGCAGCGGTGCCACGGTCGCGAACGCGGATGCGCCGATGAGGAACAGCAGGACGGCCGACGCGACCATGCTGTGCGCGCCCCAGGTGAAGGCCAGCAGAGTGAGGGACAGCGCGCCCAGGGAGACGTAGAGCGTGGCAACGGGGGCCGTGTCGGTGAGCCTGCCGCCCAGGGCGTTGCCGACGACCATGCCCAGGCCGAGCAGCACCAGCAGCCAGGTCACGGCCGACGTGCCGAATCCGGCGATGTCCGTCATCATCGGGGCGACATAGGTGATGGAGACGAAGAGGCCGCCGAATCCGAGGACGGTCATCGCCATCGCGAGCAGCACCTGCGGGTTGCGCAGCGCCGCGAGTTCCGGCCGGATGCTCGCCTGCTCCGGCTTGGGGCCCCGGGGGACGAGGGCGAGGACGCCGGCCAGGCCGATCGCGCCGAGTACGGCGACGGCGGCGAAGGTCGCGCGCCAGCCCATGTGCTGGCCGAGCAGGGTGCCCACGGGGACCCCGACGACATTGGCCAGGGTCAGTCCGGTGAACATGAACGCGATCGCGCCCGCCCTCCTGTGCGGTGCGACCAGGCCGGCGGCGACGACGGCGCCGATCCCGAAGAACGCGCCGTGGGTGAACGAGGCCACGACCCGCCCGGTGAGCAGCAGGGAGTAGGCGGGTGCGGCGGCGGTGATCGTATTGCCGATGACGAAGAGCGCCATCAGCGCCGCGAGCATGCGCTTGCGCTCGACGCGTGCGCCCAGGACGGTCATCAGCGGGGCGCCGATGAACACGCCCATCGCGTAGACGGTGGCCATGTGGCCGGCGGCCGAGAGGGAGACCCCGAAGCCGTCCGCGACTTCGGGGAGGACGCCGGCGACGACGAACTCCGTGGTTCCGATGGCGAAGGCCCCGATGGCCAGTGCCCACAGTGCGAGTGGCATAGGGATCCGTGTCCTTGTCGACGCCTGTTACATCGAAGGACAATATATGCACACGCGGGTAGTTGCAAGCGCCTTATTTTTTACTCCGGATACGCTGAGAGGCCCGGGCCGCCTGAGGCGGGGCGGCGCTGAACCCGGAGCGCGTGCAGGAGGTTCGCCATGACCGGCACAGACGTCGACGACCGACCCCGGTACGTCCTCGCGCAGGGGTGGTGCGCACTGTCCGTGCTGCACGGCACCATCGAGGCGCACGTGGAACGGGACCTCCAGGCCGCGCACGGTCTCAGCGTCCGCGAGTTCTCCGTCCTCGCGGCACTGAGCGACCGGCCCGAGGCGAAGATGCGCATGAGTGAGCTCGCCGAGGCGGTGGTGCTCAGCCAGAGCGCCACCACGCGGCTGGTCAACCGCCTGGAGGACCGCGGGCTGCTCGGCCGGGTCCTGTGCGACACCGACCGGCGGGGGATCTACACCGCGGTCACCGAGGCCGGACACCGGCTGCTGGCCGAAGCCCGGCCCACCAACGAGGCGTCCCTCGCCGAGGTGCTGGACACGGCCGGACGCGACCCGGAACTGGCCCCCTTGGTCGACGCGCTCCGCCGGCACCGCAGCGGGGTGTGAACGCCCCCGCGCCCGCCGCCGGCGTCAGCCCTCGGGCAGCCCGGAGGGCCAGCCGAAGGATGGCCCGCCGTGCCGGGGGTCGGTCGGCGGGTTGGGGCCGAACTCCAGCGCGCAGTCGGCGGCCAGGCCGATGATGTGGGGGCGGACCTCGACCAGCGCCTGCCAGTGGCCCGGGAACGCGGCGGTCCCATAGCAGGCGCCGACCAGGGCCCCGCAGATCGCGCCCACCGTGGCGCTGGCGCCCGAGTGGTTGACGGCGGCGGCCAAGGCGCGCCGACCGACCTTGTCCGGGCCGCGGCGCAGGTCGTGGATCCCCGCCATGGAACGCTCGCCGTCGAACGCGGGGGCGCACCGCGCGACGCACACGGCGGCGGCCAGCGCGCGGTCGCCGGTCCGCTCGGTGCCGAGGCCGTCGAGGCCCTCGGGTTCCGGAGGGCCGCCGCGCGTGAGCTCCGTCGCCGCCCGGACGGCCGAGGAGACGTCCCCGTGCCCCCGGCGGTTGAGGAGTATGCCGAGGGCCCGGGCGACGGCGTCGTCCATCCGGGCGCCGCGGATCAGCGCCCACACGGTGGCGGCCAGCATGCCCGCGGGGAGGTATCCGCCGGGATCGCCGTGGGTGAGCGCCGCCGATCCGCTGCCGAAGTCGAAGGCGGCGGCCATGGACCCCGCTCCGAAACCGCACGGCGCGGCACGGGCGACGGCCCCGCAGCCCTTGGAAGCGTTGATCGGTTCGTCGACCGTCCCGAGCGGCAACCCCGGGCGCTCCCGCTCCGCCGCCCGGCGCAGCGCCGAGAGGCTGGTCCCGCCCGGTGCGCGGCGGGCGGTCAGCGGGTCGTCCATGGGCGGCACCGGGCCGGGCGGCCCGCTCGGGCCGGCCGCCGTCTCGCCTTGGCCGCTCAGCCAGGTCAGGTACTCCGTCTGCACGAGTCCGAGGGCGGCCCCGCCGATGCCCTTGGCACGACCGCGGGCGGAGGCGCGCAGCGCGGCGCGCGCGGTGCACAGCGCCATCTGGGTGTTGGCGGTGATCGCCGCGACGCCGTTCCCGTCGAAGTCCCGGACGCCCTCGGGGCCGTGGCGCTCGCGGATCCCCGCCAGGGACAGCTCGTCGACGGGCGCCCCGAGCGCGTCGCCGATGGCCAGCCCGAGCAGGCAGCCCAGCAGGCGGTCGGGGTCGAGAGGCGGCAGGAAGAGCTCCATCGCCGCACCGTACCGAGTGCCGCGTGCGGCCGGCGGTACGGGCGCCGGCGGTGGCAGCGCCGCCGGCCCCCGGGCGCGGCGCCGATCCAGGGGCCCGGGCGCGGGGTGTCGGGGTGCCGGTGCGGAGCGGACGCCGAGCGCCGGGGCGCGAGAGTCACCGAGGCCCGGGGCGCCGGACGTCATCGGGGACGGGGGCGCCAGAGGCCGCCGAGGGCCGGGGCACGGGCGAACGGGGCCGCCGGCGGACGGGCGCGCGAACGCGGCTCCGGCCCGGCGCCTCAAGAGCCGTCGGGCCGGGCGAGCTCGGCCGCCAGCGCGTCGAGCAGGTGCCGGGTGCCCTGCTCCCGCCGGCCGGGGTCCTCGTGCCCGTCGAGGTAGGCGCCCTGCTCGGTCAGGACGAGCCGCGTCCCCGTCCCCTCGGGGCGGAATTCGAGGGTCGCCAGGGAGACCGACAGCCGGGTGTCGTCGGCGCGCATGTCGTAGCTGTAGACGATCCGCTGGTCGGGGACGATGTCCTGGAACACGGCCTCGAACGTGTGCACCGGGCCCTCCTTGGGACCCCCGCGGTTGAACTCCCGCCCGCCGACCCGGAAGTCGAGCTCGAACGCGGAGCTGCCCCACTCCTCGGGACCCGCGAACCAGCGCGCCTTGGTCGCCGGGTCGGAGAAAGCGGCGAACACGCGCTGCGGCGTGGCCGGGTAATCGCGCTCGATGGTGAACGCGGAGTGGGTGACGGATCGTCCGCTCATGGTCTGTCCCTCGTGGTCCGTGGTCACGTGGCATCAGGTGCCCGCGTGAGCAATTCTGCGGCCGGACGCCGGATCGCCCACCCGGGCCACGCCCCGCTGCGTCAGACTTGAGGTATGCGCCTGGACCCGCTCGACGAACAGATCATCCGGATCCTGCGTCAGGACGGCCGACGCAGCTTCGCGGCCATCGGCGCGGTGGTCGGCCTGTCGGCCCCCGCGACCCAGCGGCGGGTGGCGCGGCTCGTCGCCAACGGGGCCATCACCGGGTTCACCGCGGTGGTCGCCCCCGCCGCCCTCGGATGGGGCACCGAGGCCTACGTGGAACTGCATTGCAGCGGCCAGCCCCGGCCCGATCTGCTCGCCGCCGACCTGGAGCGCATCGCGGAGGTCGTCGCGGCGTGCACCATCACCGGCGACGCCGACGCCCTCCTGCGCGTCCGCGCGACCGACGTCCGCCACTTCGAGAACGTCCTGGAGCGCCTGACCGCCCTGCCCTACGTCTCCCACACCAAGACCGCACTCGTCCTGTCCCCCCTCTTCGAACGCGACGGCCACGTGGCCGACGCCCCCGGTCCCGAGCCCGCCCTGGCGGACACGCCTCCGGGGGAGCAGAGGGAGGATCCGCCGCCGGCGCCCCCTCGGGCGACCCGCCGCACACCGTAGGCCCGCCGGGCGGACGGGCCGCGGCGCGGCGCCGCCTCACCCGCCGGCGGGCGGCGCCTCCGGTGGCGCGGCGGGCCCGGGGGGCGCGGCGTCCGTGATGTAGGCGTGCAGGCGGGCGGAGGCTTCGAGCATGGCGCCGGCCTGCCGGGTCAGGGCTTCGCGGCGGCGGGTGATGGCGGCGCGGAGGGCGTCGCTGCTGCCGGTGCGGCGGAGGCCGTCGAGCACGGGACGGATCTGGGGGAGCGGATAGCGGCTCTGCCGGAGCATGCGGACCATGCGCGCGTCGCGGACATCGGCGGGGCCGTAGGTCCGATACCCGGTGGCGGGGTCGCGCTTGGGGGCCACGAGCCCGGCCGACTCCCATACGCGCAACGCGGACGTGCGTACGCCCAGGTACGCGGCGACCTCGCCGATCCGCAGGCCCGGCCGCGGCGTCTCGGCCGGGTCGGGCGCCTCCTCCGCGACCGCTTCGAGGGCCTCGCCGGTGGCCTTGAGCGAGGCCCGCTGCTGGTGCAGCTCCGCGTGGCAGGCGTCGATCAGGGAGAGCGCCAGCGGGAGGTCGCCGTCGTGGACCGCCTGCATGATCTCCCGTGCCTGGATCCACCCGTACCCCTGACCGGCCGCCCGATAGGCGAGCAGCGCGCGCCGGTGGCGGGCGTCGAGCCTCCGGTAGCCGGCCGGCGTGCGCGGGGCGTGGGGCAGGACGCCGGAGGCGAGGTAGTTGCGGATCTGTTGGGTGGAGACGCCGACCATCCGCGCCAGGTCGACGGGCCGGATCCGCTCGTCCGCTCCGCTCATGGGCCGACCCTCCCCGCGATGGATTCACCTCGAATGGTGCGGGCCCTCCGCGATCACCGGCGTTCCGGCAGGGGGCGGTGAGGAGGCGGACGGCACGGTCCAACGAACATACTGGAACGCGGTGCCGGCCGAAGCGACGCGGGACGGCGCCGGTGCCGTGTCCGGTCCGGTCCCGTGGCACCGGACCGGACACGGCACCGGACCGCCGCCGTTATGCCGGGCGGCCCGTGGCGCCGGCCCGGATGGCGGCGCCTTCGACGCGCACGGGTGCGGTGGTCTCGACCGTCGCGGTTCCCGCGGCGTCGACCTCGATGTGCAGGGGGTGGCCGCCGATCCGCAGGTCGCGGATGCTCAGCGGGAACCAGTGCGCGAAGGCCGGGTCGGGGTCGACCCGCAGGACACCGGCCGGCACGTCGGCGCTCAGCCGTAGCGCCGCGGTGAGCAGCGGGATCACCGCCGCCGCGGCCCACGCCTGCGGCCGGCACGACGCCGGGTAGGCGAGGACCGGCTCGCCCGCCCGCGCGTCGGTGCCGCCGAACAGCTCGGGCAACCGGTAGTCGAACGCGGGCGCGGCGGCGAGCAGGCCGTCGGCGAGGGACGCCGCGGTGTCGCCGGCACCGGCGCCGGACAGGCCCAGGACCGCTACGGCGGTATCGTGCGGCCAGATGGCCCCCGCGTGGTAGCCGAGCGGGTTGAAGCCCGCCGCGGTGGCGGTCATGGTGCGCAGGCCGTAGCCGGAGTCCAGGTCGCGGCCTGCGAGGCGGCGGGCGACGAGTTCGGTCTCGCGGTCGTCGAGCAGCCCGGTTCCGAGCAGGTGTCCGAGGTTGGAGGTGGCCGTGGCCACCGGTCGCTTGTCGCCGTCCAGCGCCAGGGCGGGGAACGGCCCCTCGGCGTCGGACACCCAGAACGCGCCGCGGAACCGGTGGCGCAGCGCGGCGGCCCAGGTGCGCAGATCGCGGGCGCGGTCGTCGTCGGCGGGGGCCCCGCCGGCGGGGTGTGGGTGGAAGTGGTCCAGCAGGTCCGCTCCGGCGAGCGCCGCCTGGTGGGCGTAGCCCTGGGCCTCGCTGAGGCCGATGGGCGGCTCGGCGATGCGGCCGTCCGGCCACTGGATGGAGTCGCCGGAGTCCTTCCACCCCTGGTTGGCCAGCCCGGTGCCGTCGGTGTCGATGTAGTCGAGGAAGCCGTCGCCGTCGTCGTCGGCCGGGCCGGTGATCCAGTCGAGTGCGGCGCGCAGGTTCGGCAGCAGCGCCCGGACCTCCGCCTCGGGCATGCCCCACTGCCACGCCTCGTGCAGCAGGAGGACCCACAGCGGGGTGGCGTCGATGGTCCCGAAGTACAGCGGCGGCAGCGCGTGCCCGTCGCTCATCGCCGCGCGTCCGCGGACCTCGTGCAGGATCCGGCCGGGCTGCTCCGCGGTCACCCGGTCGGTGCCGGTGCCCTGGCGGCGCGCGAGGACGCGGAGGGTGCCCGCCGCTGTGGCGGTCCCCAGCGGCAGCAGCATCCGGGCGGCCCACAGGGAGTCGCGGCCGAAGAGGGTGAAGAACCACGGGCTCCCGGCCGCCAGGAAGACGTCGGCGGGGTCGCGCGGGTCGGCCAGCCGGAGGGCGTCGAGGTCGGCCAGGCTCCGCGCGACCAGCCGGTCGAGGTCGCCGTCCGCCGAGCGCACGCGGGCGGTGAAGCGCGCGGCGCCGGTCCCGGGGGCCCGGAAGGCCGGCTCGTCGCCCGACGCGCGCAGCCGGAGCACGGCGTCCCACGCCGCGTGGGCGTCGACGGCCACCCGCCAGGTCAGCACCGCGCCCTCGGCGTCGACGCGCACGTCGTCGGGCTCGGGGTCGGCCCGTGCCTCGACCCGGGTGCCGTCCGCTCCCCAGGACAGCACCGCGCCGTCGGCGGACACGGGAGCGGGGGCCGGCCGGCCGCCGTGCTTGACCACGGAGGTGGTGGCCAGGTCGGCGCCGATGCGCACCGAGACCGTGGTCTCCACCGGTGCGCGGGCGTCGTTGGCGAGCCGGATGCGCTCGTCCATCCCGTCGGGCAGGGCGGTGCGCTCGCGCTCCACGCGCACCGTGGGGTCGGCCCCGGTATCGCCGAGCAGCCGTGCGACGGCCGTGAACGACGCGCCGCCCGCTCCGGCGGGCGCCGAGCCGACGGGCTCCGGCTCCGTCCCGTCGAGCGCGACCTCCAGGCGCGACAGCAGCCGCACGTCGTCGCGCAGCCAGCCCTGCGTGCCGGCGCCCTCCCGGATCTGCCCGCCGGGGCCGGACAGCACCACGCTCGGCGCGCTGACGCAGCTGGTCAGCCGATGCAGGTACGGCTGGAGGACTCGGGGCTGGTCGGACAAAGCCGCTCCTTCGAGGGGTTGACAGACGGTGGGGTGACGTCGTTCACTTCGTTTCATCCAGTGTTCATTTGAACGATCAAAAACGCAAGGCATTAATCGATCCGCAAACTTGAACGATCAAATGTCACGAAACCGCTACAGGGGGTATGCAGGTGCCCAACCCGCCGGAGGAGAGCCCGGGCGCGGCCACGATCACGGGGGTCGCCGCCGCCGCCGGGGTGTCGCGGCAGACCGTCTCCAACGTCCTCAACGCCCCGCACCGGGTGCGGCCCCAGACCCGCGAGCGCGTCGAGGCCGCGATCCGCGACCTCGGCTACCAGCCCAACCGGTCGGCCCGCTCCCTGCGCACGAGCGCCTCGCGCATGCTGGGCTACTGCGTCCTGCGGGGCGGGGACGGCAACGTCGTGCACACGCGGTTCCTGCACGCCCTCACCGACGCCGCCGCTGAGCGCGGCTACCACCTGGTGCTGTTCACCGCCCCGACCGGTGAGGCCGGCCTGCCCGTCTACGACGACCTGCTCGCCCAGCGCACCGTCGACGGCTTCGTCCTCACCGACACCTTCAAGGGCGACGTCCGCCAGAAGTGGCTGGCCGACCGCGAGGTGCCCTTCGCCGCGTTCGGCCGCTCCTGGGACGAGCCCGAGCACGGCGACTGGGTCGACGTCGACGGCTCCTCCGGCGTCTACGACGCGGTCGCCCACCTGCACGCCCTCGGCCACGGCCGGATCGCGTTCGCCGGCTGGGAACGCGGATCCGGGGTCGGGGACGACCGCCGCGCCGGGTGGGCCCGGGCCGCCGCGGACATCGGCCTGGGCGAACAGCCCTCCGTCGAGGCCCCCGGCACCGTCCACGGCGGCGCCGACGCGGCCCGGCGGCTCCTGGACCTGCCCGCGCCGCCCACCGCCCTGGTCTGCGCCAACGACCACATGGCGATCGGCGCCCTCGGGGTCCTCGCCGAGCGGGGGCTGCGACCGGGCCGCGACATCGCCGTCGCCGGCTTCGACGACATCCCGGCCGCGTCCCTGCCGGGCATCGACCTCACCACCGTGAGCCAGCCGCTCGACGAGATCGGCCGCACCGTTGTGCGCCTGGTCCTCGACCGGCTCGACTCCGAGAGCGCCTCCCGGCCGGTGGACGCCTCCCCGCGGCAGATCCTGCTCCGCCCGTCCCTGGTCGCGCGCTCCAGCTCCGCACCCACACCGCAGGAAGAGGAAGAACGATGATCGGAAATCGGCCCGGCACCGCGGCCGGCGCGGCCACCGCGGCGCTCGCCCTGGGACTGCTCACCGCCTGCGGCGGCGGATACGACGAGGAAGCCGCGTCCGACGGCGAGCTGACGGTCATGTTCGGCTCCTCAGGGGAGGCCGAGACCGCCGCCGTGCAGGCCGCGCTCGAAGCGTGGTCCGCCGAGTCCGGCACCGAGGCCACCGGGATCCCCGCCCAGGACCTCGTGCAGCAGCTCCGCCAGGGCTTCGCGGGCGGCAACCCGCCCGACGTCTTCTACGTCTCGCCCGACCTCTTCCAGCAGTACGCCCAGGGCGGCTCGCTCTACCCCTACGGGGAGCGGATCGAGGACGCCGACGACTTCTACCCCGCCCTCCGCGCCTCCTACACCTACGAGGACGAGCTCTACTGCCTGCCCAAGGACCAGAGCGCCCACGCCCTGGTCATCAACACCGCCATGTGGGAGGACGCCGGGCTCGACCCCGATGAGCCCCCCGCCACCTGGGAGGAGCTCCAGGACGCCGCGGCGGAGCTGACCGAGGACGGGCGCGTGGGCCTGGCCATGGGCGGCGACTACAACATCGCCGGCACCTTCATGCAGGAGGCCGGCGGCTGGTTCCTCGACGACGACGGTACCGAGGTCACCGCGGACACCCCCGAGAACAGGGAGGCGCTGGACTACATCGCCGGCAACCTCGACGCCGGGAACTTCGCCTACGTCAACGACATCGACGCCCAGTCCGGTTCGGAGGCGCTCGGCAGCGAGAAGGCGGCGATGATCGTCGACGGCGGCTGGGTCACCGGCGCGTTCGACAACGACTTCCCCGACCTGGAGTGGAAGGCGGTCGAGATGCCCGAGGGCCCCGGCGGCCAGGGGACGACCGTCTTCAGCAACTGCTGGGGCATCGCCGAGGCCAGCGGTGACAAGGACGCGGCGGTCGACCTGGTGACCTTCCTGGCAGGCGCCGAGCAGCAGCAGCGGTTCGCCGAGGGCTTCGGCGCCGCGCCGTCCCGGCAGAGCCTCGCCGACTGGACCGCCGAGGAGTTCCCGGAGAAGGCCGCCTTCAACGCCGGCGTCGTCTACGCGCGCGGCCAGGTGGCGGTGCCCGGGTTCGACTCCGTCCTCGCGGAGTTCACCACCGGCCTCGAAGGCGTGGCCGCCGGGTCGGCGACCCCCGAGCAGATCCTCGGACAGCTCCAGAAGAACGGCGAAGAGGCGCTGGCGCAGGAGTAGGGAGCCGGCGGGGGCGGGCGCGGGGCCGTGTACGCGGCGGCCGCGCCGGCCGCCGCCGCCCGCGCGGGGTCACAGCCGCGTGCCGCCACGTACCGCGCGGCGCGGGCCCGCACGGATCGGAGCCCGGCGCCGCCGGCACCAGCACCGGCACGACGAGTAGCGAGTAGCGAGTAGGACGACGCACGACCATGACGAACAGCAACGCAACGGGCGCCCCCGCCCGGGCCGGTGCCGGGACCGCGCCGGCCCCCGGCGGGCCGCCGCCACCCGCCGCGGGCCCCGCGCCGCGGGCGCGGTGGCGCAGCAGGAGCTCGGCCGCCCAGGAGAACCGCGCGGGCCTGCTGTTCGCGGCGCCCGCGGTGGCGGGCCTGCTGCTCTTCCTGGTCGCGCCGATCCTCATGGCGCTGTGGGTGAGCTTCCTGGACTGGGACGGCCAGTCCAACCCGCTGGCCCCGGGGCAGGAGTTCGTCGGTACCGGCAACTACCGGCGGCTGCTCGCCGAGGACACGCTGCTGCACCGCGACTTCATGCTCAGCGTGCGCAACACCCTCTACTACGTCCTCATCAACGTCCCGCTGGTGACCGCGCTCTCCTTCGGCCTGGCCCTGGTCGTCAACCAGCGGCTGCTGAAGGGGCGGTCGTTCTTCCGGACGGTCTTCTACTTCCCGTCGGTCACCAGCTCGGTCGCCGTGAGCATCACCTTCCTCTTCCTGTTCCAGGGGTCGGGAGCCGTCAACGCCCTGCTCGCCCTGGCCGGGGTCGACGGCCCCAACTGGTTCACCGACTCCCGCGGCGTCCTGCACGTGCTGTTCGCGGGACTGGGGCTGGTGGAGGAGGGGAGCACGCCCGGCTGGGCCGCGGCGCAGGTGGGCGGGCTGCCGCTGTGGGAGTGGCTCTCCGGTCCCTCGGTGGCGCTGTGCGCGATCATCGCGCTCACCGCATGGCAGTCCTCGGGCATCTACATGCTGTTCTTCCTCGCCGGTCTCCAGAACATCCCGCGGTCGGTCGAGGAGGCCGCCGTGGTCGACGGCGCGTCGTCGTGGCGCCGGTTCCAGCACGTGACGCTCCCGCTGATGCGGCGCAGCGTGACGCTGGTGATGACGCTCGCCCTCATCGCCACCTGGCAGGTCTTCGACCAGATCTACATCATGTCGCAGGGGGCGCCGGCGAAGACCACGATCACGCCGGCCTACCTGTCCTATGTCCGGAGCTTCGGCGACGGCCAGTTCGGCGCGGGCGCGGCGGTCGCGTTCGCGCTGTTCGCGATCATCGTGGTGCTCACCGCGCTCCAGCGGTGGATCGGCAGGGAGAAGAAGTGACGCGCGAAGCGATCCGCGGCGGCCGCCCTCCGGCGCGCACCGCGGCCCCCGTCTCCGGGGCGACCGGCACCGGGCCCCGCAGGCGGCCGGGAGGCGGCCGGCGGGGCGGCGGACGCCTGGGCGTCCGGGCGGTCGGCTACGGCGTCCTGGCGCTGGGCACCGTCCTGTACCTGGGGCCCTTCCTGATCCAGATCGCGGGGTCGTTCAAGACCGACCCCGGCGCCGCGCAGGACCCGCTGGGCCTCATCCCCGACCCGGCCACGCTCCAGGCGTGGCGCAAGGCGTTCGGCCTGGACACGGTGCTGGAGATGCCCATCGGGCGGTGGCTCGGCAACTCCGTGCTCGTCACGGTGTCGATCACCCTGGGGCGGCTGCTGATCGACAGCCTCATCGGCTACGCGCTGGCCCGGCTGCGGTTCACCGGGCGATCGCTGATCAACGCGCTGGTCATCGCGGTGATGGCGGTCCCGGGCGTGGTGCTGCTCATCCCCAAGTTCCTGGTGCTCAAGCAGCTCGGCATCTTCGACAGCTACGCGGGGATGATCCTGCCGCTGCTCTTCGACGCGGTCGGGATCCTCCTGATGAAGACCGCGTTCGAGCAGGTGCCGCGCGAGCTGGAGGAGGCGGCGCGGATCGACGGCGCCGGGGTGTTCACCACCTACTGGCGGGTGGTGCTCCCGCTCGTGCGCCCGGCGCTGATCACGGTCGGCATCCTGTCGTTCCAGGGCTCCTGGAACGAGTTCACCCACTTCCTGATCGCCACGTCCGACCCCGCCTACGAGACCCTCAACCTGGGCCTGGCCCGCCTCGCCGCCGGGCCGCTGGGGGGTTCCCAGCAGTTCCCCCTCAAGCTCGCCCTCGCCACTCTGTCGACCCTGCCGGTGCTCATCGTCTACATCGTCTTCCAGCGCCACTTCATCCGCTCCCAGATGTCGGCGGGCGGCAAGGAGTAGCCGCGTCGCGGCCGGCCGGACGGGCTAGGAGACATCGACGCTCAAGGCGTAGAGCCGGGTGATCTGGTTGTCGTTGTTGTTGTCGTCGGCTATCAGGTACAGCGGGCGGCGCCCCTCCTCCGGGCCCGATGTCCAGGCTTCGCCGAGCGCCATGCCCTCCACGTTCTGCAGGAGCGGGTTGGACTGGTCCGGCGACGACGGGACGGCACCCGGCGTCCCCGAGGGGCATTCCGCGAGGTCGAAGAGGAGCGTGTTCTCCGTGAAGACGTCGACGGGCTCGTCGTAGAGGGCGTTCCCGTCGTCGATGGGCCGGGCGCCGCCGAGGGAGACGTCGTGGACGCGTATCGCGTTGCCGAGGCCCGCCACGTACTGCCGCTCCAGCGCGAGCAGCCGGTCGTCGCCGACGACGGCCAGCTCCGACAGCAGCATCCCCTCGCTCGTCTGGTACGCGTACTGCCGGTCCACCTCGTAGTGGCCGCCGGGCTCGCCGCTGTAGCGCAGGATGCGCAGCAGGTGGCGGCCGCCCGTATCGCCGTCGATGGCGAGCGGGCCCTCCAGCGCCGTGTAGAGGTGGCGCCCGTCAGGGGACGCCGCCAGGGATTCGAGCGTGCGCCCCGCCTGCGCATAGCCGCGGGGGGCGGCGTGGAACTCGGGCGGGACGGGCAAGGGGTCGCCGACCTGCTCGCCGGTGTCCAGGCGGAACCGGCGGATGGACGGGCCCGTTTCCGAGGCGACCAGGACCGTCTCTCCGCCCTGCTCGACCACGAGCCCCTCCGCGTCGAACCACTCGGAGGGGACGCCGCCGGGCGGGGTCCGCAGCGTCGTGGCCCGATCCGCCTCAGGGCGGAAGTCCTCCTCCCCGGAGCCGAGGTCCTCCGCGGAGCCGAGGTCGATCGGGAAGACGCGGGCGGTTTCGTTGTCGGTGACCGCCAGGGCCCTGCCGGAATCCATGAGGGCGAGCGCCGACAGGTTCCTGAGCCGCTCGCCCGAGGGGTTCGTCTTGTCGAGCGCGTCGCTGTAGTCGAGCAGCGTCGCGCGCTCGGAACAGGGGCCGCCCGCCGCCTGCGGGCTGAACTCCCGCCACTGGCTCCACACCGGCGGTACCGCCAGGCCGGCGGCGAGCCCCAGCGCGAGCCCGCCGGCGAACATCGCCGAGCGGGCCCTGCCGCCCGTGGCGGCAGAGGGCGGGCCGTCCGGGACGGGCGGCCGGAGGGGAGGCAGCACCGCCACGTTGCGGGCGAAGGGCAGCGACCCGACCCCGCCGTCGTCCCGGTCCATGGGCTCCTGCGGCCGCGGCAGGTTCAGGCGCTCCATGCGTTCCCGGACCGCCCGGTAGATCGTGTGCAGGCCGAGCATCTCCGGCCCGTCCGCCACACCGGTGCGCAGCACGTCCACGAACTCCCCCGTGAAGGCCGTGCAGCGCTTGGGGTCAGGGGCATGGGACGTGCGATCGGCGGAGGTGGAGGTCATGACGTAGGCGCCGGTCACCCCCTTCAGCGCCCTGCCCGAGGCACGGACCCCTTGGTCGGCGACCGACATCTCGCCTTTGAGGACCCTCCCGCTGTAGCAGCAGTCGAGGAGCAGGACGCGGCGGTCAGCGGAGCCGTCGCGGATGGCGTCGCGCACGAGTTCGTCGGCGACGGTCGTCTCCGGCCGGTCCACGACGGAGTCGGGCAGCGTGAGGTGGAGCTGGTCCGCTCTGCCGCGGTGCAGGAGCCCGTGACCCGCGTAGTAGATGATCAGCGTGTCGGTCGCGAGCGCCGCCGCCTCGCGGATGGGCCCGACCAGGGCGGCGGCCGTTTCGGGGTTCTCGACCGTGATGATCCGTTCGGCCGGCAGACCCCAGATCTCGGGGTCCGACAGCGCGGACGTCAGTTCGGCGAGGTTGTGCCGCACGCTGGGGAGCGGCTCCAAGGCGTCATAGGAGTCGACTCCGATGAGGACGCACGCCGAGTGGGCCGGGTCGATCGCCTTGGCCGCCGTGTCCCCGGAAGCGCCGTTCTCCGGGACCGCGCTCATGGCCCTTCCGCCGTGGGGTCGCTTTCAGCAGGGCGCACCGGGACGTCGGGGAACGCCGCCTGGACGACCTCGATCTCCACGGACGTCGTCGTATGGACATGGATCGTGGTCTCGGACGTGGGCCTGAGGCCGGCGCGCCAGGCCGCGTAGGAGAACGGGAGCTGGGCGAGCGCGGCGGCCGTGGAGACGGTCGCGAGCACGGCTTCGATGTCCACGCCCATCTCGCCGGGCAGTGCTCGTCGCCGTGCCGCCTGGACGTCGACGTCGCGGCGGAGCGCGCGGTCGCCGCGCAGCCAGTCGTAGAGCGACGCGGTGTCGCGATCGCCGTCCGGGCCGGTCAGCTCGAATCGGATCTCCAATACCCACCCCCGCGGAAAGGAATTCGCCTCGGCCTTCCCTCTCAAGCAACGGTATTGTCGCCGATCGGCGAGCGGTACGTCGGCCATTGGCCGGAACGGGCCTCATTCCCTGTGAAGGCGGCCGCGGCCCCGGGGCGGGCCCGTCCCGGGGCCGCGGTGGGCGGCCGGATCACGCTTCCGCCCTGGTCACAGGGAAGGGGAGTGCGCACGTGGCGACCGCCGAGCGCTCGGGCCGCGCGTGTTCTCGCGGCCGGCGGGTAGCGGATACCGGTCCCGGGTGGCGCGGTGGCCGTTCGCTCCCGGGGCCGGATCCGGGGGAAAGGGGGCCGGCGTGGACGGAGGCGGAACCGCCCTTGACTGGCTGGTGGCGATTCTGGCGGGGGTGGCCGTTCCGGTTCTGCTGATCCTGCTCATCGTGGGAATCCTGACCTACGGTGTCCGGTCGGCCGAGCGCGAGAAGGCCGAGCGCGACCGCGCTGCGCGGAAAGAGCGGGAAGAAGAGCGGGAACCGGGGGATACGCGGGAACAGGGCGATCGCCTTCCTGGGCCGGTGTCCGGCGATGACGATGCCCCGGGCGGTGGCCGCGACGACGCCCCGGAGGGCGGCCGGTCCGAGGGGCGCGGCTGACCCTCCCGCTCCCCGCCGGCCGGCCCGGAGCGCGCCCCTCCCCGGGCGGCGACGGTGGTGACGCAAGTCCTTATATGGACAACAGTGCGGCGAATGCTGTAATTGTGACAAACCCGTAAATCAGCGGGGAGGGACCACTCGCCGGAGGGGGTATTCGCGTGCGCGGAAGCCGGTCGGCAAGTGCGGTGCCGGACGGTCGGGGTGCGGTCGTCCATCGAACTATTTCGATCGGATGAGCGAAACCGGCCGATGATCAATATCGAGCAACCGTGACACACCGCCAAATAATTCGCGAATGAGAGGCAATGAGTAAGATTCTGATCGTCGGGGGCGGACAAGCGGGCCTGCAGCTCGCGCTCTCCCTGCTCCACCACGACTACGACGTCACGCTCATGACGGCGCGGACCGCTGAGGAGCTGTACTACGGCCGGGCGGTATCCGTCCAGATCATGCACGACAACCGGCTGCACGCCGAACGCGAGCTCGGCCTCAACCTCTGGGACGACACCGCCCCCCCGATCAAAGGGTTCACCCTGCGCTCCGGCGGCGGACCGGGGATCCCGTCATTCGACTGGACGGGGTCGTTCGCCGCGCCCGCGCAGTCCATCGACGAACGCCTCAAGATGTCCGTGTGGATGAGCCATTTCGAGGAAAAGGGCGGAAAGCTCATCATCCACGCCGTGACCAGCGACGACCTCGACGGCCTCGTCCCGATGTTCGACCTCACCATCGTCGCCGCCGGCCACTCCGGCCTGGCACAGATGTTCCCGGTCGACCCGGACCGCTCGCCGACGGACACAGGGGAGATCCCCACCGCGATCGCCTACGTCGACGACGTGATCGAGGGGCCGGACCGCGAGAACATCGTCGCCGAATTCCTGCCCGGCGGCTCCCATTTCGTCTCGGTCCCCTCGTACTCCGCCAACGGCCCGTGCCGGCTCCTGTACCTCCACGGAGGGGTCAGCGGTGCGCTGGACTGGCCGAGGCGCATCACCCCGGAAGAGCACTGGGACCGCATGCTCGGGCTGCTGCGCGACGAGGTGCCGCACGTGTACGAGACCTACGCCGAGGCCGGGCTGGCGGATGAGAAGGCCGCCACGTTCGACCACGCCACCCCCCTCGTCCGCCGCCCGGTCGCCGAGCTCCCCTCCGGCGGCAGGGTCCTCGGCATGGGCGACACGCTGATCACGGTCTCCACAGCGCTGCAACAGGAAGCGGACAACGCCTCCGTCAGCGCGGACCGCTACCTCGAGGCGATCCTGGACAACGGAGACCGGCCCTTCGACGAGGACTTCATGCAGAAGGCGTTCGAGTCGTACTACGACCACGCGCGGCACTTCTGCGGTGACCTCGGACGGGTCCTGCACCACGCCGCCCCCTTCGCCCTCGACGCCTACCTGAAGGGCGACACCCACCAGGCCGTCGCCGACAGGATCGTCCGCGGGTTCGAGGATCCGGCGGACTTCGCGTCGTGGCTCTCCACAGAGGAGACCGCCCGCGCCTACCTGGACGGGGTGTAGGCGAACCCGGGGCCGACCCCCGCCGGTCCGGGACCGTTTCCCGGCCGGTCCACCGGGAGAGCCCCGACGGCACGGCACCTCCGCGCGCCCATCAGCCCCGGGTGCACGCGGCCCCTCGTGGCCGGCCACACCTGTGGCCGGCCACGAGGGGACCGCAACCGGTCCCCCTCCGGTCCCCGGTCCCCCGGGCTCAGCCGCCGCTCAGCGCCGCGGTGGGCGACTGGGCGGCGGCGCGCAGCGCGGGGACCAGGCCCGCCACCGCTCCGATGAGGACCGTCGCGACGATCCCGCCGACGGCGGCCCACCACGGCACCGCCACCGGCCAGCCGCGCGAGAGCGCGTAGGCGGCGGTCGCCGCCGCACCCAGAGCGGTGCCCGCCGCTCCGCCGAGCGCCGACAGCGCCATCGCCTCCACCAGGAACTGGGTGCGGATCCGGCCGCGGGTGGCGCCCAGGGCCCGGCGCAGCCCGATCTCGCCCCGGCGCTCCAGCACGGCGATGACCATGGTGTTGGCGACCCCGATCCCGCCGACGAGGAGCGCGACCCCGCCCAGCCCGATGAGCAGCCCGTTGAACGCCTGGTCCGCGGCCTGCTGCGCCTCCAGCGCGTCCGAGGGCAGGGACACCGATACCTCGTTCGGGGCTTCGGGGTTGGCGGACGGGGCGAGCAGCTCGCGCACCTCGTCCACGCGGTCGGGGTCGGCGCGGACGTACAGCGTCGTGGGGTGGCCGTTCATGCCGAGACGGTCGGCGGCGGCCTCCCAGCCCAGCAGCACACCGGAGTCGAGCTCGGGGGCCAGCGTCACGGGGTCGAGCACGCCCACCACGCTGTAGTACTCGTCTCCGACGAGCACCCGCGTGTCCGGTCCGATGCGGTTGATCCCGAGCTGTTCTGCGGCGGTGTGCCCCAGGACGACCGCCGGGTACTCGGCCGTCGACCCGTTCAGCCATTCGCCGAGCCGCACCTGCGCGCGCAGCACGTCCACCAGCCCCAGATCGGCGGCATAGACCCCGATCCCGCCCGATTCCGCCTCGGGGATCAGGTCGCTGCGGTACACGTTCACGTCCTTCACCTGCGCGACCTGCGTGACATCCTGCACGCCGTCGATGCGCTCCGCCCGGTCCGGCGCCTCCGGCGGCAGCTCGGCCTGCCCCCCGAAGAAGTCCTCTCCGGGGGCCGCGGTGATGAGGTTGGTGCCCAGGTGCTCGAGCCGGGCGTCGAACTCGGCCCGGCTCGACGCGGAGATCCCGACCACCGCGATCATCGCGGCGATCCCGATGGCGATCCCCAGGGCCGACAGCACCACCCGCGTGGGGCGGGCGCGCAGGCCGCCCGCACCGGTGCGCAGGACATCGGGCACGGCCATCCGCGCGGGCACCGGCGGAGGCGGCCCGGGCGGGCCTCCTCCGCCGGCCCGGGCGCGCGGACGGCGCCGGAACCGGCGCCCCCGCGCGCGACGGCCGCCGTCACCGTGCCCGGTCATCGCGCGGCCCCCGCCCAGGAGCCGTCGCCCGCGCCGGTCACGATGCGGCCGTCGCGCACCTCGACGCGCCGCGGCAGGCCCGCCGCCAGGTCGCGGTCGTGCGTGATGATCACGACGGTCGCGCCCCCCGCGTTGAGATCGCGCAGCAGGTCCAGCACCGCCGCCCCCGAGGCGGTGTCGAGCGCGCCGGTGGGCTCGTCGGCCAGCACCAGCTCCGGTTCCCCCACCACGGCGCGGGCGATCGCCACACGCTGCTTCTGTCCGCCGGAGAGCTCGTGCGGCCGGTGGTGGCACCGGTCGGCCAGGCCCACGCGGGCCAGCGCGGCCTCCGCCCGCTCCCGGCGCCGGCGTGCCGGGACCCCCGCGTAGAGCAGGCCGTCGGCGACGTTGTCCACGGCGGTGACATTGGGTGCGAGGTGGAACTGCTGGAAGACGAACCCGATGCGCTGCGCGCGCAGGGCCGAGGTGCCGTCGTCGCCGAGCGCGTCCATGTCGTGCCCGAACAGCCGGACGGTCCCGGCGGTCGCGCGGTCGAGCGTCCCCAGCAGGTTGAGCAGCGTGGACTTGCCCGATCCCGACGGTCCGACGATGGCGACCAGTTCGCCGGCGCCGATCCGCAGGTCCACCCCGTCGAGGGCGCGGACCCCGCCCGGGTAGCTCCGGGAGACCCCGGTGAGTTCCGCGACCGGGGCGGTCGCCGCGCCGGCCGCCCCCTTCCCCCGGCCGGCCGGCGCGGGCGCGGCCGTCTCGATCACCCCGGTCATGTGCCCCCCACCGCCTTCAGGCCCTCGTCGATGCCGCCGCCGATCTCGAACTCTCCGCCGGCGAACCGGTCCGTCTCGTCCCGGCCGTCGCGCGGCGCGGTCTCGCCGTCCCCGAAGTCGCCCAAGGTCAGCGCGATGAGGATGCCCATCGGTATGCGGGCGGCCCGGTTCCGCGGAGCCTTCGGCGCCGCGCCGCCGGACGCGGCGACGCTCTCGGCGGTCCGGTCCGCGGGCCCGCACCCGGCGCTCCGGGACACTGCTCCGGCCTTGATCGTCCGCCTCATTTGGGCACCACCACCTTCAGGCCCTCGTCGATGCCGTCTCCGCTGATCTCGACCATTCCGTCGGCGAACCAGCCCGTCTCGACCGGGATGTCGCGCATCGCGCCCTTGTCGTTCACCGCGGTGACTCCGTGGCCGCTGCCGGGCAGCGCGATGAGGGCGCCCACCGGGACCGCGAGGACGTCCTCCTTCGCGTCGCTCTCCACCTGGACGTCCACGGGCGCCTGGTCCAGCAGGTCCTCGGGTTCCTCGCCGGTGAAGGTGACGACGACCTCGACGGTCGGGTCGCCCTCCTGGCCGCCGGGGTCCTCGGACTCCTCGCCCGCCTCGGCGACCGATCCGATGGAGGACACCTCGCCCGTCGCGGTGCCGCCTTCGGGGAGGGACACCGTGACCTCGTCGCCCTCGTCCACCAGGTCCCGGTCGGTGACCTCCAGATCGACCCGGACGACGTGATCGTCGGAGCTGGTGGTGAGGACGGGCGCGGCGACGCCGGCCCGTTCACCCACCGACAGCTCGCGCCCCGCGACGCGCACGCTGCCCGGCGCGAACCACACGTGTGCCGGATCGACCGTGCCCGTCACCTCCATTCCGGCCGTGTCGTCCTGCCACCGCCGCACCGCCTCGGCGGTGAGGGCCGTGTACTCGTTGTCGACGGTGAACCCGCCGTAGCCCAGTTCGGCCAGTGCCTGCTCGAACTGGCGGACGTCCTCTCCGGTGATCCCGGGTTCGAGCAGGCGGTAGGCGGGGGTGTCGCCCCGCAGCAGGACAGTGGGCTCCCCGTCGACCTCGTAGAGGTGATCCCCGGGCTCCAGCGTCGCGCCCGTCGAGGGCAGCGACGTGACCACCCCCTCGCCGAGAGAGAAGACGGTCGCGTTCCCCGCGAACCCGAGCGTGCCCTCCAGGGTCTCGCTCTGGACCAGAGTGGTGCGCTCCACCTCGGCGGTGGGGCCGGCGTCCGGGATCTGTGGGCCCGGGTCCTCCCAGGGCCGGACCCACAGGACCGCGCCCGCGGCGACGGCGAGCACCGCGAGGGCCGCGCCGGCGGACACGGCGATGGGCGCCCCCCGGCGGCGCGGGCGCGGACCGGCGTCACCCTCCGACGGCGGCGGGACGGGCGCGGAGCGGTCGTCGCTCACTGGCCCGCCGGCCCTTCGGACGGGTCGATCTGCAGGTGGGTCTCGATGCACTCCGCCGAGGCCTCGCGCTGCTCATCGGACCCGTCGCCCTGGGTCAGCTGCAGCCCCTGGCCGGGCTGGGGGTCCGGGACGTCGATCCCGTTCTCCCGCATGCATTCCGCGAGTGCGAGGGCCCGCTCGTGCTGCTCCTCCTCGGAGGGAGCGTCCGGGTTGACGGGCATGAGGTCCTCGCACTCCTCCAGCGCGGCCTCGGTGGTCTCGTTCATCTCGAGCGCCTCAAGCGCCCCGCCATCGGGGTCGGGGTCGGGCATGTCCACGCCGTTGTCGCGCATGCACTCCGTGTACTCCAGCAGCGCCTCTTCCCGGTCGGCCGAGCTCGCGCCGGTCACCCCGCCGGCCGACCCGCCGGACCCCTCCTCGGACCCGCCCGTTGCGCCGCACCCGGTCAGCAGCAGTCCCGCAAAGACCGTTGCGGCGGCGTACGCGGTGATCGCCTTCATGTTCGTCCCATCCGTTCCGTCGGCTCGCCATCTCGTCGTCCCGGTGGCGCCGAGCCTCCGGGCGACGGCAGCAATGTCACCGGACCCCGGGTTAGCCGCCGGTTAGCGGGGACGGCTTCCTCCGGCGGCGCTCAGCGGGGGTAGGCGGGTGCTAACCGCGCCCTAACCGCCGTGGGACTATTCCTGGGCGGACGAGCACGCGGGGCCGCGGCCGGCGGGCCCGTGCGGTGCGATCCCGCCCCGGCGCGGGGGCGGTCGACGGACTTATGCGGGGAGAACCGATGCGGGTACTGGTCGTCGAGGACGAACCGTCCCTGGCGGAGACGGTCGCCGAGGGGCTGCGCGGTGAGGGGATGGCCGTGGACATCGCCCTCGACGGCGACTCCGGGCTGGAGATGGCGTCCGTCCACGGCTACGACGTGATCGTCCTGGACCGCGACCTGCCGCTCGTGCACGGCGACGAGGTGTGCCGCCGGGTGGTGGCCGACGCCGGCGTCGATGCCCGGGTCCTGATGCTCACGGCGGCCGGCGGCCTCGACGACCGCGTGGACGGGCTGGTCCTGGGCGCCGACGACTACCTCGCCAAGCCCTTCGCCTACCGCGAGCTGGTGGCGCGGGTCCGCGCGCTCGGCCGGCGCGCCCGGCCCGCCGCGCCCCCGGTGCTGCGGCGCAGGGGCCTCGAGGTCGACACCCACCGGCGTACGGCGGCGCGCGACGGGCGGCCGGTCGCCCTGTCGCCGAAGGAGCTGGGCATCCTGGAGGAGCTCCTGCGGGCCGACGGCGCCCCGGTGTCCGCGACGCGGCTGATCGAGAAGGTGTGGGACGCCAACCTCGATCCGTTCAGCGGGGTGCTGAAGGTGGCCGTGCACGGCCTGCGCCGCAAACTCGGCGCTCCCCCGGTGATCGAGACCGTCGCCGGCCACGGGTACCGGATCTGACGTGCCCGCCCCCTCGACCCCCGGCCCGCGTCCGGAACCGGCGCCCGGCGCCCCGGACGCGCCGGACACGCCTCCCGTGTGGGCGCGCGTCACCGTGCGTGCGAAGCTCACCCTCATCTACACCGCCGCGTTCCTCATCGGCGGTGCGCTCCTGGTGGGCCTCAACTATTCGATCGTCTCGTCGAGCCTCGTGAGCCGCGCCATGATCCTCACGAGCGACGCGATCGCGCCCGCTCAGCCGGAACCGGAGGCGACGGACTGGAGCCCGACGGCCCCGGCCCCCGTTGTCCCCCCCTCGGCCCCGGCCACGGGCCCCTCCAATGGTGGGGAGACCGCAGGCCCGGCGCAGCCCCTTGAGGGCGGGGAGACCGGCGGCGCGGCGGAATCCGAGACGCTCGACCTCGCGACGTCGGTCGACGCCTACCAGGAGGGCGTGCTCTCCGATCTCCTCCTGCGCTCGGCGCTGGCCCTCGCGGCCATCACGGTGCTGGCGGCGGGGGCCGGGTGGCTGATCGTCGGGCGTCCGCTGCGCAGGCTGCACAAGGTCACCGAGACCGCGCGGAGGCTGTCCGAACACGATCTCGACAGCCGGCTCGCCCTGACCGGCCCGGCGGACGAGTTCCGGGATCTCGGCGACACCTTCGACGGCATGCTGGAACGGCTGCAAGCGGCGTTCGAGAGCCAGCGCCGGTTCGTCGCCAACGCGTCCCATGAGCTGCGTACCCCCCTTGCGGTGCAGCGCGCGGCGGTGGAGGTGCCCTTGGAGCAGGGCCGGGTGCCCGAGGACCTGAAGCCCGCGCTGAACCGGGTGCTCGATTCGGTGGAGCGCAGCGAGCGGCTGATCGCCGGGCTGCTGCTGCTCGCCCGCTCCGACCGCGGCATCGACGAGACCGAGCCGGTCGACCTGCCGGATGCCGTCGGCCGGGTGGTGCGGCTGCTCACCGCGGACGCGTCGGCCGCGGGCGTCACGCTGCGACCCGAGACGGAGGCGGTCGAGGTGCGGGGCGACCCGGTGCTGCTGGAGCACCTGGTGCGCAACCTGGTCGACAACGCGATCCGCTACAACCGCGCGGATGGCGAGGTCACCATCGGGGCGGCCCCGTACGACGGGGGCGCCGTGCTGCGGGTGGCGAACACCGGGCCGGAGGTCGCCGACGCCGATGTGCTCTTCGAGCCGTTCCACCGGGGCGGCTACGCCCGCACCCACCGGGCGGGCGGCGGGAGCGGCCTGGGCCTGTCGATCGTCCGTTCGGTGGTGACCGCGCACGGCGGCGAGGTGACGGCCGCCCCGCGCGAGGGCGGCGGCCTGGAGGTCACCGTCCGCCTGCCCGCGGCCGGCCCGCGCGCGCAGCGCGTGCCCGCCGCGGCGGGGGCGGACGGGTCGCCCGCGGAGGGGTGACCGGGTCGCGGGCCGCCCGGCCCCGGCAGGTTCGACGGCCGCCGACCGGGCGTCCGCGCGCCGGGCGACCCGGGGCGGTGCGGCGGACACACCGGGTCCCCGCTCCTGCGGGAACCCGGTTCCACCGCCCGCTACCGGTCCGCCGCCGTCACTCCTCCACGGCGATGGCCAGCGCCGGGCACACGGCCGCGGCCTGCCGGACGTCCTCGGCCTGGTCCGCGGGCGGCTCCGCGTTCAGCAGCACCACGATGCCGTCCTCGTCCCGCTGGTCGAACACCTCCATGGCGGCCGTCACGCACTGCCCGGAGGCGACGCATTTGTCCTGTTCGATGGTCACCTTCATGGGATCCCCCTTGTCGTCGTCACCGCCGGCCGCGCTCCGCGCCGGCGCAGGTCACCAGGTCACCAGGTCACGGGGAGTTCGTGGACCCCGTACACCGACCCGTCGTGCTTGAACGGCAGCTCCTCCAGCGCCGCGGCCGCCCGCAGGGTGGGGATGCGCCGGTAGAGCGTGCTGTAGACGACCTGCAACTCCATCCGGGCCAGCGGCTGGCCCAGGCACTGGTGGACCCCGAAGCCGAACGCCACGTGGCGGCGGGCGTCGCGGTGGATGTCCAGCCGGTCGGGCTCGGGGAAGACCTCGGGGTCGCGGTTGCCGATGTCGTTGGCCATGATCACGCCCTCGCCGGCGCGGATGGTCAGGCCACCGATCTCGATGTCCTCCAGCGCCACCCGGCGCCGCCCGTTGTGCGTGATGTTCAGGTAGCGCAGGAGTTCCTCGACGGCCCCGGCCACCAGTTTCGGATCGTCCGATGCGCGCAGGGCGGCCAGCTGGCCGGGGTTGTCGAGCAGGGCCAGGGTGCCCAGCGCGATCATGTTCGCGGTGGTCTCGTGCCCCGCCAGCAGGAGCAGCACCCCCATGGACGCGGCCTCCTCGCGCTCCAGCTCCCCGGCCGTGACCCGGCCGGCCAGGCCGGACAGCAGGTCCGCGCCGGGGGCGGCGAGCTTCTCGCCCATGAGGCCGTCGAGGTACGCGCTGAGGCGGCCGTGCGCGGCCGCACGCTCCTCCGGCGCCGCCTCGCGGCTGATGAGCCGCTTGCTGTTCTCCTGGAAGAAGTCGTGGTCGTCGTAGGGCACGCCGAGCAGTTCGCAGATCACGAGCGAGGGCACCGGCAGGGCGAACGCCTGCATCAGGTCCACCGGCTTGGGGCCGGCCAGCATGGCGTCGATCAGGTCGTCGACGATCTTCTGCACGGCCGGGCGCATCGCCTCCACGCGCTTGATCGTGAAGGGCGCGGTCACCATCCGGCGCAGCCGCGCGTGCTCCGGGTCGTCCATCAGGATGAAGCCGATCTTCCCGCCGTGGACGGGGGCCGAACTCGGGTACCCGGGCCGGCTGATGTCGGCGCTGACCCGCGGGTCGGCCAGCAGCGCCCGCTGTTCGGCGTAACGGGTCACCACCCACGGCGTGCTGCCGTCCCAGAGCCGGACCCGGGAGAGCGGCCCCTCCTCCTGCCGGGCCCGCAGGGTCGGCGGCGGATCGAACGGGCATCCCGCGGCCCGCTCCATCGGGAACTCCGGAATCTCGGCGACGGGGTCGGACATGGTGGTCATGGTCTTCCTCCAGCATCGGATGTGCGCCCCGCTGCGCGCGGCCGGCCGCGCGGCGGCGGAGCTCCTACGGTGGACTGCGGGGTCACCGGCCCGCAGGGGAGCCGGTGGACGCGGGCGCCGGCGCCCGGTCCGGTTCGGCGGGGTCCCAGAACGCGTCGGCGAGCCGCTGGCGCAGCATCCGGGCCTGCTTGGGCATGTTCCAGCCCAGGACCCCGGTGACCGCGCCGGCGCGGCGGTAGAGGGCGACGAAGCGCCGGTCGGCGACGTCGCCGTCCACGACCGTGGCCTCGGCGTCGGCGGACAGCACGCCGTGGACGTGGATCTTGGCGTCGAACTGGTCGGTCCAGAAGTAGGGCACGGGGGCGTAGGGCCGGTCGTCGCCGAGGACGGCGCCCGCGACGGCGGCGGCCTGCTCGGTGGCGTTGGTGCGGTTCTCCAGCCGGATCAGTGTGCCGAGCCGCTCGTGGTGCCAGCGGGCCACGTCGCCCACCGCGTAGACCCCCTCCGCCGCCCGGCAGCGGGAGTCGCACACCAGCCCGTTGTCGACCCGCAGGCCGCTGCCCGCGAGCCAGTCCGTGGCGGGCGCGGCGCCGAGCGCGACCACCACCGTGTCGGCGGGCAGCACCTCCCCGGTGTCCAGGCGCACGCCGGCGACCCGCCCGTCGCGCTCGGTGGGCCCGCTGACCGCGGCGCCGAGCCGCAGGGCGACCCCGCGCTCGGTGTGCAGCCCGGCGAGCAGCTCCGAGGCCAGGGGGCCGAACTGGAGGGCCAGCGGGGCCGGCTGAGGGCCGGCCAGGGTGACCGCCAGGCCCATCTGCCGCGCGGTGGCGGCGGCCTCGGCGCCGAGAACGCCGTCGCCGACGACCACGACCCGTTCGGACGCCAACAGGTCCCGGCGCAGGGCCGCCGCGTCGTCGAGTGTGCGCAGCACGTGCACGCCGGCCAGGCCGTCCTGCCCCGGAAGCGTGCGGGGCCGCAGCCCGGTGGCCACGACGACGGCGTCGGCCCGCAGCTCGCGGCCGGACGCGGTGCGGACGGTGCGCTCCGCCGCGTCCAGGCCGGTGGCCGGGTCGCCGAGGATGAACTCGGCGTCGAGGCGGTCCAAGAGCTCCTGCGGCCGCAGCCGGGTCCGCTCGGGTTCCCAGGCGCCCGAGAGCACCTGTTTGGACAGCGGCGGCCGGTCATAGGGCGGGTGTGATTCGGCGCCGAGCAGGGTCAGCGCCCCCTCGTAGCCCTTGCGGCGCAGCGCCTCGGCCGTGGCCAGCCCGGCAGCGGAGGCGCCGACCACGAGGACGCCCGACGGGGCCGTCATGCGTTCTCGTCCAGCGCGATCGCGGCGGCGGGGCACACGTCGGCCGCCTCGCGGACCGCCGCGTGCTCCGCCTCGTCCGGCAGCGCGTCGAGCAGGACCACGATGCCGTCCTCGTCGCGCTGGTCGAACACCGCGGGAGCGAGCAGCACGCACTGGCCGGCGCCGCAGCACTTGTCCTCGTCCACACTGACCTTCACCGCTGGTCCTCCTCGGGCCGCTCATCGGACGGGGCCGCGACGGGCCCCGGTGGCTCTCGGGTCGCCTGTACGGGCGTGACCGGCGCCAGCCACAGGCCGGTGATCGCGTCGATCAGCCCGGTCGCCGCGTCGTCCCAGGTGGGCCGGTGCGTGGGGGTGCCGTTGGCGAGGGCGCGCTCCCGCCGGGCACACGTGGTCATGATCAGGAACGAGGTCATGTCGTTGCGCTCGCTGCGGACCTCCGCCGGCATCTCGGGCAGGCACCGGTCGAGCTCGCCGACGATCCGCTGTAGCGACGGGACGCTGAGGGCCTCGTCGACCATGATCGAGGCGAGACCGGGGTCGGCCATCACCTGGGCGCCGAACCGCGCGAACCACGTGGGGCTGCCCGTGGCGGCCAGGTGCCGGGTGACCGGGCGCACCAGGCAGGCGACCCAGTCCCGCAGATCGTCGGAGCCGCCGAGCTCGGCCACCATGCGCTCGCGCAGCCGTTCGGTGTGCAGGGAGTGCTTGCGCGCGATGGCCCGCACCAGCTCCTCCTTGCCGCCGAAGTGGTAGCCGACGGCGAAGTTGTTGCCCTGCCCCGCCGCCTCGCTCACCTGGCGGTTGGACACCGCGCGCACGCCGTGCTCGGCGAACAGCCGTTCGGCGGCCGACAGGATCGCCTCCCGGGTCTCCTCGGCCCGCTCGGCGCGCGCGCTCTTCCCGGTGGTGGTCACCACCGCACCGGGACCTCGTCGAGGCCGCCGACGACCAGGCCCTCGCGGCGGCGGAGGTCCGTTGCGTCGACCGCGAGTTCGAGGGTGGGCAGCCGGCGCAGCAGGACGTCGAGCACGGCCTGGAGCTCGGTGCGGGCCAGCGCCTGCCCGAGGCAGGAGTGGGCGCCGGAGCCGAAGGCCAGGTGGGGGTTGGGGCTGCGGTCCAGAACCATGCCGCCGGCGCCGTCGAAGGCGCTCTCGTCGCGGTTGGCCGCCGCCATGTTGCAGATCACGGTGGTGCCGTTCGCGACGACCGTGCCGCCGATCTCGACGTCCTTGGTGATGTAGCGCGGCAGCCCGAAGCCGCCGTTGGCGTCGAACCGCAGCGCCTCCTCCACGGCCGTGCGGACCAGCGACGGGTCCGCCAGCAGGCGCTCCCAGCGCCGCCGGTCGGACAGCAGCATCGCGGCCATCTTCCCGATCATGTTCGAGGTGGTCTCGTGCCCGGCGACCAGCAGCCCCATGCCGGTGGCGATCAGCGCGGCGTCGGGCATCCGCTCGCCCGCGGAGTCGGTGGCGACGATGAGCTCGCTGAGCAGGTCGTCACCCGGTCGCGCGCGCTTGGCGGTGATGTGGGCCGTCATGTACGCCGCGAACTCGGCCTGGGCCGCGCCGATCTCGGCCTCGGAGTACCTGGTCAGGTTGAGCAGGGTGTCGGACCAGAAGGAGAACTCGTCGCGGTCGGACTCGGGGACCCCGAGCATGTCGCAGATGACCCACACCGGCAGTGGGAAGCCCAGGTTCGCCGTGAGGTCCGCGGGGTGGCCGTTGGCCACCATGTCGTCGATGAGCCGCTCGGCCATCGCCTCGATCCCGGGGCGCAGGGCGGACATGCGCTTGGCGGTGAACCACTTGCCCACCATCCGCCGCCACTTCAGGTGGGCCTCACCGGATTCGGGGAGCGAGGACGCCATGTCGCTGTTGAACAGACCGCCGGACTCGGTGTCGGAGAGCCGGGCGGCTCCGTCGGCGTCCAGCCGCCGGCCGAACCGCGGATCGGCCAGGACCTTCTTGACGTCCTCGTAGCGCGTGACCAGCGACGCCTCGTCCCCGCTGGGGAGCCTCACCCGCGCCACGGGGCACTGCCGCCGCAGCCGCTCCCATTCCGCCGGCGGCTCCAGCGCCGCCTCGCTGGGGATGGGGTAGCTCAACGCCGGCCCGCTGTCACCCTGACCCACCATCTGATCCACCATGCGGCGTCCTTTGATCGGTGTGCGATTCGTGGTCAGCCAACCCGATCGCATAATGTAAGTCAAGCGACTGACTTAAATAAAATCCGGATAAGCGGCAGTGCCGCGCACGTCGAGACGAAAGGCCCCTCCCATGCCCACCGCTCACGCCTTATCCGACAAGGCGTCCCGGCCGCCGCGGGCCAACGCGCTCGTGCCGGTCCTGGCCTTCGGCGGCATCACCGTCTCGCTGATGCAGACCCTGGTGATCCCGCTGGTCCCGCGGCTGCCCGAGCTCCTGGGCACCTCGACGGCCGACGCCTCCTGGGTGATCACCGCCACACTGCTCGCCGCCGCCGTCGCCACGCCGGTGGTGGGGCGGCTGGGGGACATGTACGGCAAGCGGCGCATGCTCGTGGTCAGCCTGGTGCTGCTCGTCGTGGGCTCGGCCATCGGGGGCCTCAGCAACACCCTCGTGCCCATGCTCATCGGGCGGGTGCTCCAGGGCCTGGCCGCCGGCGTCATCCCCCTGGGGATCAGCATCATGCGCGACGAACTGCCGGCCGACCGGCTCGGCTCGGCGACCGCGCTGATGAGCGCCTCCCTGGGCGTGGGCGGCGCACTCGGCCTGCCCGCCGCCGCCTTCCTCGCCGAGCAGACCGACTGGCACGTCCTGTTCTGGACCGCCGCGGTCCTCGGCGCCGTCGTCACCGTGCTCGTGCTGGCCCTGGTGCCGGAGTCCGCGGTGCGCACGGGAGGGCGCTTCGACCTGGTGGGGGCGGCGGGGCTGTCGGCCGGGCTGATCTGCCTGCTGCTGGGGATCTCCAAGGGCGCCGACTGGGGCTGGACCAGCGCTCTCACCCTCGGCCTGTTCGCAGCGGCGGCCGCGGTCCTGGCGCTGTGGGGATGGTGGGAGCTGCGGACCGCGCGGCCGCTGGTGGACCTGCGCACCACCGCCCGCCGCCAAGTGCTCTTCACCAACCTGGCGTCGGCCGTGTTCGGGTTCGCGATGTTCGCGATGTCCCTGGTCCTGCCGCAGCTGCTCCAGCTGCCGGTGGCCACCGGCTACGGCCTCGGGCAGACGATGATGGTCGTGGGCCTGGTGATGGCGCCGTCGGGCCTGGTGATGATGGCCATGGCACCGGTGTCCGCGCGCATCTCGAAGGCCAGGGGGCCCAAGGTCACCCTGATGCTCGGCGCCGTGGTCGTCGCCGCGGGCTACGGCTTGGGCGTCGCGCTGATGTCCGCCGTCTGGCAGCTCGTCATCGTCTCCAGCGTGATCGGGGCCGGCATCGGCCTCGCCTACGGCGCCATGCCCGCGCTGGTGATGGCGGCCGTGCCGGTGTCGGAGACCGCCGCCGCCAACAGCCTCAACACGCTGATGCGCTCCATCGGCACCTCGGTCTCCAGCGCGGTGGCGGGGGTCGTCCTGGCCCAGATGACCGTCACGCTCGGGTCCGTCGCGGTCCCCTCCGTGGACGGCTTCCGGGTGATCATGGCGATCGGCGCGGGCGCGGCCCTCGTCGCCCTAGTGTTCGCGTTCTTCCTCCCGGGCCTGCGCCCGTCCGCACCGGACCCCGCCCTGGGACATCGGGCACCGGCGAACGCGGTGCCCGGCGGCGCGGGCGTCAGGTAGCGGGGCCGATGCCGTCCCTGCCGGAGAAGAGGCCGGTCACGTCGCCGGACACCTCGAACGGGCGCACGCCGCGGCGGAAGACGACGGCCGGGCCCGGCGCACCGGGCTGGACCGCCGAGCCGCCGATGCGCGCGTGCGGGGCGGGGCCGTCGCCGCCCCCGCTGACACGCAGGTAGGTCCCCTCGCGCAGGCCGAGGACGTCCACGTCGTCGACCTCCAGGAACTCGCCGAGCCGGGTCTCCCGCGTCTCCCCCTGGTGCGTCGAAGCGGGGTCGGCGTCCAGGTAGTGCGGGTTGATCTGGAACGGGAGCAGCCCCAGCGTGTCGAACGAGGGCGGCTCGACAATGGGCATGTCGTTGGTCGTGCGCAGGGTCGGCGCCGCGATGTTGGTCCCGGCGCTGGAGCCCATGTAGCGCAGGCCCGCTCCGACCGCCCCGCGCAGCGCGGTCATCAGGTCCAGCCGCTGCAAGGTGTCGACCAGGCGGAAGGTGTTGCCGCCGCCGACGAACACCGCCTGGGAGTCGGCCAGGACCGCGTGCGCCTCGTCTGTTGCGGGGAGCCCGCGCACGCGCAGCCCCTGCGTGGCGAACGCGTCGGCCACCCGCCGGGTGTAGGCCGGCCGGTCGCCGCCCGCGAACGGGACGAAGGTGACCTCGTCGCGCCCGTCGAGGAACTCCGCCACCGCCTCCCAGCCGTGGTCGAGGAAGCCGCGGCCGTGGTTGACCGAGTTCGAGAAGAGCAGCAGCTCGGGCATGGTCCTCCTAGGAGTCGGGCTGAAGGCGCGGGGAGCGGGCGCCGTGCCCCCGCCGCCAGTCGCGCCTCGGGGGTTCGGGGCGGCGGTTCGACAGGAGCCCGGTGAGCTCGTCGGCCGCCGCCAGGAGCTCGGGGAGGTGGTCGAGTAGTTCGTCGCCGTGCGCGGACAGCTTGTTCTCGACCAGGGTGAGCGACCCCACGGGCCGCACGCCGCCGAACACCGGGGCGGCGAGCGCCCGCGACGAGGAGTCGTACTCGCCCTGCGACAGGGCGTACCCGGCCGTGACCGTCTCGTCGAAGAGCGCCTCCACCCCCGCCTCGTCGACCCGGGTGAGCTCGGAGAACCGGGCCGAGGGTCGCCCGATGAGGAGCGAGCGGCGGTCCGCGGGTTCGAGGAAGGCGAAGTACGCGCGCGACGTCGCCCCGGCGTGCGCCGGGTAGAGCTCGTCGATGAACGGGTGGGACCGCCGCGGCCCCTCCCTGCCGCTGACGGCGGCGATGCAGCGCACGTGCACACCGTCGGGCACGCAGAACAGGGCCGTGCGGCCGGTCCCGCGCGCGAGGTCGGCGAGCATCGGCTCGGCCAGCGCCGAGAGGCCGCCGGACCGCTCCCAGAGCGCGGCCGTCCGCCAGACGGCGGGGCCGATGCTGTAGCGCCGGGTGTCGGGGTCGGCGCGCAGGAACCCCTTCCCGGCCAGGGACGCGAGCAGCCGCTGCGCCGTCGACTTGGACAGGCCGAACTCCTCGGCGAGTTCGAGCACCCCCCAACTGGAGCGGAACTCGTCGAAGCTGAGCAGGATGTCGAGCGCTCGGTCGACGGTCTGAAGGGGACCGCGCTCGCCGGTGGGGCCGACTGTCATGCGCTCACCCTACGACGCACCCGAGTGTTCATATGACGGTCCCGGCTCCCGAAACATGATTTTAACTCCCAGATAGTGGGAAACATTTGCCGCCGGGCCGAATGGGGAGGCAGCCTGTCACTGTGCCGTAGGAAGCCTGTGACCTGGTGTTTCCCGGCGCGCTCCCACAGGATCGCTCCGTCCCCGTGGACGCGGCCCGTCCCCTGAGGTTGACCATGGAAACACCCGCCACCGGTTCCGCGTCCGCGGAACGCGACCCCGGGGCCGCGCGCCACCCGAGAGCGCTCGAACCCGTCGTCGTCGCCGTCACCGTCCTCGTGAGCATCCTCGGTGCCGCCATCGGCATCCACATGATCACGACGCTCGGGGTCTCCCCGAACACCAGCGTCATCGGCGCCGTCATCGCCATGCTCATCGGCAGGGCCGGGTTCCTCGGGCTCCGCTCGATGCGGGACACCAACCGCCAGAACCTCATCCAGACGTCGATCTCCGGCGCGACGTTCGCCGCGGCCAACGCCCTGCTCACCCCGATCGCGATCCCGTACCTGTTCGGCCGGCCCGAGCTCGTGTGGCCCATGCTGGTGGGCGCGTCCATCGGCCTGGTGATCGACGCGCTCGTCCTCTACAAGGCGTTCGGCTCCCGGTTCCTGCCCGCCGACGCCGCGTGGCCGCCCGGCGTCGCCGCCGCCGAGACCATCAAGGCCGGCGACCGCGGCGGACGCCAGGCCGCCCTCCTGGTCGGCGGCGGGGTCGTGGGGGTCGGGGCGTCGTTCCTCGGCCTGCCGATGTCCGCTGCGGGCGTCGCGATGATCGGCAACATCTGGTCGCTGCTGATGTTCGGCATCGGCCTGCTGGTCTCGCAGTACGCGCCGGCCCTGTTCGACATCGACCTCAGCGAGCACTACGTGCCGCACGGCGTCATGATCGGCGCGGGCCTGGTCGCCCTCGCCCAGATCGTCGTCATCCTCGCCGGGCGCCAGAGCAAGCGGGAGGCCGAGCGCGAAGCCGCCCGCGCGGTCGCGGCCCAGGACGACCCCTCGCTCGCCTACACCGTCTCGAGGAGCCAGTTGGGCAAGGTCCTCGGATCGGGCTACGCCTTCTTCGTCCTCGGCGCGGTCGTCCTCGCGATCACCGGCGGGGTGTGGGCGGACCTGCCCTGGTGGGGCGTCGTCGGCTTCGTCCTCTTCGCCGGGGTCGCCGCCCTCGTCCACGAGCTCATCGTGGGCCTGGCGGCCATGCACGCCGGATGGTTCCCCGCCTTCGCCGTCACCCTGATCTTCCTCATCATCGGGCTGGCGCTCGGCATCCCCGCGATCCCGCTCGCCCTCCTGGTCGGCTACTGCGCCGCCACCGGCCCGGCGTTCGCCGACATGGGCTACGACTTCAAGGCCGGCTGGATCCTGCGCCGCGACCGCCGCCCCTACACCGCGTTCGAACTCGACGGCCGCCGGCAGCAGCTGCTGTCGTCCATGATCGGCTTCGCCGTCGCCATCGGCATGGTCGCGCTCCTGTGGCGCGGCCTGTTCGAGGGCGGCAGCATCCCGCCCACCGCCGTCGTCTACGCCGACACGATCAAGGCCGGGCTCACCGATCCCGCCGTGCTCGTCCAGCTCGTCCTGTGGGCGATCCCCGGGGCCGTGATCCAGCTGCTCGGCGGCGCCGGGCGCCAGATGGGGGTCCTCCTGGCCACCGGCCTGCTCATCGCCACCCCCAACGCCGGCTGGCTCGTCCTCGCCGCCCTCGCGGTCCGCATCCTGTGGCGGCGCTACCGGGGTGCGCAGGGCGAACAGGAGACCGGGCTCGTCGGCGCGGGGCTCATCGCCGGCGACTCGATCTACTCCGTCGGCACCATCTTCGGCCGCTGATCCCGGGAGAGAGGCACTGATGACACGGCTCGGCATCATCACCATCGGCCAGGCACCGCGCCCGGACCTCACCCCCGAGGTCGCCGCCCTGCTGCCCGGCGTCGACATCGTCGAGCGCGGCGTGCTCGACGGGCTCACCGCCGACGAGATCGCCGCGCACCCGCCCGCGGCCGGGGACCACGCGCTCACGACCCGGCTCGCCGACGGCTCGTCCGTCGTGATCGGGGAGTCCTTCGTGCTGACCCGCCTGCCCGGGGTCATCGCCGGGCTGGAGCCCGAGGTCGACGCGGTCCTGCTGGGCTGCACCGGCGGCTTCCCCGCTCTGGAGCACACCAAGCCGCTGTTCGTCCCGGACCGCATGATCGCCCTGGGCGCCGCCGCGCTCTCCGGCGACGCCGGGACAGTCGGCGTCATCTGCCCGCTGGAGGAGCAGCGGCAGGACACGGTCCGCAAGTTCTCCCGGTACCTGTCCGCCGGCGCGCGGGTCCTCACCGGCGTCTGCTCCCCGTATACGGGGACGCCCGGCGAACTCGCCGACGCCGCACGCGGGCTCGCCGCCCGGGGCGCCGGCGTCCTCGCCCTCGACTGCATCGGCTACACCGAGCAGATGCGGGCGCGGGCCGCCGCCGCCACGGGGCTGCCCGTCGTCCTGGCCCGCTCCGTCTCCGCCAGGATCGCCGCGGAGGCCCTGGACTCCAGCCGCGCCTGGACGGAGGGCGCCGCATGAGGATCGGCGTCATCCGCGTCGTCACCACCACCGACGACGACTACCTGAACTCCCACGGCCGCGTGATCGAGGCCGAGCAGGGCGTGGCCACCGTGTCGCGCTGCATCCCCGATCAGCCCCGGGGCGTCCACGACGCGCCGAGCTTCGCGGCGGCGGCGGAGAAGGTCGCCGACCTCGCCGTCCGGATGGAGCGCGACGACGCCGTCGACGCGCTGCTGATCAGCTGCGCCGCCGACCCCGGACTGGACCCGGCCCGCGGCCGCGTCCGGATCCCGGTGATCGGCGCCGGATCGGCCGCGGCGGCCCGCGCCCTGGAACTCGGCGACCGGGTCGGGGTCCTCGACCTCACCGCCGAGACCCCGCTGTCGGTCACCTCGGTGCTGGGCGGACACCGCGTCGCCGCCATCGTGCCCGACGGGGTCACCCAGACCCACCACCTGCGCACCGAGAGCGGGCAGGCCGCCTCGGTCCGCGCGGCCGAACGGCTCATCGCATCGGGCGCCGACACCATCATGTTCGCCTGCACCGGAATGACGACCATCGGGCTGGCCGCCCTGCTCCGAACCCGCGTCGACGTGCCCATCGTCGACGCCGTCCGCGCCGGCGGCGCGGCAGCCGCGGCCGCGGCCCGCGGCTGAGACCACCCACCCGTCCCGACTGGAGGATTCCCAATGAAGTTGTCAAGCCGGGGCGGTGACGGATCGTGAGATCCTCAGGCCGCCGCCACGGTCAGCCTCATGGGAGGTGCCGCCACGTAGGGTCGCCCGTCGCGAAGCATCGCCCACAGCACGTTGACCCGGCGTCGGGCCGGCGCGATCACCGCCTGGGTATGCCGCTTGCCCTCGGCCCGCTTGCGTTCGTAGAACGCCCTCGAGGCCGGGCAGCAACGGACGCTGACCAGGGAAGACATGTAGAACACCCGCATCAGCCGACGACTGTAGCGCCGGGGGCGGTGCAGGTTGCCGCTGATCCTGCCCGAGTCGCGGGGGACCGGGGCCAGGCCGGCGACGCCGGCCAGCCGGTCCGGGCCGGCGAAGGCGGCCATGTCGCCGCCGGTGGCGGCGATGAACTCCGCCCCGAGCAGGGTGCCGATGCCGGGCAGGCCGGTGATCACCGCGGCGTGTTCGTGCTCGCGAAACCGGGCCTCGATGGCCGCGTTGGTCTCGGCGAGTTCGGCATCGAGGGCGATCACCTCCTCGGCCAGGCGCTCGACCACCGCGGCGGCGGTCTTCTCGCCCCGCACGGTGGTGTGCTGGGCCTGGGCTGCTTCGATGGCGGTCTGGGCCACGCGGGTGGCATTGCGGGCCTTGCGGGCGCGCAGCCACGTCTCCAGGCGGGCTTGGCCGGTCTTCCGCAGTCCGGCGGGGGTCTGGTAGCCGGTCAGCAGGACCAGGGCGGCCTTGGAGGCGCTGTAGTCGAAGGCGCGTTCCAGGGCGGGGAAGTAGCCCAGCAGTTGGTCGCGGAGCCGGTTGATGGCCCGGGTGCGGTCGGCTCCCAGGTCGGTGCGCCGGGCGGTGAAAATGCGCAGGTCGGGGGCGATCTCGTCGAAGGCGGCCAGGGGGTGCAGGTCGCGGCGCATGCGGGCCTGGTCGGCGATGACGAAGGCGTCCTTGGCGTCGGTCTTGCCGTCGCCGCGGTAGGAGCCGGAGGCGTGGTGGACGGTGCGCCCGGGGATGTGGACGAGTTGCTGGCCGTGGTCGAGCAGCAGGGTGATGAGCAGGGCTCCGCCGCCGCTGTTGAGGTCGATCGCCCACAGGACGTCTTCGTCCAGGGCGGTGACCTCCGCGATGAGGCCGAGGAGTTCGGCCTCGTCGTTGGCGGTCTTCTTCGACAGCAGCCGTTGGCCGTCGGTGTCGATCACCGTGCAGTGGTGGTGGGTCTTGCCCGCGTCCACACCGGCCCAGAGCTGGGGCATCGGCTCCTCCGTCATCGCAGTTCGTGTGGGGGTCCCAGCAGACGACCGCGCCGTCGTGTCCTTACACAGCGATCTGTTCGCGCATCCCAATCAGCGGCCGGGTCGTCGCGGGACGCCGGGCGGCCAATCCTCCGAAGCCTTGACTGCGGCTGAACCATGCAAGCCATACCTGGCGTCCCTGGGGTCCTCCCGACCCTACAGACGGTCAGGAACGAACCCCATGAAGAAAGGTAAGGAACCATGTCCTGGAGCCATGTCATCAGCGCCTTCGACCTGCTCGACACCCCCGCGGCCAGTGGAGCGGCCGTGGCCGACCACTGGCGCGCGCACGGCGCGGCCGACGGCGAGGTCGTGGTCGAGACGGTCACCGGCAACGGGGGCGCGACCGACTTCGTCCGCCTGACCGTTCCCGGTTCGAACGGCGCGACGCGCGGCGGCGACGCCCCCACGCTCGGCATCCTCGGCCGCCTCGGCGGGCTCGGGGCCCGGCCGGAGCAGATCGGGTTCGTCAGCGACGGCGACGGCGCCCTGACCGCGGTCGCCGCGGGGGCGAAGATCCTCGACATGCGCCGGAGAGGTGACGTGCTCGATGGCGACGTCGTGGTCGCCACCCACATCGACCCCGACGCGCCCACCCAGCCCCACGACCCCGTCCCGTTCATGGGCTCGGTGGTCGACCAGGACGTCAGCAACGCGCACGAGGTCCTGCCGGCCATGGACGCGATCCTCTCCGTCGACACCACGAAGGGGAACCGCATCTGCAACCACCGCGGCATCGCGATCACCCCCGCGGTGGCCGACGGCTGGATCCTGCGCGTTCCCGACGCGCTGCTGGACATCCTGGCGCGCACCACCGGCCTGCCACCGGTCGTCATGCCGCTGACCATGCAGGACATCACCCCGTACGGCAACGGCGTCTACCACGTGAACTCGATCCTCCAGCCGTCCACGGCCACCGCCGCGCCGGTCGTCGGCGTCGCCATCGTCACCGAGGCCGCGGTGGCCGGGTCGGCCACGGGCGCCACCGACCTGCACACCGTGGAGTCCGCGGTGCGCTTCGTGATCGAGACGGCCAAGGACTACGGCCGCGGGATCGCGGCCTTCACCGACCCGGCCGAGGCCGGGCGCCTGAAGGAGCTCTACGGGAGCATGTCGCGCCTGCGCGGCGCGGCGGCGGCGCCCGCGTCCTGACTCCGGGCCGGGCGGGTCCGCGCCCGGACACGCGGCGGACGGCGCGCCCGGTCGGCGGACGGGCCTGTCGGTGGTCGGGGCTAGCCTGGCGCCCCCTCCACCAACGGAAAGGCCCTCTCGTGAACGAGGACCGCGTCGGGCCGCTCCGTCCGCGGCTGACAACCCCTGACCAGTGGCGCGAGTTCCTGGGCGTCGACTTCGCCGCGGTCACCTGCGAAGGGTGCGGCCACGAGCCCGCCACCCACGAGCAGGTCGATGAGGCCGAGCGCCGCCTGGAGCCGCGCACGCCGCTGCCGCCCAGCTACCGCGCCTTCCTGACCACCACCAACGGCTGGGACGAACTCGGTAACTGGTGCGGGCGCGCCCTCCCGGCACAGGAGATCCAGTGGGCGGCCGACCTCCACCCGTACCTGGCGGACCTCTACGAGGACGACGAGGAGTACGGGCCGCTCTTGGCGGCGGCGCTGACGGTCAACGACGGCGAGGACCTGTGGCTGCTGGACCCGCGCGAGGTCGACGCCGACGGGGAGTGGGCCGCCTACGTGTTCAAGCCCAAGTACGGGGATTTCGACAAGGCCGGTTCGTTCTCCGACCTGTGGCACGACAACTACGGGTAGCCGCGGGACCGAGCCCTTCACCCGCCGCGCCCCCCGCCCGCGCCACGCGTCCGGTGGACGTACCGATCGGTGACCTATGTCGGTCGACATAGGACGTGCGAGGGGTCCGCTCATTCCCGGAACCGGCGGCCGCCCCCGTGCCGCGACGCGGGAGGGGGCCGGACGCGGCGGCCGCCGCCGCGTCCGGCCGGTCCACCGTGCGGCCGGTCAGCGGCCGGCGAGCTCCGCGAAGATCTCCACGATCTCGGGCCGGAAGAACGGCCCGACATGGGGCGCCTCGACGCTGCGCACGTCGGTCGGGTTGTCCGGGGTGAGGCGGTCGGCCTCGCTGATGAACCGGTCCTGCAGCGCCGGCGGGATCAGCCGGTCGCGGGTGAAGCGCACGTAGGTCCGGGGGATCCGGCCCCAGGTCTCCGCCTCGCCCCGGGCCTCGCTCACGGGGATGCCCGCGGGCTCGTCCGGCTCCAGCATGTTGAGCAGCCAGGTCGCCCGGTCGTCGGGGAAGTCGCCGGCGAGGCACTCCTTGATGCCCGTGATCACCGCCGGGTCGGCCGAGCGCCAGTTGATCCGGTTGACCCCCAGGACCGCGGGGTCGCCGACCTGCGCCGCGGTCACATTGCCGACCAGGCTGCCGGCGTTCTCCGGCGCCGCGAAGTAGGCGCTCATGTTCGGCAGGTCCACGCAGCAGAACGCCGCGACGTAGACGACCCGGGAGAGCAGGTCGGGCACCGCGTTGCCGACCCGGCTCACGGTGACGCCCCCCTGGCTGGCACCCACCAGGATCACGGGCCCGCGGCGGTGGGCGCGGCGCACCACCGATACGACGCGCTCGACGTAGTCGTCGAGGGTCGTCCCGGCGAGCGGGGACGGCTCGGCGGCGAGCGCTTCGAGGTCCTGCGGCGCCTGGTAGGCCCGGGGGAAGAACCCTTCGTCGCCGTGGCCCGGCAGGTCGACGGCCACGCCGCGGTGCCCGCGCAGCGCGAGCTCGTTGATCAGCCCCGACCACGAGTACGACGAGGAGTTCGTGCCGTGCACGAAGACCAGGGTGGGCGGTCGGCGGTCGCCGTCGTGGCCGGCGGCGGGGGTCGGTGCTTCATGGTTCGTCGTCATCGGCGTCGTCCTTCTCATCGTCCTGTGGGGTGGTGTCCTGCGGGGTGGGGGAGTGCTCAACCGCGCGGCCGGCGCCACATCGGCCAGAGGGGCGGGCCGTCGGCCAGGCGGACCGGTTCGCCGAGGTCCTCGAAGCCGTGGCGCGTGTAGAAGGCGCGGCTCCGGGGCGAGCTCGCCTCCAGGTAGGCGGCGAGCCCGTCGGCGTCGGCGCGCTCCAGGCGGTGCCGCAGCATCGCCGAGCCGATCCCGGCGCCCTGCCGGCCGCCGACCACCCCCATGCACGGGAGGTAGAGGTGCGCTTCGCGGCCGGGGTGCCGCCGGGCCAGCACTCGGCCCAGGTCCCGAAGGCGCGCGCCGCTTGCACCGAAGACCGGATCGGGGTCCGGCTCCGCGCCTGGTGCGTCCGGGGGATCCTCGGGCGGCGCCTGGCCCGCGGCCAGCGTCAGCCAGACCGACGCGCCCTCGCGGCGGCCGGCCAGGTACGCCTCGCCGGCGGGATGGGTGATCAGGGAGCGGTAGAAGTGCGACTGGAGGCGTCCGCGCTCGCCCGCCTCGCGGAAGAGCCAGTGGACGAGGGGGTCGTCGGCGAACGCCTCGATGAGGACGTCCACCACGGCCTGCTCGTCGGCGCCGCCCGCCGCCCGAAGGAGCGCGTACGGTGTATTCGTTGTCATGCGTACAGAGTACTCAAAAAGCGCGTCTTAAACGCTAAATGCGGAGAATAAGTGTACTAGGGTGCGTGCAGAAGTGAACTAGTACACTAGGGTACGTGGCCGTACCGGGAGATCGGAGACCCCCATGCCGCCGTCGACGCAGCGACCCGATCCGCCCTACCTGCGGATCGTCGCGGAGATCCGCGCCCGCATCCTGAGCGGCGGCCTGCGCCCCGGCGACCGGATGCCGTCCGTCCGGCAGATCGCCCAGCGCTGGGGGGTCGCGGTGGCGACCGCGACCAAGGTCGTGGCGGCCCTCCGTGACGAGGGCCTGGTCGAGGCGAAGGTCGGCTCGGGAACGGTCGTCAGCGCCCGCGCGACCGGCCCGGCCGGCGAGGCCCCGTCCGGCTCCGGCCCGGCCGCCCCCGGCCCGTCCGGCTCCCGCCGGGCCGGCCCCGGCCAGGCCGCCGACGCCCGCGCGACCGGCCGGAGCCGGATCGGCCCCTTGGCGCCGCCCGCGGCACCCCGCACACGGCAGGCCGGCACCGCCAAGCAGGCGCTGAACCGGCGGCAGGTCCTGCGGACCGCCATCGCGATCGCCGACGTCGAAGGGCTCGACGCCGTGTCCATGCGCCGGCTCGCGGCCGAACTCGGCGCCGGCCCGATGTCGCTGTACCGGCACGTGGCGAACAAGGACGAACTCGTGACGCAGATGGTCGACGAGGCGTTCGGCGAGGCGGCGCCGCCCACCCCGGGGCCGGAGGGGTGGCGGGCCAAGCTCGAACTGATCTCCCGCCGGCAGTGGGAGCTGTGCCGACGGCACCTCTGGCTGCCCAGGGCCATCTCGTTCACCCGCCCGTTGCTCGTGCCCAACCTGGCGGAGCACACCGAGTGGACCCTGCGCGCCCTCGACGGGCTCGGCCTGCCCATGTCCACCCGGGTCCGGGAGGCGCTCGCGCTGCACGGGCTGGTCGTCTCCGTCGCCCTGTCCATGGCGGACGAGGCCGAAGCCGAGCAGGAGACCGGTGTGCCGCTCGACCGCTGGCTGCTCGCCCAGCGGGAGCGGACCGCCGCCCTCCTCGACGGCGGACGGTTCCCCCTGCTGGCGACGGTCCCCGCGGAGACGGTGGCGGACCTGGACGGCCTCTTCGACTACACCCTGGCCCGCCACCTCGACGGCTTCGCCGCCCTCCTGGACCGCCGGTCCGGCCCCGGCTCCTGAGGGCGTCCCGCCGGAGCGGCCGACCGCGGGCGCGGAGATCGCGGTGGCCGCCCGCCCCTACAGCCAGTCGTGTTCGCGCGCGTAGCGCGCCGCCTCGTGGCGGGTGCGGGTCTGGGTCTTCTGCATCGCGTTGGAGAGGTAGTTGCGTACCGTGCCCTCCGCCAGGTGGAGCTGGCCGGCGATGTCGGCGACGGAGTACCCGCCGCCGGTCGCGCGCAGCACGTCGATCTCGCGGTCGGTGAGCGGGCAGTCGTCGATGACGGCGAGCGCGGAGACGTCCGGGTCGATCCACCGCTTGCCCGCGTGCAGGGCCGCGACGACCGAGGCGATGTGCGCCGGCTCCGCCGACTTGCTGACGAAGCCCTGGACCCCGAGTTTCAGGGCCTTGCGGAGCACCCCGGGCCGGGCGTGGCGGGTCAGCATGAGGATCACCTGCTGCGGCAGCTCCTTGCGGATCGCCGTGACGGCGCCGAGCCCGTCCACGCCGGGCATCTCCAGGTCGATGACGAGCACGTCGGGCCGGTGGCGCAGCGTGGCCTCGGTGGCCGCCGCGCCGTCCTCGGCTTCGGCGAGCACGGTGATCTCCCCTTCGAGGGGGAGCAGCGCGGCCAGCGCCTTGCGGAGCAGGACCTCGTCGTCGGCGAGCACCACGGTGGTCATCGGTCGTCCTTCCGCGTTGTCAGATGCTGGTGTCGGAGCCCAGGCGCGGGAACGCCGCGGCCGTCAGGAACCGCCCGTCCTCCTGCTCCACCGTCAGTTCGCCCCCCTCGCCCGCCACACGTTCCCTGAGGGTGGAGAGCCCTCGGAGATCGGGCAGCGCATCACCGCGCGCGCCGTCGTTGACGATGGAGATGCCCGATTCGGAGAGGGTGATCCGCACCTGCTCGGCTTCGGCGTGCCGCAGGATGTTGGTCGTGGTCTCGCGCAGGACCTGGCCGAGCAGCTCGCCCGCGCGGGAGTCGACCTCGGCCTCGCGGACGACGCGCACCCGGATGCCCGCGGCCCTGAAGAGGTTCTTGGCGTTCTCCAGCTCCGCGGACAGGTTGAGCCGCCGCTGTGCGTAGGCGAGTTCCCTGGTCTGGGTGATGGTGTCGCCGACGAGGTCGCGCACCTCCCGCAGCTCCTCCTCCACGCGCCCGATGTCGCTGCGCAGCAGCTTCTCGGCCAGCGTGATCTTCAGCTTCACCACGTGCAGCGTGTGCCCCTGGATGTCGTGCAGGTCGCTGGCGAAGCGGATGCGCTCCTGGGCGACGGCCAGCTCCGCTTCGCGCTCCCGCGACTCCTCCAGCTCCGTGGTGAGGCCGGAGACCACCTTGTAGAGCGAGGTGAACACGACCGCCGCCACGGCGTTGCCCCCGGAGACGATGACGTACTGGCGCAGCACCTCGAGGACGCCGTCGTCCGACACCACGAGCTTGGCCGCGACCACCGCCGCGACGAGGGCGGCCGTGCCCAGGATCGCCGCCGTCCGGTGGCGCGGCGACTGGTAGTGGATGACGGTGACCACGACGGCGTAGCCGAAGACCGCGGTCGGGCTGCTCGCCACCAGCACGCCGGCCACCCACACGGCCGCGGTGACCACCAGGCACGGCAGGATGGCGTGCCAGAAGCGTTCGGTCGCCCACCACGAGACCGCCACCAGCGCCGCCACCACACCCAGGGCCAGGATGACGCCCTGCCACCAGTTGTGGGCATCGTTGACCACCAGGAGCGACCCCACGGCGGTGATCGACGCGTGCACGATGCCGCGGTTGACCACGCGCAATTGCCCCGGTGTCGCCTCGGCGTTCTCGGACGTCATGCGGGCCCCTTTCCGGGTCGGCCGCACCGGCAGGGGAGGCGGCCGTGTCGACGGTCGGCGGCGTACGCGGGGACCGGGTGTGCGGACAGGCTCTGGGAGATCGGGCAAAGGAGTCCGCCCCAGTATTGTGCCTGCTCCGCGGTGCCACCAGTGACACCGCGTCATGCCCCTACCCGCAGGAACGTCACGGTCGAGTGGTGACGTGGCCCCACTGCCGGACGCGCGCGCCGGCGGCTGGAATGGGGGCATGTCCTCCACACCGGTCATCGACGTCGAACGTCTGAACCTCACCTACGGCGACTTCCACGCCGTGCGGGACCTGTCCTTCCAGGTGCGGCGCGGGGAGCTCTACGCGCTGCTCGGTACGAACGGGGCGGGCAAGACCTCCACCCTGGAGACCGTCGAAGGCCACCGCGTCGCCACCTCGGGCACCGTCCGGGTCTTCGGGCAGGACCCGCGCGACCGCCGCGCCGTGCGGCCCAGGACCGGCATCATGCTCCAGGAGAGCGGGTTCTCCCCGGACCTGACGGTGCGCGAATCGGTCCGGCTGATCGGGAGCCTCACCCGGCGCGCGGACGACGTCGGACGCGTCCTCGACGTCGTCGACCTCACCCGCAAGGCCGGCACCAAGGTGGCCCAGCTCTCCGGCGGCGAGAAGCGGCGCCTGGACTTCGCCACCGCCGTGTACGGCGGTCCGGAGCTGGTCTTCCTGGACGAGCCCACCACCGGCCTGGACATCCAGTCCCGGGACGACCTGTGGGACGCCGTGGACAAGCTGCGCGAAGACGGGTGCACCGTCATCCTCACCACGCACTACCTGGAAGAGGCCCAGCAGCGCGCCGACCGCGTCGGACTGATGCACCAGGGCGCCTTCCACATGGAGGGGACCGTCTCCGAGCTGACGCGGACCCTGCCGGCCACGATCCGGTTCTCCCTCCCGGCCGCCGCCCCGGCGCTCCCGCTGCGCGCCACGCGTGAGAGCGGGGGGACGTTCCTCATCGAGACCCTCGGCCTGCAGAAGGACCTGCACACCCTGCTCGGCTGGGCGCAGGACCACGCCGTGGAGCTGCGGGAGCTCGAAGCCGGGCCGACCCGGCTCGACGACGTCTTCCGCGCCATCGGCAGCGACTAGCCCCTCACCGAACATCCAGGACAAGGACCTTCGCCATGCTCTCGATCGCCTACGGCGAGCTGATCCAGATCTTCCGGAACCGGCTGGTTCTGGTCACCATGCTCGTTCTCCCCGCGGCGTCCAGCGCCTTGTACATCTACCTGCACCAGAGGATCCCGGCGCTGGCCGTCGGCGGCGTCGCCGCGGTCCTGATCTTCCTGGTCGTGGCGATGGGGCTCTACACGACAACGGTGACCACGCTCGCCTCGCGCCGGCAGAACCTCTTCCTCAAGCGGCTGCGCTCCACCGCGGCCGGCGACACCGGGATCCTCTCCGGGCTGCTGCTCCCGGTCACCGCCATCACGCTGGTCCAGGTGACGGCGATCCTGACCGTGCTGGGCGTGGTCGCCGGCGGTCCGGCCGACGCCATCCTCCTGGCGGTGGCCGTCCTGGCGGCGGTGGCCATGATGCTCGGCCTGGGGCTGGCCACGGCCGGCGTGACGAACTCACCCGAGCACGCCCAGGTGACCACGCTGCCCGTCCTGCTCGGAACCCTCGCCGTGTCCGGCTGGGTGGGGTTCACCGGTACCGAGGAGCTGACCCTGGTCAAGCGGCTGCTCCCCGGCGGATCGGCCTCCGAGCTGATCGTCAACGCCTGGAACGGCGGCGTCGGCGTGACGGACTCCCTCATCCTCCTGGCGCCCACCCTGGGCTGGGTCGTCGTGGCCGTCGCGCTGGCCGCCCGCATCTTCCGCTGGGAGCCGCGCCGCTGACGCCGCCGGTCCGCCCGGGCCCGCCGCCCGATGGGGTACCGCGAGGAACCCCGCACGGGACCGCCCCGGCGGCGGGCCCCCGGGCCCGCCGCCACGGCACGCCCCCCGCGCGGCGCACACCGCGTTCCCGAACACCGCCCCAGAACACCGACGAAAGGAACGACATGGCCCTGCCCGACCTGATCCCGGTCGAGGACCTTTTCGGCCCGCCGGCGCGCACCAACGCCTCGATCTCACCGGACGGCACCCGGATCGCCTTCCTGGCGCCGTGGAAGAACCGGCTCAACGTCTGGATCGAGGATCTCGACGCCGGCTCCGAGCCCCGCTGCGTGACCGCCGACGAGACCCGCAGTGTGCAGGGCTATCTCTGGACCGACGACCCGCGCTGGCTGCTCTACCTCCAAGACGACGGCGGTGACGAGAACTACCACTTGCACCGGGTCGACCTGGACACCCCGGGCGCCGCGGCGGTCGACCTCACGCCGTTCCTCGGGGCCGGCGCGGTAGGCGTCCAGCCGTCCCCCGGGCGGCCCGGCAAGGTGACCCTGTACCTCAACGCCCGCACGCCCGCGGAACTCGACCTCCACGAACTCGACATCGCCACCGGCGAGCTCACCCTGGTGGCCCAGAGCCCAAGCCCCGGGAAGAGCTGGTTCCAGGGCCGCGACGGTGAGCTGCTCGCCGCCGCGGTGAACGCCGACGGCGACTTCGAGATCGCCCGCCGCGACCCGGCGACGGGCGATCTGCGCACGCTGCGGACGCTCGACGGCGCCGACTACCCGGTCGGGGTGTACCTGGCGCAGCTCACGCCGGACCGGACCGGGATGTGGGTCGGCTCCAGCCGGGGCGGCGACCGCGTCCGGCTGGTGCGCATCGACTTGGCCACCGGTGAGGAGACCGAGGTCGACGGCCACCCGGACCTCGAACTCTCCGTGTCGCTCCGGACCGCCGCCGCGGTCGACTCGCCGCTGATCCTCGACCGCGCCACCGGGGAGCTGCTCGGGACGCGCTACCTCGGTGACCGCCAGGTCATCCACGCCCTGGACCCGCACTTCGCCGAGGTCCTGGCGAACCTGGAGGACCTGTCCGAGGGCGACGTCGGCGACCTGTCATCGGACACCACGGGACAGCGGTGGGTCGTCGGCTTCGCCCACGACCGCGACCCCGAGGCCACCTACTTCTACGACCACACCACCGGTGAGTCCCGGCTGCTGTTCCGGCCCCACCCCCGCCTCGACCCCGGTGCGATGGCCCCGATGACGCCGGTGACGATCACCGCCCGCGACGGGCTGTCGCTGCCCTCGTACCTGACCCTGCCCGTGGGCGTCGAGCCATCGGGGCTGCCGATGGTGCTGCTGGTCCACGGCGGCCCCTGGGCCCGCGACGCGTGGGGGTTCAACCCGACCGTGCAACTGCTCGCCAACCGCGGCTACGCGGTGCTCCAGGTCAACTTCCGCGGCTCCACCGGGTTCGGCAAGGCCCACACCCAGGCCGCGATCGGGGAGTTCGCCGGCAAGATGCACGACGACCTGATCGACGCCGTGGACTGGGCGGTGGCGCGGGGCTACGCCGACCCCGACCGGGTGGCGATCTTCGGGACCTCCTACGGGGGCTACGCGGCGCTGGTGGGCGCCGCCTTCACCCCGGACCGCTTCGCCGCAGCCGTCGACGTCGTCGGCATCTCCGACCTCGCGAACTTCATGCGCACCGTGCCGGAGGCCGCCAAACCCCTGCTGATCAACAACTGGTACCGCTACATCGGCGACCCCGAGGTCCCCGGGGAGGAGGCCGACATGCTGGCCCGCTCGCCGATCAGCCGGGTCGACGACATCCGCACGCCGCTGATGGTGGTCCAGGGCGCCAACGACGTCCGCGTCGTGCAGGCCGAGTCCGACAACATCGTCGCCGCCCTGCGCGCCCGCGGGGTCGAGGTCGACTACACCGTCTTCCCCGACGAGGGCCACGGCTTCGTGAACCCCGAGAACAAGATCGCCTTCCACCGCGCGGCCGACCGCTTCCTCGCCCGTCACCTCGGAGGACGACACCGTGACTGAGCCCGACCTCTCCGATCGGCCGGCCACGACTGCGCACGCCCATCGGGACGGAGAACGCACCCCGACCGGCCCCGGCCGCACCACGGACCGAACCGACGAGGGCCCGGTGGGCCCGGAGGATGAGGGCGCCGGCAACGGCGCCGACGATCCCGCCCGGCCGGAGCAGCCCGTCGACGTCAGGCAGGCCGTGATCGACGGGATCGGCGGCCCGTCGGGGATGGTGTACACGGCGCTCCCGGTCGTGGGATTCTCGGCGGCCGTGCCCTTCGTCCCGCTGCCGGCCGCGGTCGGGGTCGCGATCGCCGCGGCCCTGGCCCTGGCCGGATTCCGGATGTGGCGCGGGGAGCAGCTCATGCCGGCACTGGGCGGCGTGTTCGGCGTCGCGGTCGCCGGCGGCGTCGCGGCCTGGACCGGTTCGGCCAACGACTTCTTCCTCATCGGGATCTGGGCCGCACTGGCGGCGGGCATCGCCACCCTCGTCACCGTCATCGTGCGCCGACCGCTGACCGGGGTCGTCTGGAACGCCTTCCACGGCGGCGGCCACGCCTGGCGCGAAGACAAGCCGTCGCTTCTCGCGCACGACATCGCCACGCTCACGGTGGTGGCCATGTTCGGCGCCCGCTTCGCCGTGCGGCAATGGCTCTACCTCGCCGACTCCACGACCGGGCTGGCGATCGCCGACACCGTGACCGGCTTCCCCCTGGCCGCCCTGGCCGCGGTGGTCGTGATCTGGGCGTTCCGCCGCTCCACCAAGCGCCTCACCACGAACACGGACGCACAGGCGCGACCCGGCCACTGACGCCTCCGCCGGCCCGACCGCGGAGCGGCCGCGGTCCACGGGCGGGCGGACGGGCGACGGCCGCCGGCCGGACGGTTGTCCTTCCCGCCTCCTGCCCGCCGGCCGTCGCGCGCTGAACTCCGCCACGCGGCCCCCGCGGCCGGCACGACCACCCGCGACCCATCGCACCGCATCGCGGTGCGCGCACGGAAAGAGGACCTCCCACCCATGACGAGCGCCTATTCCGACGGCGTCCACGAGAGACCCGCGGTCGCCGTCGACGCCCCGGTGCGTTCGACGCCGACCACGGAACGCGTCCTCGCACCCGACCTCGCGCGCGGCATGATGCTGCTGCTGATCGCGCTGGCCCACGTCCCCTGGTTCATCTACGACGCCCCGGCCGGCCTGGCCCTGCTGCACCCCGCTGACGGCAACCTCGCCGACAGGATCGCCCAGGCCGCGACCCTGATCGTCGTCGACGCCCGCACGCACACGATGTTCGGCTTCCTGTTCGCCTACGGGGTCGTGCAGATGCACACCCGGCAGACATCACGTGGAACGCCCCACAAGCAGGCCCGCCGGCTCCTGCGCACGCGGCACTGGTGGCTGCTCCTCTTCGGCGCGGTGCACGCCCTGCTGCTGTGGCAGGGCGACATCCTGGGCACCTACGGCCTGATCGGGCTCATCATGGTCCCGCTGTTCCTAGGCCGGAGCGACCGCACCCTCGCGATCTGGCTGGGCATCCTGCTCGCACTCGGCGCCGTGATCGCCATCGGCACCGCGCTGGCGCCGACGCCGGCGACCGTGCCCGCGACGGCCGACTTCCAGCGGACGAGTATCGCCGAGACGGGCTACCTGGCGGCGGCGGCGATCCGCCTTCCCAGCTGGCTCTTCGGGCTGTTCGCCGGCGTGTTCACCCTCGCCCTGCCGACGGCGTTCCTGATCGGCATGCTCGCCGCCCGCCACCGGCTGCTGGAAGAGCCGTCGCGCCACCTGCCGCTGCTGCGCCGGCTCGCCGTCGCGGGCATCTCCATCGGATGGGCCGCCGGCGCGGTGCTGGCCCTGGTGCACGTGGGCGTCCTCGATCCGGCCTACGGCACGGCCGTCGGCGCGGTGCACTTCTACACCGGGATCTTCACCGGGGTGGGCTACGCGGCGCTCTTCGGCCTCTTCGCGCACTGGATCACCACCCGGGGGAGAGAGCGGGCACTGCCGGTACGGGCGCTGGTGGCGCTGGGGCGCCGCTCCCTCAGCGGCTATCTGGCCCAGTCGGTGGTCTGGGGGCTGTTCCTGGCGGCGTGGGGGCTCGGGCTGGGCGCGTACCTGTCCAGCTGGACGGCGGTGCCGGTGGCCCTCGGCACCTGGCTGCTGACCGTCGCCGGAGCGCTCCTGCTCGACCGCGCCGGCAGGCGCGGCCCGGCCGAGACCCTGCTCCGGACGCTGACCTACCGCAAGGCGGACCGCCACCGCCCGGCGGACGCCGCCCCCGCCACCCCCGAGCGCACGGAGGGGTGACGCCGGCGACGTCCCACGTGGCCCGGCCGGAGGGGCGGCCGGGGCCACGCGCGTCCCGGCGCAACGGGGGAGCGATGACCGGTCCCACGCCCGAGCGGCCGACCGCGGCGGGCGTCCCGGCGCGACGGGGGAGCGAACTCCCGGAGCGGGTTGAGTATGCCGTTACGGCATGGGGTCAGATGGTGGCCGCGGGCGCTAGTGACACGGCGTCATACCCGCGCCACGCGGTACGTCACGGCGACGCGGTGACACCGTCGCACTACCGGGCCGGCGCGGTGTCCGATGGAATCGACAACATGACCGCAACGCCCGGAACCAGCGTCGAGCACCGCGAACAGGCGCACGGCACCGCGCCCGCACCCGCGGCCACCGGCCGCGTGCAGCGGCCGGTCCGATCGACCGCCTCCCGAGGAGCAGCCATGGACTGGACCCTTCCGCAACGGCTCTACCTGCTCAACTTCGACCTCGACAAGAACAAGATCGACTCCAGCACCGCCCTGGTCCGCGGCCAGTTGATGCGCGGGGCGGCAGTGGCCGAGCTGGCCATCGCCGGGCTGCTCAGCGACCAGGACGGCAAGGCCGTGCGCAGCGGCGCGGCGGCCGAGCCGCCGAGCGATCCGTTCCTCGCCGAGGTACTCAGCAGCGCGTCCCCGACCGAGCCGCGCCGCTGGTTCACGGTCGTGGACCGCAACTGGCACCGGGCCGAGGCCGCGGTGCGGGACCAGCTCGAAGAACAGGGAGCGATCACGGTGCATCGGGGGCGGGCGCTGGGGGTCTTCCCGACCCGCCGGCCCAGCCTCCGCGACCCCGGCCAGGTGGCCGGCCTGCGGGAGAGCACGCGGAACACGGCGTTCCTCGGCCGCGACCCGGCCACAGTCCCGGTGGAGGACGCGGTGCTGGCCGTGCTCGCCGCCGATGGCGACGTCTGCTGCACGATCTCCCGCAAGGAGCGCCGCGAACACAAGCAGGCGCTCACCGCGCTGCGCGACCACGTCGACGCCGTCCTGCCCCGGTGGCGCAAGGCGGTCGGCCTCTCCATGACGGCCCGCCGGACCGCCGCGGCCTGACCCTCGCGCGGACGCACCTCCGCGCCGTGCTCCATCGGCGGGCACTCACGCCGCGACCAACGACCACGGCCGGTCGCGTTCGCCCCGAATGCGTCCCGTGCCGGAACCCCATCACCCCCAGGAGGACGAAATGACCCGGACCGCCCCCCACGACACCCAGGACCACTCCGCCTACGACGCCCAGGGTCACCCCGCCCACGACGCCCATGGCCGCTCCCCCTATGGCACCCAGGTCCACTCCACCCACGACCCCGCGACCGCTGAGCCCCAGCCGCCGGTCGACGTCAAGAAGGCGATGCTCGACGGAGCGGGTGGGCCGAAGGGGATGCTGTATTCCGCGATCCCGGTCGTCGTCTTCGCGGCGGCCGTCGGGTTCTTCCCGCTGCCCGTCACGATCGGGATCTCCATCGCCGTCGCCGTGGCGCTCGCCGCCTTCCAGATGTGGCGCGGGGCGCGCTTCGGCGCCGCCTCCGGCGGAGTGATCGGCGTGGTGGCCGCCGGCGGCCTCTCCGCCGCGACCGGTTCGGCCAACGACTTCTTCCTCATCGGGATCTGGGCCGCACTGGCGGCGGGCATCGTCACCCTGGTCTCCGTCATCGTGCGCCGGCCGCTGACCGGGGTCGTCTGGAACGCCTTCCATGGCGGCGGCCACGCCTGGCGCGAGGACAAGCCGTCCATTCTCGTCCACGACATCGCCACGATCGCGGTCACGGTGATGTTCGCGGCCCGGTTCGGGGTGTCGGAGTGGCTCTACCTCGCCGGTTCCACTAGCGGGCTGGCGATCGCCGACATCGTGCTGGGCTTTCCGCTGACGGCACTGGTCGCGGTGGTTGTCGTCTGGGCGTTCCGCCGCACCACCAAGCGCCTCGTCAAGCGCGCCGCCGACACCGCCCCGCAGAGCTGACCCGCCTCCCGGAGCTCCATGTGCTCCCCCTGCGTATGCCGTCCTTCGCCGGCATATGCAGGGGGAGCATGTGCGCGCGTAGCGGCCGATGTCGACGGTGGACGCCAGGATCCCCGAGCCTCCCGCCCAAGGGGAGGAGACCGCGCACCCCTACCGCCTGCGACCGGCCGCGAGAAGAGGGCGGGTCGATCGCCGGAGCGATGCCGCGCCGGCCGGCCCGACCCACCGATACCTCCATCGATCGGAAAGCAAGGAGTCGGCCATGAAGCCGAAGCCCCTCCTCCTCGGCGCCGCGGGCGTCGCCACCCTGCTCACACCCGTCATGCTGTACCCGGGGTCCGCCGCGGAGCCCGCCGCGGAGACGGCGCACAGCGTTGCGGACGAAGCGCAGGCGCCGGCGCAGGAGTACAAGGAGAACGGATTCGAGAGACCCGCCGGAGGCACCGCCTACCCGCTCAGCGAATGGAGCGAGGACGGCTGGAACGCCCCCTGGTCCGTCGGCATGGAAGAACGGACCCGGATCGACGGTTCCACCCCGGCGCACAGCGGCGGCCAGTCGCTGCGCGTGCTCTACCCGGCGGGCGAGGTCGGGCCCGAGGAATCCGGTGCGCAGGCGCCCTTCGAGCTGGCCGCGGCGCCCGAGTACTACGTGTCCATGTGGATCAGGTTCGACGAGGACTTCAGCTGGGGCACCACCAAGTACGCCGGAAAGGTCGGTATCGGCCTCGCGGGTGGCGACTGGTGTTCCGGCGGCCAGACCTGCGACGGCACGAACGGCTTCAGCTCCCGCTTCATCTGGCGGCGCGCGGACGGCGAGGCGGCGCTGTACTACTACCACATGGACAAGGAGGACACCTACGGCGACTACGTCGTCCTGGAGGACAACGGTTCCGTCGTCCACTGGCCCAGGGGCGAATGGGTGAACGTCGTGCAGCGGGTCAAGGTCAACACCGTCACCGGCGGGCAGGCCCGCTACGACGGCGAGATCGAGGTCTTCTACAACGGGCGTTCCGCCGCCGAGGTGACCGGTCTGCGCTTCGTCACCAACGACGACCAGGTGGACACGGCCTACCTCGACAGCTTCGCCGGCGGCGCCACCCCGGACTTCGCCCCCGAGAACGACAGCTACATCTGGTACGACGACATCAAGGTCTCCACCGACCCATCGGACATCTGCGAACTCACCGACAACTGCCCATAACCCGCCCCGAACACCCCGGGAGGGCCGCCCAGACCGGCCCTCCCGGGCCCGGCCCACCATCCCTCTCAGAAGCCGAGGGAAGCACCCACGGGTCCGATACCGGAACAACGAAAAACTCCCAGGACGATGACCTGGGAGTGATGTCGATCGAGTGCCCGAGGGGGAACTTGGACCATTCCTCCATATAAGGCGTCTCCGCTGGTCTTGTCCACAACATTCGCTCTGGACGTGTGGTGACCGTGGTGGGTTCTTCCCGCTGGTCCCGCTGGATGACCATCGCCGCCATGCCGATGTTCGCCGCCGTCGCCGCGGTGAGAGGCATGTCCGTAGGCGCCGACATTCGTGCGTAACACACTGGTCCCTCGTAAGTGTGATGAACGGCCCGTAAGAATCAATCAGGTCGATGAGAATCTGAGCGCGCGGAAGGTCCGAAGCCTCTTCTTAGCCAGCCTTCGAATGCCTTGAGGGCGTATCTACAGATCTCTATATTTACGATAGAGGGTTGGGTCCACCGATGGCGCGCTCAGCGTTGTCGAGTAGATCCTTATACGTGAGGACCTCGACTCGGGAGACCATTGTGTTCAACTTGCGCATCGCCTCATTGATCTCCTCCTCAGGTACATCGGACTGGAGACCTGGGTGCCCGATCAAAACGGTTGCGCTTGCCCGCCTGGTCTCCAATCCGAGTTTCTCCTTGATCTCGTTCCGGTTGCCGTCCAGGTTTACCAGGTAGTTGGCTGCCTGCGCCACGGCATCGTTGACACTGGAGGTGGGAACGTACTCTCCTCGATGTCGCTTGACAAGGCCGTTTTTCAGATTCATTGATCGTTTAAGTTCAACTACGTGCAGGGAGCCGTCGCCACGGATCAGCGGGATGTCGATCTCGTCACCGACGACGAGTCGTCGGTGCGCAGACTCGCCAACGTACTCGCCACCGAAGATCCAAGACTGGCCAATGAGCGCGCTTTGGAGATCCTTTTCCAGGGCGGATGTCCGCTCGACGACTGTGCGCAGCTCTTTTAGTTTAGCGTGACGTCGTCGCAACTCCGCGGCCCGTAGAATCAACTCACCCTCCTCATCGGTAGCAATCAGGCTCAGCGTCTCGGGGGATGAGGCGATTCTCCGGGCTACATCCACGATATCCTCGACGTCGATTCGGCTCTGGACCGCGTGGTCCAACCAGAGTTCAAGCTCGCTGATCCCGCGGACCATGAGGTAGCGACCGGGGCGGTCATACGGGGCCAACATATATGCGGAGTCGCGGTATTCTTTGGCGAATTCTTTTACCAAGTCTCGGGCGCTGGCTTTCGGATGCTTTTTCAGGAATTCCGCTCCCTTCTCAGCGGTATAGCGTGGGTAGATCATGGCCTTCTGCGTCAGTAAGGTGTGCAGGCTTCCATCCCTGGTTCCCTTTCGAAGGAGGTGGCAACGTTCCTGGTAGTCGGGGCGACTGAGTCGGTTCTCGGCGAAGTCCAACGTTTCCTGGAGGTGGTGGACGATCTCCCATTCGTCCACCTCTGCGGCATGGGCACGGGCCTGCCGTAGCAAGGTGAGGAGGGCAAGTCCACCTGGCGGAGGCGTTCTCCCCGAACTCAGGTAGTCGAGGGCGACAGAGATTTGGATCCGGAGGCCCGGGTCTGAGGCTCGCTCCAGAATAGATTTTACGTGACCCCTTATGAGAAAGTCGACCCGCACGTCAGCATCCATTGTCTCCTTGGGTGCGCTCGGAGAGGTCCCGCGTGAGTGATAGGATCGGGGCTTTGCCGGTTTGTTCGGTTGTTGGATAAATCGGTCAATTCGATTCAGTCGTATGCGAATCTGGTGGATGGACTCGTTCCATTGCTCAATTGCTCTCCCGTCCATTCGGGGGTCGTTATTCATGAGGGAAATTCCGTTTAATTCTTCGCGAAGGCGCGTTACATTCTCACCGGTCAGTCCCCTCCAACGCCGAGGCCACTCGTTCACCTCGTTCCACAGGCGGTGGAGTTCACGAGCAGCCTGGTAGTAGGTGAGCTGTCCTTCGTCGAGGAGGCGGACGGCATGGCCGCCGCAGATACTGCACAAGCGGTGTGGCGAGATCTGCAGAAACTCGGCGGGGGTGATCAGATCGACCTTGTGGCCAAGGCCTGGTGCATGTTGGCAGGAAGGTGAATGGGTCCGACCTGAGGAGCGCTGCCGCGCGTTCGTGGTGTAGATCTGCACCTGTGCCAGGTGGGCGAGGGGGAGGCCGAGCCCGCTTCCCTGCTGGAGCGGTTGACCCATAGGCTGGAAGGGGCCGAGATCGAGAGGGGGGTAGCGTGAGTCGAGCAGTGCATATTCCAAGTGCATCGAATAAAATTCCCTCCCGCTCTCTTCGGCGAAGGAACGCAGGTCCGGAGAGACTCGGGCCATGGCGATAAACCTGGCTGCGCGGTCGCTCTCTTCATGGTTGCGCTGTGAGAAGGATATCAGGGAGTGCTCTCCGTGCCTCCTGCTAAGTCGATTCAATCCGTTTTCTTCAAACGGGTCCCGCCGATTTCGATCGGGATTACCGGTTGGTTGCAGAATCCCCTCAATAAGCGCTGAAGGAAGATCCGAAGCACCCGCTATCAACACTCCTTCCCAGCCATTTTGGCAGCGCTCCTGCAGGGCCGGAGGGAAAAGTACTTCGACACCGTGCGTCGCGGAGAAGACCAGATACGGTTGATGCGCAGACGGTGTGCTGTTCTGCAAGCCGATCGTGTCCTGTTCGGTCAGCATCCGCCGCTGGTGCACTGGGCCATCGTCGAGTACGCCGGGAAGCAGCGGAGCGACATCTCGACCGGGAAAGTTCAGCGTTTCTGCGAGCAAGGCTGCGGGATCCGCGTCGGTGGATGCTTCTTTCTCTGTGTACACGACGTCGTACTGTCCGGATTCCTCCTCCAGTCGGTGGGATATCGGTTCTGGAACGCGCATAAGTACGGCGGGATGGCGCCAGTCCGCCGCCATCGTGTAATGGGCGATCACAGCGGCCCACCAGTTGTTCCATGAGATGACCTTGAAATCGCGGAGCTGAAGTAAGACCCATCGGTCTCCAGACACTGGGAAATGCTCGACGGCATTTCGAGTCTTCTGGGCCCAACTCTCGGCGAGTTCCAGCATAGCTTGGGCAGATTCGGTACTTTCCCCTTTGGGGAGAATGTGGTGGACGAGGTCTGCGACCACGTCTTCCGAAACCCCTTCCGGGCATGAAGCGATTCTCCTGGTCCAGCGGTCTTTGAGTCGTTCGAGTGCATCCCGGAGTGCCTCAGTACTCCAAGCTACCGTCGCCCCGGGGAGGCTGAGGGGAAGGTCGCGGCTTTCCATTAGGGTCGCGGCCGCCGCTTCCAAGAGGTGGATGGGGTTGAAGGAGGCTGCATACTCTCGCCGCAACGCCTCGGATTGTTCCGCCTCCTCCTGCAGCGCCGCTTGTGCCCAGGGCGCCAACCAGGGGAAGGGAGCAAGGCTCTTGAGGTGTTCGTGGAGCTCAATCACGGACCAGAGCCATATCCTCTTCGTCATGTCGCGCTCAGAGTAGTCCTCGTCGACATAGTCCGTGTCCTCGAGATCTTCTTCCTCGTCCGATTCCTCCTCGTGGAACCAGCCGCTTTTTTCATCCTCATCCGTATCCCAACCCACGGACCGAACCAGGGCGAGGACGGACTCCACGAACAGCCCGATCGCGGTAAGGGGCGCTCCTCGCTGAAGCGCGTGGCATGACAAGCACAGTCTGCGCATGACATCTGTGGTGAGCGGGACCGATCGCCAATCGGGACTCGTGGCAGGGCCCTCAGGGCAGTCGTGTGCAGTGTGAAGAAGGTCGCCATGGGAGTGGACTCTCAGAGGCGTGCCCGTAAAGGGCCCAAGAGGGACATTGGGGGAGACGCCGGGAAAGGGCATGGGCGGTTCCGCTGGAGCCTGCATCGAGTGAACCAAACGTGAGAGGGTGTTTCTGCCACTCTCTCAAGGGTCTACGACATTCCATGCCCCAGCTTCAGCGAGCCCGAGGGTTCGTGCGTTGGTTCCATGCGGGGAGAGACAGAACGGATGGGGGGCTGAACCAACGTACAGACCGACTCTAGCTGCACCCTGAAAGGCGTCGGAATACCTGGTCGAGGGCCGCGCGGGGTGCCGCCTGTCGTGCGGTCGACCTGCGGCTCCGCAATGACCCGCTTCAGCGGGCCCTGAGCACTGGCGCCGATACCGAGATGATCGTGGTCCCGTTGTGAGCCCCATACCCCCTGCTGACCCGTATGTAACCCACCGATGCGAACCCCTATGGAAGGCGTTGCAGCAGAGCTGGGCGTTGACGGTGAACCGTTCACGGCAGTCAACAAAAAGTCCCAAAACACAAGGGTCCGGAATTCGACGGCTCTCTCCAAATGACCATGAAGTTCGATGCATACCTAAGCGTCCGAGCCAGAGCCGACCGATTCGTACACACTGCTTAAGGTTTCCACGGATCTCGTCCTCGAGAGGCGGTGACCGCGGTGGATTCTTCCCGCTGGTCCCGCTGGAGGACGCTCGCCGCCGTACTGATGCTCGCCGCCATCGCCGCAGTGGTCAGCTACAGCCACAGGTACGACCTCGCCCAACCCCATGGCGAACCCCAGTTGCTCGCGGCCTTCTTACCCCGCTCTGTCGACGACATGATCGTCGCCTCCTCAATGGCCCTGCTCGCCGACGCCCCCCGAGGCCGACGCGGCGGTCGGCGGGGCTCGGGAGCTGACGTGCCGCGTCGAGGTCCTGTAACGTTCCGCGTTATAGGCCGGATGGTCCGTCGAGAGAGCGTTGTGCGCTATCGATTAAGTCCTTGTACGTCATTACCTCGACTCTGCTGAGGTGGGTGTTCAGCGTCCGTAGGGCCTCATTAATCGCTTCCTCTGGGATTTCGGGTTGAGTGGCAGGGTGGCCAATGAGGACTGCGGCGCTAGCTCGGCGTACCTCGATCCCGAACTCCCTCCGGATGCGGTGACGATTCTCGTCAAGGCCAACAAGGTAATTGACCGCTTGGCCGACGGCGTCGTGTACCTGGGCGGTGGCAACCCATGCGTTGCGGTGGCGCTTCACAAGCGGCGTGTGCAGGTTGCTGGCGCGCTTGAGTTCTACGACGTGTAGGGATCCGTCGCCGCGGATCAGCGGAATATTGATCTCATCGCCCGGCACCAGCCTGCGATAGGCGGCCTCGCCGATGAAACGACCACCAAAGATCCAGTATTGGTTCTTCAGCGCTTGCTGAAGGTCGTTCTCGGAGGCCGCCGGATTCTCAGCAACTTCGCGTAGAATCGCAAGACCGGCTGAGCGTCGCTGCATCTCTGCGGCTTTGAGGAGGGTTTGACCGTTGGTGTCGGAGGCTAACACGGCCCACGCCTCCGGCGACATGACGATCTGCTTGGCGGCTTTGACCGGGTCTTCCACGTCGAGGCGTTCCATGAGGATTCGCCCCATCCACTCGGCCATCTCCGCGCGTCCTCGGAGTAATCGGTAGCGCCCCGGGCGGTCCTCCGGCGCATCGATGAACAGCGCGTCTCGACTGAGCGAACGAAAATGCATGATCACCTCATGAACCGTGGCCTCTGGGTGCTCGTTGAGGTACTCCTGAGTCGCGTCAGCCGAGTACTCATTGGCTATCCATGTACTCCCGGCCACGTAGTCGCGGTAGAGGGGACTGCGCTTGCCGTCCTGGAACAGGCGGTACCTATCCGTGAAGTCCGCCTGCAGGATTCGTTCTTCGGCGTAGTCCAGAGAATCCTGTAGGAGCCGCACTACATACCACTCTTCCGCGCCCGCGGCCTGAGATCGAGCCAGCTCCAGCAGGACGATGAGCTGTCGGCCACCACGACGGTGCCGCCCCCGCCCACTGCGCATGTGGTGAAGCACGCCAGTGATCGCGCTCCGCACAGCCTCGTTACCAGCCTCCTCCCGAGTCTTCTCCAACTGCAGTTCCAATGTGAAATCCGATCGCACAGCCACACGGCCATCATCGCGGTAAGGACTGACATCCGTGTGATCGTGGCCGGCGGGATCTGAGCAGAGTCCCCCGCAGAGCATGTCCAGGTACGAGAACGGCCTTAATCACCCTACCGAGGCCGTGTCCTTCGGCGCGAAAACCAAGACATCGGCGCGTAAGCAGAAGGCCGTTCGAGCCCAGGCGGCCATCGCACTCCACCTGCACGCCTGGCTGGAGGAGAAGTTCACGCTCCCCGTACCGGACGTCCCCACCTTCAGTAGGCCCGAACCGGAGACTGCGGCGGAGATGGTCCGCTCCTGTTGGGGACTGGGGGAGGCGCCGGCACCCAACATGGTGCACCTCCTTGAGGCACACGGCGTGCGTGTCTTCGCCCTTGATCCGGCTCACGCCGAGGTCGATGCTTTCAGTTTCTGGCGTGACGACACCCCCTTCGTTTTCCTCAACACCGCCAAAAGCGGGGAGAGAGGCAGATTCGATGGGGCGCACGAACTGGGCCACTTGGTACTGCACGGCCACGATCGGTCCCTCACCGGCCCCGAGGCCGAACGTGAAGCCAACCAGTTCGCCAGCGCCTTCCTCATGCCCCGCGCCGACGTCCAGGCTCGCGTGCCCGCGGGGGTAACGGCGGACCAGATCCTTAAAGCCAAGAGGTTCTGGAGGGTCTCGGCCATGGCCCTGGCCTACCGGCTACACGACCTGGGGCTGCTCAGCGACTGGCAGCACCGGGCGGCCTGCAAAGAGTTGGCCGAACTGGGGTTCCGAAGCGGCGAGCCAGGCGGCATACCCAGGGAGACCTCTCAGGTCCTGGCCAAGGTTTCGGCCAGGCTCCGCGAGAGTGGGAGGCCCCTGGCGCGCTTGGCCGTCGAACTCGGCCTCCCCAGCGATGAGCTCAACTCCCTGATGTTCGGGCTGGCCTTCACCCTCAACCATGGTCAGGGAAGCGGGGGCCCGGCAGCACCTCCCCGTCTCCATTTGGTTTGACCGCGCTTGATGGACGGGGGTGAGCCCTGCGCCAGCCGAGCGGTAGCCGTGCCGTGAGAGCGTTCCCGTGCCCAACGACGACGGCGACGGAAAGCCGGGGTCACAAGAGCGAGTTGCGAGTCTCGTTGACCGAAACCCGGCACTCCGTGACTCTCTCCCGCCTGGCGGGAGTCCAACGGTCATTGTGTTGGCCCAGGTCGCCCGGTCTGCTTGTTGTTGGACGCGCGGGGCTTGTGCTTCGGCGCGACCCCGGGTACGACGTCGATGCCGAGGTGCTCCTTGATCAGATGCTTCAGCTCGGCGCCGTTGATGAGTTTGATGCGGTTGCGTTGGGCGAACTGCTCACTGGCGCGGCCGAACCACGAGGTGGTCACCAGGACCCCTGTCGTCGCGTTGTGATCGGACATCACTCCGGTGAGCGCGTGGACGGCGTCGAGCCCGACCAGATTCGACCACCGTTTCGCCTGGATGAGACAGACACCGCCGAAGAAGATGTTCTTGCTCGTGGCCACTGCGTCGACACCCCCGTCCTTGGATGGGAGCGTGGTCCACGCCTCGGCTCCCATAGCGGAGAAGAGCTCCCGGACGAGGTGCTCGAATTCGGTCGGGTTCAGCTTGAGGAGGTTCTTGCGCGAGTCGAGGTCGGATACCACGTCGATGTCGTCGGCGAAGCGAAAGCGCTTCAGATCGAACTCGATGAGCGGCTCGATGGCTTCCAGATCGTAGGGGTTCGGGGAGACCAGCGCATTGAGTCGTTTCAGGCAGGCCACAGCGTCGACCTTGGAGAGCACCAAGTCCTCGAACTCGGCGCGTTCGCTCTCCACACTGAGCAGGTGAAGCAGGGTGGTCTTCCCCGTGGCGCGGTCGGTGGTGGTCAGCCGTCCGTTGAAAACGACGGCATCCACCACGTCGGCCGGCGTTGCACTGAGGATTTCGTGCAGGGTGCGCAGCGCCACGGATGCGATGAGTTGCGCGTAGCGCTTCTTCACTTCGGTCGCCGGGCGTGGGATCGGGTCGATCGCGTCGCGCGTCTTCACGTACTTGTAGCCGCGCACATCGGGGATCACGGACGTCGGTGGAAGTTCGAGCTCGACCACGATGTCACGGTTCTGCGGACGATAGGCGACCTGGAATTTCCTAGGGAACCCCTCCGGGTACGCCGACCTCTCCAGGATGCGCGCGACGAACCACTCGACGGCCTCGGGCCGGCCTTGGGCGAACTCAACGGAGCGGGTGTTCAGCAGGGCGTTCTCTGACCGTGCCTCGTCCTCGATTGCCCGGACACGAGCGGCGTGTTCGCCGCGGGCTTTCGACAGGGCACTCAGCCGTTGGCTCTCCCGTTCCTTGTGGGCGGTGACCGCGTCCTGGAATGCCTGCTTGGCTCGTTCGACCTCTCGATCATGACGAGCGGATCCGCCGAACAGCAGGCTGAAGAGCCCGGGAGGCTCCGGCTCATACTCGGCCCAGGCGGGCTGGAACTCGGGAGTGTCGAGGCGGCCCGGGTCGAACCGAGGGATCTTCGGTTTCACCACCAGATCGTCGAACCTCAGAGGGGCACGCTGAAGAGCGCCGGGGAGAGCACCATCGAGCGCGGCGACACGTTGTTCGACTTCCCGTGTTCGGTCCTCGGAGCGCTTCTGCTGGTCCTCGACGTGCTGCTGCTTGCGACGGCGCTCGGCTTCCTTCTCGCGACGCGCTTCCTCTTTCGCTGCGCGTTCGGCCTCACGGCGTGCTGCCGCCTGCTGTCGTTCCCATTCGGATCGGCCACCGCGTTGCGCCATGCCGCAGATTCTCCTGTCCGACGCGGACGAATGATTCTTCATGAAGGTAATTCGCGGCACTGACAATCGGAAGCGGATTGCGGAGACCTCATCCGTCACGGCAGAAAAGACATTCCGGGCAATACGGATGTAGACGCACCGGGGGTTGCGCGCGACAGCCTCCTCTCACGGTGGGGACATGCATACCTAGCGCCGGAGACCCTACTGTTCGCGTCCCTGATGTCGCACGGGGTGGGCAGCATGGAGTCGCTCAGCTGTCCGCGAGAGTGAAATCCCCCACCTTCTAGGAGGCCCGTTGTGCCTGCTCGAAACTTCGGTGGCCGGTTTTCCGACCGACCGACAAGCGTGATCGTGATCGTCACGATTCTCATTGTCATCCTCGCCCTGGACTGATCCAGCCCTGCGATTGCCCTGACCATGGAGGCGTACATGCCGACCCCACGCTTTCCGACCGCGTGCCTGCCGGACGCGGACCCGTATCCCGCCGTGCCGCGATTGGCCACAGCGGAGGTCGCCACGTGATGGCACCCAACCACGCTGCCACCGGGGCGGTGACCGGGCTGGTGAGCCCCCTGGCCACTGCCCCGATAGCCGGGATGCCCACCAGCCCGGGCGTGCTGTTCGTCGGCGCCCTCATCGGTGCCGGCGCAGCACTGGTACCCGACTTCGACCACCCCGATTCCACGGCCAGCAGATCCCACGGGCCGTTCACGCGGGAGCCGGCCCGGGGCGCGCGCCTTGTCGGCGATGGCGTACCGGTGTACCTGTACTCCTGGCGACGCCGGCAACGTCGGCACGCACCGCTACCTGTTGCACACGCCGGCGTTCACCGTCGTGATCGGGATGTCAATAGGGATGCTGTGCCTGGGGCCACCCGCTCGCGCCGTCACGGTGTGGCTGCTGCTGTGCCTTGCACTACGCGGCCTCGGTCGCCTGCCTCGCGCCGGCAAGGTGCGCGATGCGCCGACCGGATGGCTGGCCATGGCCCGGGGCGGGAACGGATTCCTGCGTCTGCTGCCTCACCAAGCACGCGACGCACTCGGTGGGTGGTTCTCGCTGTCGCTCCTGGCCGTCGCGCTCACCTATCTACTGCTGCATTCCGGAGTGCATACCCGCGCCTATGTCGGAGCCGCGGTGGCGTTAGGGATGGTCACCCACATCCTCGGCGACGCGATCCCCCAACGGCCGTTCCGCCGGCCTGGCCCGTGCAGGTGAGGGGAGGCGTTGGGCGATGCTAGGTGCCCCGAAGCGTTATGGAATTCACGCTGGCGTATGTCAGGAGAAAGTCATCGGCATGTTCTCCGGGGCTGGCGCGGTTATGCTCAACTTCCTTCTGCTCGCAGGCTGATGCTTGGAGGACGGCACCACCCGAAGTCCAGTCGGAAGGGACGCTGAATTCCGGGAATTCAGATGGCTGAACCACCACCACGATGCGGAAGGGCGTGTCGTGACAGTAGGTCAGGAGTCCGCATCGAATAGTGAGTGAAGCCGCGTTTCGCGTCTCCATGCGGCTCACGCATACGTAGGGTCCCGGGTCAATCCATCCTTCCTGACCTCCGGCCGCTCCTCCTCTGGTCTGGAATGGGAGGCGGGATGCTGTCATGCGGACCGGTGAGAGTGTGCGCACCGATAAATGATCATGGATTCCGGGTGGACCCGGATCTGAAAACGGCGCACTCGCGCTGTGGTGATCGGTATCATGATGGAATCTTTTCTCTAGCGGCAGTACCCAAGGGGAGATTCGTGGCCGATTTCACTTCCGCAGCCTGGATGATCCGCGGAGGCAGATGGGGGGAGCGGGAAGAAGCGGCGCTTCGTGAAGGGCTGACCATCCTTGGCTGGGATGAGCTGGACGACATCGGCGGATGCTCCTCGAAGGAAGAGCTGAGGGAGCTGATCACGGCGACCTACCCCGGATCCGGTAAAGCGCGGATCGCGAACTGGACAGGGCAGCTCTGGCGGTTTCTGAGTGTGATCGACGTCGGCGACTACATCGTCATGCCCCGCAAAGATCGCCCTTCCCTCGTGGCGTTCGGCCGGGTGACCGGGGCGTATCGCTACCGCGGCGACGCGCCACCCGGGTTCCGCCTCACCCGTCCGGTCGAGTGGCTGAGGACGGATGTTCCCCGCTCCGCGATCAAGCGGGACCTCCTCGACAGCATGGGATCGCTGCTCACGGTCTGTCGCCTCAGTCGTTTTGACGCCGCCAGGCGCGTTGCCGACCTCGCTGAACACGGCACCGACCCCGGGCCCGGAACCGATGCAGACCAGCCAGACGAGCACAGGGCCGCAAGCCGTGCGGAACTGCTCGCGAAGGCGGCACACCCCGATTCCGACAGCCCTCTACGGCTGACCGTCCGCGAGTTCCTTGAGTACTGGGGAGCGACTCGCCGGACGTCGGAGACCGTCGCGCGGATCGAGAAGGAACTGGACGAGAAAGGATTGACCACTCGGCCGCCTTTCACCGAAGGATGGATCCACGCCACCATCGAGCTCGTCCCTCTCGGCGAAGAACCCGTCCTGGGCGAGTCGAGTACGGAAGCCCAGGTGGCCGCCGACACTGAGGACGTTTCGGATCTCCCGCCGATGACGCTCCGCATCGGGGATCTGGATCCGGCGAATCGGGGTGTCACATCGGTCGCCCCCGGAACGCCCCTCCGCCGGGCCATCACCATGATGCTCGTCAACAACTACTCCCAGCTCGCCGTCATTTCTGAGGAAGGTACTTTCCACGGCGCGGTGAGCTGGGAATCCATGGGGCAGGCACGCGTTGCCGACCCGAAGGCACCTCTGGAGAATGCGATCACCTCCGCATCGCTGGTCGAGTACGACGAGCCGCTGCTCAACCAGATTCGCCAGATCTACGACAAGGGTTTCGTCTTCGTCCGGAGCCCGGACAAGTCTCGGATCAGCGGGATCATCACCGCGGCCGATCTCACCCAGCAGTTCGACGAACTGGCCCGCCCATTCGTGCTCATCGAGGAGGCCGAGCGGCGGCTGCGCCGCCGGGTCGACGAAGTGTTCACGCTTGAGGAGATCCGCGCGGTGGCTCGGAGGAACCCGGCCCGAATCCAGTCGGCCGCCGATCTCACACTGGGCAACTACCGGTTCCTGCTCACGCCGGAGGAGAACTGGGACAAGCTCGCGTGGAACCTGGACCAAGACGTGTTCCTCGAGCTGCTGAAGGCGGTGAACGCGATCCGCAACGAGACCATGCACTTCAGCCCGGATCCGCTGACGCCTGAGCAGTTCGAACAGCTCAACGGCTTCGTCGGACTACTCAGGACGGTGGATCCCGCCGGCTGATCCGCGAGTGGGTCGGAAGGGCGGACGCCAAGCGCCTCGGCGCCGGCGCCGAGGCGCTCACGGCCACCTCTGGGATTCGCGTGTGCCGGACGAGACGAGCACGGAGTGCGGGGATACGTCCCGCGCAGTTCAGATAGAGACGGATCCGATGACGAACGCGCCTGACAGCTCCTGGATTCCCAGCGATTTCCTTCGCGCGCTCATCGCCGACGACGAGGCGGAATCACCTGCGACTCGTGTCGCGGCGCACCGTGTGCGGGATATGACACCGGGAGCCGAGCGTTCAAGGCTGCTGAACACGCTCCTAACCGGTCCCCACCATAAGACGGCTCCCCTGTGGTTGCTCGAAGCCGCGATCGACGATGGCAACGAGCCCGACGCCCAGGGGCACACCCACTATTGGGGGGCACCGAGTCCCGATGTCGCCGCGTTGGGGCACCCGTCATGCCCGCCCTCGTTGCGAACGCGTGTGCTGAGGGAGTGCGATGGTGACCGGCTTGCTCGCCTCGGATCCGGCACCTCGAACGATGAACTTGCACACGCGGTCGCGCGGGAACTCACTCGGAGAGTTGCCACTCCGTCGCCCATGACACCCGAGCTGCTGGAAGAACCGACGGTCGCCCAGGTGGTCCTGCGTGTACGCGCATTGCACGAGGTTGTCTTCGCGGCAGCTCTCAACGCACTGCCTGGCTGTCCACGTCATCCGGACGCGGATTCGGAAGACCTTGATGCCGATATGGACCGGCACCTGGCCGACTTCCGCGCGTGGGAGCAGATGTGGCGCGGAATCCTCGGCGCGCACCCGGAAGCGCATTGGCGAATCGTGGAGTGGGCCGATGAATCGCCCGCCGAGTCCGTGATCCGGCACCGGCTTCTCGAAGACCTGCCATGGCAGGTCGAAGACGAGCTGCTCCTTGCGCTTGCCGTGCGCGATGTCCTTGACTTCGCCTGGAGCGTTCTCATAGCGAAGTCCGCGCGCATGCGCCGTGACGGGTTGGCGGCGTCCCAGGTCAGGGAAAAACTGTCCGGCGAACTCGCGCAACTTCCGGAACGGAGGCGGGAAAGGGCTGAGGAGTTCATCCGTGACGAGGGGACGGTGCTCGATTTCGAACTGAGGGCGCCGGTGCACTGGGTGCGCGGGACAGCTTCCAAACGCTGGAGGTACCTGCTCGACCCGGACGAAGCCACGGAGTACGGGCGCCCGAGGGCCTGGCGCGCATCCGAAGCCACACTCGCCGAGATCGGGCGGCGCTTCGCCGACGTCGCCGTCCGCGCCGTGGAGTACTGGGAAGCCGATTCCAAGTCCCTCACCTGGGCGCTGGATGACATCCGCTGGGTTCGAGCAATGTTGCTTCACCTTTCCGAGGTCACACCAGAGATCAAACTGGCGGTCTCGCCGATCGTCGCGGAAGCGCGCAGGAGACTGGAACGCCGTTCCCCCTGGTGGGGTGGCTATCAGGGGTACGAAGAGTCGCGTCAGGCCACCGCCATGCTCGACACGATCCGCAGGATCGTCGAGGATCCGGTTCCCCAGCCCGCCCCGGACCGGAGGACTCCCGTCGGCGACCCCGACAAGGTGACCCCGAAAGAACTCGCCGGCCTTTCAGGCGAAGTCCTCACCTCTTACATCGATCGGCACACGGGCGACGACGAACTCGTGGAGAAGGCGCTCCTTTCACTCGCGATCCGGGGCTGCCCAGGGGCGTTCTTCGAGGACATGCTGGGACGCCACACCGCCCCGGAGGAGGGGCTGATCCGTACTACCGTCGACCTTCGCAGACGCCTCGGCGGTGGTCCCAGCTATCGCGAGGGATGGACACGGCTCGTCCTGGCACTGCCCGATCCTCGGTCGGAGCTGGTGCGTGCCCTGCCGGCCTGGACGGCCCTGCGCGCTCAGAGAGGAGGCCCCAGGCAGGCCCATCCGTCCGTCGTCTCGGTCGTTCGTGACGCTCTCGGCACGGACGACAAGGCGTGGGGACGGTTCGCCGAAAGTCCTGCGAAGAACACGGGGCCTGATGCCTGGTACCGCTTGGGCGACATCCTTGATGCCGCGGCGCAGGCCGCCCCGTGGCCGAAACCGCCGACACGACAATGAGGCAGTGTGCGGTCCCGCAGCGGCCAGATGAGATCGGAGTTCTTCATGCCTTGGACGCTCATGGCCTCCGAACCCGGGATGCTACTCCGTTTCTCGTTCAACGGGCTGTGGCGGAACGTGAAGTGCGGTTCGTGGGGCAGCTGACTACTCGTCTCGCTTCCAGATACCTGCTTGAGGATTCCAGTCCCCCTCAGCCGTCTCCTCAAGCAGCGGGTCGAGAAACGGGGAGACGAGGCTGAGAGCCCCGTCCAGTGTGCGGGCGGGCAGGGATAGGGCCCGTGCCGCTTCAGCCGCGTAGCCGGGCTCCCACAGGCCGCGGTCGGGGACGGTGAACCGGTGGGGGAGCGCCAGGTTTCGGCGTTCAGCCTCGGAGCGTAGGGCCTTGAGTTGGAGATCGGCGGGCGGACGCGTCTGGGTGATGACGGAGACCAGGTCGACGAGATCCTTGAAGCGCGTGGAGGGCCGTCGCTCAGGGCCGTGGCGTTCGAGGATGGCGCAGGTCTTGTCGGCGACGTGATCGACCAGAGGGTAGACCCGGTAGCCGGGGCGCTCCAGACCGGGAACGTCCAGGGGAGGTAGGGGCGGGACGTCCTCGGGGGTGCCGGTCATGCGGATGTTCTCGGCGATGACGTCCACATGGAACTTCGCCCATACGGCGGCTCCGAGGCGGGAGGTGATCGGTACCCGGACGCCGTTGGCGCCATCGGAGATGGGCGTCGATGCCCCGGGTTCGAAGCGAAACCAGTCGCCGATGTCTTGTGCGGCTGCTTCGCGCAGGTCCCGTTCGGCCGCTTCGCGGCTGGTGGCCCGGTAGATGTCGATGTCCACCGTGCGGCGGACCGCGAGTTCGCGGGCAAGGAGCGCGGTCGCGCCTTTGACGATCCAGCCGTCGTCGGCGTGGTAGAGACGCGCGAGCAACCGGTCGTAGGCGAATTGACGCTGAAGCTCGGGCAGGGGCCACGGGCCGTTGGGCCGCGCGGTCGAGCGAAGACGTTCGGTGAGAGCGCGGCGGAACGCAGCAGGGGTCTTGTACGAAAGCGTCATAGCGGTGACGTGGTGGTTTCCGTGTCGGTGGCCTGGCCGAGCCAGCGGTCCCGTTCCGGGGCCGAGGTGAGGTCGAGGAGCCAGCGCAGCAGGGCCGGCCCGTCTCCGCGGCGTAGGCCGAAGTGTGCGGCATGTGCGGCGAGCGACCGGACCATCGCGGCGGGGTGGTCGTGGCCTCCGCGGAGTGCTTCGGCCAGGACGTGGCCGACCGCGCCGGGATCCTCACGGGCCGCCAGCAGGTCGGAGGTGATGCGCCGTGGCCTCGTTACCGGAAGTCCGTCGAGAGTGGTCCACTCGGATTCGGTGAGGCGGCCGCGGTGCAGCCGCAGATCGGATCGGCGGGACTGCCTGCGCTTGGGCAGGGTGAACTCGTGGATGTCGGCGGGTAGGTGTCCAAGGCCGTAGAGCGCGGCTGCGGACCGGTGGGATACGACGCCGTCGTCGGGTGCGCGCTCCCAGGCGGGGGTGTCGGGGGCGAGTTGGAGCCATGCGGCGCGCAGATCGAGACGGTCCGGGGGTGGAGCTCCCCGAAGGCGGTAGACGCCGTGCGCCACGCGTTCGACGGTGGCCGCTTCTGTGGCGAGCCGGGCGAGCGTACTCCAGGCCATCCCGGTCGCTTCGGCTTGCCGGCGGGTGAACAGTCCCCACTGCTCCTCGGCGATGTCGGTCAGCGCGCTCATGGCGCTCGATCGGGACATGTCTGCATTATATAGCGCCGCCGCTACGCAGCGCAGGCCTTCCCTAACCAGCGTGCTGCGAAGTTATCGGGAGCGCTATATAACGAAGCTTCATTGCCGATCGCAGCGATGAGAACCATGTAGACCATGGTTCCTGAGTCGACTTCTCGGGACACCGTCGAAAGCTCGGCTCCGTCCCGCGGCGGCAACATCCTCCGGTCGCCGTCGCCGTCGCCGTCGCCGTCGCCGTCGCCGTCGCCGTCGCCGTCGCCGTCGCCGTCGCCGTCGCCGTCGAGATCGGATCGGCGTTCTCTGTCATAGCGGGCCACTTGCTCGTGTGAGGAAGACAAAGGTCCGGATCGGCGGAAGGGTGCGGCATGTCGGTGGATGGGCAGCGAGATCTGTCGCCGTGGATCCGGCGCGGCTCTGTCGGCGGGCCGCTCCCCGCAGGCCGGCCGGGCCTCGTCGATCGGCCGGGCTGCCGGTGCCGTCACGGCAACAGGAGTTCCCGGCCGCGAGGACTACCTGGGCGAAAAGCCTCTATGTTCGGGAAGACCGGCTTCTGAGAGCCCTGGCACGTGCCCTTCCGGGACGTGGCCCGCTCGATGCCGTTCGACATCTGTGTTCGCGTGACCTGATGGTCCTCTGCGATGCGACGAGCTGGACGGTCGTCGGGGTCGGGAATGACGAAAGCCCGACCCGGAGTGGACTCGTTGAGCAGCTCGGGTCAGGCTTACACCTGCTAGGGGTGATTACGTGTCCGAGGGGGGACTTGAACCCCCATGCCCTTAACGGGCACTAGCACCTCAAGCTAGCGCGTCTACCTATTCCGCCACCCGGACCTGGGTGTGCCGGGGTGCCTTTGGGCTCCCGGACAGGGTTAACCATAGCAAAGGTCGGAGGCCGGACGTACATCGTTTTCGGGGGCGGGGGAGGATGGGAGGGTCGGTGCAGGATGTCGGTGTGAGAGAGGAGCTGGTGCAGACCATGGGCGGCGGGAACGAAGGGCTCGGGGCGGCCGAGGTCGAAGTGGTGGATCTGTGCCGAGAGCTGATCGCCATCGACACCTCCAACTATGGCGACCACTCGGGTCCGGGGGAGCGGGTGGCCGCCGAGTATGTGGCGGGGAAGCTGGACGAGGTCGGGATCGAACCCGCGATCTACGAGTCGCACCCCGGCCGCAGCAACGTCGTGGCGCGGATTCCGGGGGCCGATCGGGATCGGCCGCCGCTGCTGATCCACGGGCACCTGGACGTGGTGCCCGCCGATGCCGCCGACTGGACGCACGACCCCTTCGCCGGCGAGGTCGCCGACGGCTGCGTGTGGGGCCGCGGGGCCATCGACATGAAGGACATGGACGCCATGGTCCTGGCCGTGCTGCGGCAGCGCATGCGCGAGGGGCGTACCCCGCCGCGCGACATCGTGCTCGCCTTCCTCGCCGACGAGGAGGCCGGCGGGACGTGGGGCGCGCAGTGGCTGGTCGACCGGCACCCGGAGCTGTTCGCCGATTGCAGCGACGCCATCAGCGAGGTCGGCGGCTTCAGCTTCACCGTCGCCGACGACCGCCGCCTCTACCTGATCGAGACGGCGGAGAAGGGCATCGCGTGGATGAAGCTGACCGCGCGCGGGACCGCCGGCCACGGGTCGATGGTCAACCACGACAACGCGGTCACCGAACTCGCCGACGCGATCGCCCGGCTGGGGCGCCATGAGTTCCCCATCAGGCTGACGAAGACGGTGCGGACCTTCCTGGAGGAGGTCTGCGACGCCTACGGGATCGAGTTCTCCGAGGACGACGTCGAGGCGACCGTCGCCCGGCTCGGCCCGATCGCGAGCATGATCGGCGCGACCCTGCGGCACACGGTCAACCCCACCGTCCTCGACGGGGGATACAAGGCCAACGTCATCCCCGGCACCGCGACCGCCCAGGTCGACGGCCGTTTCCTGCCGGGCATGGAGGAGGAGTACTTCGCCGAGATCGACCGGCTGCTCGGCCCGAAGGTCGGCCGCGAGTTCATTCACCACCTGCCGTCGGTCGAGACCGACTTCGAGGGCGGCCTGGTCAGCGCCATGGCCGAGTCGCTGCTGGCCGAGGACCCGGCGGCCAAAGCGGTCCCGTACTGCCTGTCGGGCGGCACCGACGCGAAGAGCTTCCAGCGGCTCGGCATCCGCAACTACGGGTTCGCGCCGCTGAAGCTGCCGCCGGAGCTCAACTTCTCCGGGATGTTCCACGGGGTCGACGAGCGCGTGCCGGTCGACGGCCTGCGCTTCGGGGTGCGGGTGCTCGACCGCTTCATCGACTTGAGCTGACGGGGCGGGGGCCTCTCCCGTACCCCCGGTTCGCCGCCCCCGCCCCCCGCCCCACGCTCCCCAGTCCCCCCGCTCCGCCCCGTCGCTTCGGGTGGTCCGGTGGGTTGGGGGAGTCGTTCCGGTTCGGATGGGGTGGCTTTGCGGAAGGGCCCGGAGGCGGGCGGGCGGGCCGGGAAAAAATCCCGGTCCGTTTTCCGTTTCGCTCCACCGTCTTGCCCAGTGTGGTGTTACGGTGACTGTCAGTTCACAAAGGATTCCTCTCTGTGAACGTCCCTGTGCGCGGGCCCTGTGGCCGAGCGGTCGTGTCCGGCCGCTGCGCGCACGGTTGGATCGACGGCATCGATACTCCGAGGTGGCAACCCATGGCGTTCGCGGACCGGCAGTGGCGGGGACTCCCCGCCCGTGCCGCGCGCGTTCCCATGGCGACGGCACTTGTACGGGTACTTCTGCTGAGTGGTCTGGCCCTCGCGGGCTGGCTGCTCGGCGGTGTCGCGGCCGCTGTCGCCGAGGACCCGGCCCGGCTCTCCGAGCCGGCCGAATCGGCCGAGCGGGCGGGCCTTGCCGGGCCGGCCGACTCCGTTGTTCTGCCCGGGTCGGCCGAGTCCACCGACTCCGACGAATCCGACGCGTCCGCCGGCTCCGTTCGCGGGTCCGGTTCCGGCGCCACCGGCTCTCCCGAGACCGGGAGCTCCGGTTCCACCGCCCCGTCCGCGGCCGGGAGCTCCGGTTCCACGGGCCGGTCCGGCCGCTCCGGGTCGCCGGAGGAGCCTGCGGCCGGCGTGTCGTCCGGTGACCGTGCCGCGGCCGTGGACCGGCTCGCCGGCACCCTCGGCGCCGGTGGCTCGGCCGACTCCGCTGACTCCGCGCGGATCGCCCGTTCCACCGATCCGGCCGACACCACCGGCTCCGCCGACTCCACCGACTCCACCGGGGCCACCGGCCCCTCGCGGGAAGCGACGCCGGCGCCCGCCGGATCACCGGTCCGCGTCGGCCCGGTCGGCGACCGTGTCGCCCGGATCGTCTCGGCCGCGCGGCCGGGGGAGGTCCTCCCGGCGGTCGCCGAGGCCGGAACGGCCACGGGGCACGGGGCGCGCCAGGTCGTCGAGGCCGCGGCGGGCACCACCGGCGGGGTCGTCTCCGGAACCGTCGAGGCCGGTCGCCGTGTGGGCGACTACGCCGGCGACTCCCTGGGCGGGTCCCCGCTGACCCAAGCCGTATCCGACGGCCTCGCCGGTCCCGCCGGCGGGCTCCGCGACGGCTTGCAGCAGGTGGTCGACGACGGCTCGCGCTCAGCGCTGCCCGTCCTCGGCGCTCCGCTCGGCTCCATCGGCGGTCTCCCGGCACCCGATGGCCTCGCCCCGGCGGAGGAGGGCGACGACGCGGCACGCGAGAGCGACCGCGACGACGCCGCCGCCGACAGCGATGGCGAACGCTCCGCCCAGCAGGTACTGAACCCCGCCGTGACCATGGCCGGCCACGTCGACGCGCTCGCCCAGCGGGCCGCGCACGACCAGGCCGCCGCCGGACGGCACCACGACGCGGCCTCCGCGCCGTGGCAGGGCGGCTCCGACTCTGCTGGAGCGGTGTCGTCGTCCTCGGTTCCCGTGCCGGCCACGGCAGGGTTCCTGATGAACCGCAGCGATGTGCTGCGCCTCACCGCCCAGCGCGTCGCGCTGCCCGGTGACCCGACGCTGGTCGTCCGCGACGCCGCCGACGACCCGTCCTTCTCTCCCGACTAACGGGTTCACGGGCGACGAGAGCGCGCGCCCACACCGGTCTCGGCCCTGATGCGGCCCGCCGGTTCCGCGCCGCCTCCGCCCGGACCGCTGCGCGCCTGTCACGCGTGACCCCCGTTTGGCGCCCCCCGATCTACGAATCCGAACGAACCTTGAGGAACTGTCACATGTCACGGACATATACGACGACGTTCGCCGCATTGGTCGCGGCCGGCTTCTTCACCGTTGCTCCGATCGCCTCCGCCGACACCAGCACGAGCGGGAACGGCTCGCTCGGGGGCGGGAACCAGGCCGTGGCCGATGCCGACGTGCCGGTCAACCTGTGCGGCAACGCGGTGGCGCTGCTCGGCAACTCCGGCGCCCAGTGCTCCGGCTCCGGGGCGGCGGTCGTCGAGGGCAAGGGCCGCAACGAGGGATCTTCCACCTCCACCAGCGGGAACGGCTCCCTGCTGGGCGGCAACCAGCTCGACGCCGACGCCGATGTCCCGGTGAACGCGTGCGGCAACGCCGTGTCCGTGCTCGGCAACTCCGGTGCGGACTGCGACGACTCCGGTGCCGCCGTCGGCGAGGGGACCGGCTCCGGCCGCGGTGACGGGCACGGCGACGGGCACGGCGACGGCGACGGCCCGGACGGGTACCCGGGTGGGGACGACGACGAGCCCGGGCGCGAGCCGGACGGCGGCCCCGGCGATGACGGCCCCGGCACGGACGGGCCCGAGGGCCCGGGTGGCGGTGAACCCGAGCACCACGGCAACGAGGAAGAGGGAGAAGGAACCCCTGATGACCACGGTGCCACATCCCCGGACACCCCGTCCGGTGGAGACACCGCCCCGGCCGGGCCCGGTTCCGAGGCCGAGGTGAGTTCCGCCGGAGACGCGGCGCTCCCGGCGACCGGAACCGGCCTGATCCCGTTCGTCGCCGCAGCGGTGGGGGCCGTCGCCGTCGGCGCCGGAGCCCTCCTGCTCGGTCGGCGCCGGGGAGCACGCTCCCGGCGATAGAGGACATCGGCTTCCCCGGTCCTGTGACCGGGGGGCTGACGCGAGTCCCGCGACGCGGCCACGATCGCGGGGTTCACGTCAGCCTCCGCTCATCCGGAGCGGAGCTGAACCGGGCGTGCACCACTCGTCAGCGAGCCACGCGCGAGGAGTTGCGCGCTCCCCGTCCGGACCGGGACCGCACCCGCCAGGTGCGGTCGAACGGACGGCCACGGCCAATGGGCTGCCGTGCCCCTCCCAGGGGCAAGGGCCTCCGCGGCCTCGCACGACTCCATCTCATCCACACGTTGATCCGCTTCGAAAGGACTTCCACATGCCTACGTGGGTCCGAACCTCCGCCAGGGCCGCGTTGCTGACAGCCGGCTTCGTCGCCCTGGGCGCGGGGGTCTCCTACGCCGACAGCAGCCCCAGTACCTCTGGGAACGGCTCGCTGCTGGGCGGCAACCAGCTGCTCGCCGACCTGGACGTGCCCGTCAACGCCGCAGGAAACGCCATCGGCGTGCTCGGCAACGCCGGCGCCTCCGCCGATCGCACGGCGGCGCTGGTCGCCGAGTCCACCGAGGAGGTCAGCACCTCCGGCAACGGTTCGCTGCTCGGCGGCAACCAGGCCGTCATCGACGCCGACGTCCCCGTCAACGCCGTGGGCAACGCCATCGCGGTGCTGGGCAACGCGGGTGCCGACGCCGACTCGTCCGGCGCGGCGGTCGTCGAAGAGGACGACCACCACCACGACCACCACCACGGCCACCACCATGGCCACCACGGCCACGGCCACGAGGGCGGCCCCGAGCGCCTGCACGACCGCGCCGAGAGCACCGAGCGCGAGCACCAGCTGAGCGACGCCGACGTGCTCGCCCAGGTCGACAGCGCACTGGCGACCACCGAGTACACGGTCGCCCAGCTGGCGCCCAAGCCCCCGGTGTTCCAGGGCGGCGACTACGTCACCCACCAGTCCGCCCCCGCCGCACCCACCACCGATCTGTCCTCGATCGCCGAGGCCGCCAGCGGCCTCACGCGCCCGCTGGAGATCCAGCCCGGCGCGCTGCAGGCCGGGCCGACGGCGCCCCAGTCGGCGCCCGCCGAGCAGGGGACCGCGGAGGTCGTCCGCCAGTCGGCGCCCGGCCACCACGGCCACGGACACGAGGGCCACCACGGCCACGACGGCCGCGAGGTCTCCACGAGCGGCAACGCGTCGCTCCTGGGCGGCAACCAGGCCGTCATCGACGCCGACGTCCCGGTGAACCTCGCGGGTAACGCCATCGGCGCGATCGGGAGCGCGGGCGCGTCCGCCGATCGCACGGCGGCGCTGGTCGCCGAGGACGGCGAGGACGTCAGCACCTCCGGCAACGCGTCGCTGCTGGGCGGCAACCAGCTGGTGGCCGACCTGGACGTGCCCGTCAACGCCGTCGGCAACGCCATCGCGGTCCTGGGCAACGCCGGCGCCGCGGGGAACGACAGCGGCGCGGCCGTCATCGAGCACCAGCGCGCGGAGAACGGCGCGGTCCAGAGCAACACCACCGGGGTCGAGCACCACGCCGCCGCGGAGCGCGGCGCGGAGGGCGGGCTGCCCGAGCTGCCCGCGCCCGCGCTTCCGGCGCCGAAGGTGCGGCCCCTGGCCGCCGAGCAGTCTCCCGCGGCGCCGGCGGCGTCGCAGCCGCAGGGCACCAACGAGCTGGGCCTGCCGGAAGTGGCGCTGGAGGACGTGCCCGTGGTGCGGACGCTGCCCGCCCCGACGCCCGAGGCGGTGGCCGGGCAGGCGCGCATGCTGTCGGGCGAGCTGTCCGGGCTCGCCGACGCCACCGAGGGCCAGGACGCGGACCCGTTGGGGCCGGTCACCGGCGCCCTGGGTCTGTAGCCGGGCCGCACGACTTCCACGGTGATCCGGGAGGACACGCCGACCGTGCTGGTCACACGGTTTGCGAGGGCCTCTACGGGTCACCTGGATAACGCAGTGCCGCCGGGCTCCTTCGGGGCGCGGGATGGGCACGGCGGAGTGGGAAACCGGTGCGCGGTGCGCCGGCCCGTCGCCTCGAAGTCAATGGTCGTGGTGGACTCTCGGCGGGGTGACGGGTTCGGCGGCCGTGCCGCCGGACGCAGGATCGAGCAGTACCCGCGGTAACACGCGGTATCGGAAGTACCAGCAGTACCAGCAGTACCAGCAGTACCAGCAGTACCAGCAGTACCAGCAGTACCAGCAGGACGGCGGTAACGCAGTACCCGGCGGCACGCAGGCGCCGCCGGCCAGGGAGCAGTCGAAGCAGGGACCGGCACGCGGGCCGGACGCCCGCTTCCCCGCTGACAATGGTCGTGGTGGACTCAGCGCGGGGCGGCGGGTGTGACGACCGTGACGCCGACACAGCGGGTCCCCCCGGAATATTCCGGGGGGACCCGCCGCTTGCTGTCAGGGGACGGGCGTTGCCCGCCCGGCCGCCGGTCGGAGCGGCGCGACCCGGCACGGTAGTCTGTGTCGGAAATCACATTATGCGGAGTTGGCGGATGATCTTGCGGCGCAGGGTAATGAGCCGGCTGCCATCCGGGTAGAGCCGCACACGGGCGAGCTCCCATCTCCCGTACTCGGCGTGTTCGGTCAGGGCCTGGCGGGCGGAGCCGCGTGAGGTGCCTCTCGGAAGCCGCAGCTCCCGGTATTCGTACTCGAGCATTGCGCTTATTCTGCGACTGCCGACGGGGTTCGTGCCATAGCGTTCGTACAGGTGGGTTACCAGCGTGACGCAGACGGGGAAATTCCATGGGTCCCCCTTGGGGCCGTCCGGCCGTTTCGACCGCGCCGCTCGGGAAGCGAACGCCGAAGTCGTCGGTTACCGTCAGTTGCTGGGGGACCGATGGCTCGCGGTCCGGTAGATCGTCGCACAGAGACAGCACAAGGCTAGATGTAGGGGAAGAGCGTGCCACCCAAGAAGGGCAGCGTCGGCGAGAACGGCTCGAAGGAAACGGGACACAAGGGCGGCGGCAACCGCCTGGTCATCGTCGAGTCGCCGGCCAAGGCCAAGACCATCGCCGGCTACCTCGGCCGGGGATACGTCGTGGAGTCCAGCATCGGCCACATCCGCGACCTCCCCAACAAGGCCGCGGAGATCCCGGCCCGGTACAAGGGCGAACCCTGGGCGCGGCTGGGAGTCAACGTCGACAACGCCTTCGAGCCGCTCTACGTCATCAACTCCGACAAGAAGGCGCACGTCAAGAAGCTCAAGGAGCTGATGGCCGACGCCGACGAGCTCTACCTCGCGACGGATGAGGACCGCGAGGGCGAGGCGATCGCCTGGCACCTGCGTGAAGAGCTCAACCCGAAGATCCCGGTCAAGCGCATGGTGTTCAACGAGATCACCAAGGACGCCATCCGGCGCGCCGCGGAGAACACCCGCGACCTCAACCTGCGCCTGGTCAACGCCCAGGAGACCCGCCGTATCCTCGACCGCCTCTACGGCTACGAGGTGTCCCCGGTGCTGTGGAAGAAGGTCATGCCGAAGCTCTCGGCCGGCCGGGTGCAGTCGGTGGCGACCCGCCTGGTCGTCGAGCGCGAGCGGGAGCGCATCGCGTTCACGTCGGCCGAGTACTGGGGCCTCAAGGCGGTCTTCGACGCCATGGGCGGGGCTCCGGCCGAGGACCCCTCCACGTTCGTCGCGCACCTGGTGTCGGTCGACGGCGCCCGCGTGGCCGTGGGCCGCGACTTCACCGCCCAGGGCGTCCTGCGCTCGACCGAGGGCATGCTGCACCTCGACGAGTCCGCCGCCCGGGCGCTGTCCGCCCGCCTCGAAGGCGCCGCCTACGCCGTGCGGTCGGTCGAGCGCAAGCCCTACAAGCGCTCGCCCTACGCCCCGTTCCGCACCACCACCCTCCAGCAGGAGGCGTCCCGCAAGCTCAACCTGTCGGCGAAGCAGACCATGCAGGTGGCGCAGCGGCTCTACGAGAACGGCTTCATCACCTACATGCGTACCGACAGCACCACGCTGTCGGACAGCGCCGTCGCCGCGGCCCGCGACCAGGCGGCCCGCCTGTACGGCGCCGACCACGTGCCCGCCAAGCCGCGCGTCTACGCCAGCAAGGTCAAGAACGCGCAGGAGGCCCACGAGGCGATCCGCCCCGCCGGCGACTCCTTCCGCACGCCCGCCGAGACCGGGCTGAGCGGCGCGGAGTTCCGGCTCTACGAACTGATCTGGAAGCGCACCGTCGCCTCGCAGATGAAGGACGCCGTCGGCGAGTCCGTCACGGTGCGGGTCGCCGGCACCTCCAGCACGGGCGAGCTGGCCGAGTTCACCGCCACCGGCAAGATCATCACCTTCCACGGGTTCCTCAAGGCCTACGTCGAGGGCGCCGACGACCCCAACGCCGAACTCGACGACCGCGAGCGCCGGCTGCCCCCGGTCGACGAGGGCGACCCGCTCAAGGCCGAGCAGATCGAGGCCGAGGGCCACAGCACCCGCCCGCCGGCGCGCTACACCGAGGCCAGCCTGGTCAAGGAGCTGGAGGACCGCGAGATCGGCCGGCCCTCCACCTACGCGTCGATCATCGGCACCATCCTCGACCGCGGCTACGTGTTCAAGAAGGGCTCGGCGCTGGTGCCGTCCTTCCTGGCGTTCGCCGTGGTGCAGCTGCTGGAGCGGCACTTCGGCAACCTGGTCGACTACGACTTCACCGCGCGCATGGAGGACATGCTCGACGACATCGCGCGCGGCGAGACCGAGAGCGTGCCGTGGCTGCGCCGCTTCTACTTCGGCTCGGGCGGGGAGACCGGCCTCAAGGAGCTGGTCGGCGACCAGCTCGGCGAGATCGACCCCAAGGAGGTCAGCTCCTTCCCGCTGCCCGGTACCGACATCATGATCCGGGTCGGCCGCTACGGCCCCTACATGGAGCGCGACGGAGCGCGGGTGAACGTGCCCGAGGACCTCGCCCCCGATGAACTGACCGAGGAGAAGGCCGAGGAGCTGTTCGCCCAGCCCAGCGGCGACCGCGAACTGGGCACCGACCCGGAGACCGGGCGCGCGGTCGTGGCGCGCAACGGCCGGTTCGGCCCCTATGTCACCGAGGTCCTGGAGGAGCCCGCCGCCGATGCCGAGGGCAAGCCCAAGGCGAAGTCGAAGGCGGCGGTGAAGCCGCGCACCGGGTCGCTGCTGAAGTCGATGTCCCTCGACACCGTCACCCTTGAGGACGCGCTGAAGCTGCTGTCGCTGCCGCGCGTGGTCGGCGAGATCGACGGCGAGCCTGTCACCGCCCAGAACGGCCGGTTCGGGCCGTACCTGAAGAAGGGCACCGACAGCCGCTCGCTGGAGACCGAGGAGCAGATGTTCACGGTCACCATTGACGAGGCCAAGGAGATCTTCGCCAAGCCCAAGCAGCGGGGGCGCCGCGCCGCGGCCTCGGCCCCGCTGCGCGAGCTGGGCAAGGACGTCGCCACCGGCAGCCCGATGGTCATCAAGGACGGCAGATTCGGGCCCTACGTGACCGACGGGGAGACCAACGCCTCACTGCGCAAGGGCGACGAGGTCGCGTCGATCACGGACGAGCGCGCGTCGGAGCTGCTGGCCGAGCGCAGGGCCAAGGCCCCCGCCAAGCAGACCGCCGCGAAGAAGGCGCCGGCCAAGAAGCCGGCGGCGAAGAAGACCGCCGCGAAGTCCGCCGCGTCCGGCACCGCCAAGGCCGGCGGGGCGAGAAGGACGGCCTCCTCCAGGTCGGCGAAGGACGGCACGCCCAAGTCGTAGCCCCGTTCCCGGGCACCGGCCGCCGCTCTCCGCGGACGGCCGCCCCGGGGGCCCGGGGCCCGCGTCCTCGGGCGGCGCCGCCCGAGGGCCCGTCCGCTGCGGCCGTTCACCGTTTTCGCCCGCCGCCCGTCCGCCGCTCCGCTCGCGGGGTGTCTTCGGGCGGGGTCGTGTGCGCTCGCCTGGTGCACGGGGTCGCAGGTCAGCGCTTCGCGGGCGGGGGAACGCCCACTCCGCCCGTTCGCTCCGCCCGCGCGCGGGGGGTGGCGCTATCGTCCGCCCGGCAGTACAGTTCCGCGGACATAGGATCCGCGGACGCGGCGGTCGCCGCCTCCTTACGAGCCGGGGCGGGCCCGCCCCGATGCGTCGCGGATCACCCCAGGTCCATCCCGATGACGGCCCTCGCGCCCCGCCCGGGACCATCCCCTCCGCCGGGTGACGCGCCCGTCTCCGCCCCCGTCCCGCAACCCCGTCCGCACGCCGTTCTAGACCGGAACCGTCGATAACCTTTCGCTATGAGCAGATCTGCACCCCTAGGAGCGCCGGGCGAGGCGCGCAGTGTCCTTGCGAACAAGCCGTTCCGCCGCCTGTGGATCTCGCTGTCGCTCTCCAGCCTCGGCGACTGGCTCAGCCTGCTGGCCTTGATCTCGCTGGCCACGATCCTCACGCAGGACTCCGCCCCCCTGGTCCAGTACTTCGCCGTCAGCGGCGTCGTGGCCCTCAAGCTCGCCCCCCCGATCGTGCTCAGCCCCCTGGCGGGGCTGCTCGTCGACCGCGTCGACCGCCGGCTGACCATGGTCGTCGGCCACGTCCTGCGCGGCCTCCTCTACATCTCCATCCCGATCGTCGGCGAACTGTGGTGGCTGCTCGCCGCCACCTTCCTGGCCGAGGTCGCCGCCCTGTTCTGGGCCCCGGCCAAGGACGCCACCGTCCCCGGCCTCGTGCCGAAGAAGCAGCTGGCGCAGGCCGAGAAGGTCAGCCTGCTGAGCACCTACGGCGCCGCTCCGGTGGCGGCCGGGCTGTTCGCGGTGCTGGCGTCGGTCAGCTCCCTGCTCGGCGGGCTGATCCCGTCGATGGGGTCGCCCGAGGCCGACGTCGCCCTCTACATCAACGGTGTCATGTTCTTCGCGGCCGCGGCCGTCGTCTGGGGGGTGCCGGTCCCCAAGCGGGAGGCCCCCGCCTCCGCCGCCCCCGCGGCCCCGGCACCGGCCGCGCCTCCGGCGCCGCAGGTCCCCTTCGACGACCCCAACGCCCGTACCGCGCCCATCCCCGACCCCAACGCCCGCACGGCGGAGATCCCCGCCTCCGGCGACCCGATCGCGGCCACCGTCGAGACGCCGGTGCTGCCCGACCCGGCCGAGCTGGCCGCCGAGCAGGCCAGGGCCAAGGCCGCCGCCAAGGCGGAGTGGCAGAAGAACCGCTTCCGGCCCGAGAACGTGCTCCGCACCCTCTGGGAGGGCCGGCGCTACGCCAAGGCCGCCCCGCTGGTGCGCGGGCTGCTCCTGGGCATGCTGGCCGCGTTCGCCGCGGGCGGCGCGGTGGTCGGTGTGGCCCGTGTGCTCGTCGAGCGCCTGGGCGCCGGCAACGCCGGGTTCGGCGTGCTCTTCTGCGCGGTCTCCGCCGGGATGGCCTTCGGCGTGTTCGCCGGCCCGCGGGTCCTGCGCGACTTCAGCCGGCGCCGGCTGTTCGGCCTGAGCATCGGTGTCTCGGGCGTGGCCCTGCTGTTCGCCGGGCTCATCCCCGACGTGGTGATGGCGGCCGTGCTGACCTTCGTCGTCGGTGCCGGCGCGGGTATCGCCTGGGCGATCGGCCTGGCGATCCTGGGCCACGAGGTCGAGGACGACTCGCGCGACCGCGCCTTCGGGTTCCTGCACGCCGCGGCGCGTGTGGTGCTGCTGGTGTCGGCGGCGGTCGGCCCGCTGGTCGCCGGAGTCATCGGCGACCACGGGTTCCAGGTGGGCGAGCTCGCCTACGACTTCTTCGGCACCGCCGCGGTGCTCATCATCGCCGCGCTGCTGACGCTGGCCGTGGCGTTCGTCTCCTACCGGCAGGTGGCCGAGGAGACCGAGGTCCCGCTGTTCACCGAGCTGGTCGCCGCGCTGCGCGGCGTTCCGGTGGCCACCGAGAAGGACGAGGAGCGGCTTCCGGGCACCTTCATCGTCCTGGAGGGCGGCGAGGGCGCCGGCAAGTCCACCCAGGCCGGCCAGCTGGCCGTGTGGCTGCGCGACGAGGGCTTCGAGGTGGTCGCCACCCGCGAACCGGGGTCGACCAAGCTCGGCATGCGGCTGCGCGCGCTCCTGCTCGACAAGGAGCACACGGGCATGTCGCCGCGGGCCGAGGCCCTGCTGTACGCGGCCGACCGGGCCGACCACGTCGGCGAGGTCATCCTGCCCGCGCTGCGCCGCGGCGCCATCGTGATCAGCGACCGCTACATCGACTCCACGCTGGCCTACCAGGGGGCCGGCCGTGAGCTCGACTCCGCCGAGATCGAGCGGGTCAACACCTGGGCCACCGACGGCCTCATTCCGCACCTGACCGTTCTGCTGGACGTCCCGCCGGACGAGGGCCTGGCCCGCCTGGGCGGGTCCACCGACCGCATCGAGTCGGAGTCCGCGGAGTTCCACACCCGGGTGCGCAAGGGCTTCCGGGAGCTGGCCGAGCGCGACTCCGGCCGCTATCTCGTGCTCGACGCCCGTGAGCCGCAGGAGCAGATCCTCCGCGAGATCCAGCGGCGGGTCCGCCCGCTGCTGCCCGACCCGGTCCCGCAGGACGCCGAGGCGATCACCGGGATGATGCCGATCATCAGGGACTGACACCGCCCGTCGGGTGCCGATGGCACCTCCGGCACCGCGCGCCCCGGGACGGCCACCGTCCCGGGGCGTTCGCGTTGCCCGGCCGTTCCGGCGGCGCCGCGGATTCCGCCCGTTCCGGGTGTCCCGTCTGCACGGTCGGCCCACGGCCGTCGTCCGTTCCTCTTATGCTGGGGCACGATGAGCGTCTTCGACGACCTGGTGGGCCAGGACACGGTGGCCGGGCAGCTCGGCGCCGCCGCGGCCGCGGCGGCCGACCGGCTGGCCGGCGGTTCCGGCGGCGGCATGACCCACGCCTGGCTGTTCACCGGCCCCCCGGGGTCCGGGCGGGCCGAGGCGGCACGGGCCTTCGCCGCCGCCTTGCAATGCCCCGATGGCGGGTGCGGCCACTGCGACTCCTGCCACCAGGTGCTCGCCGGAACCCACCCCGACGTCCTCTACGTGCGCCCCAGCGGACTGAGCTTCGGCGTCGACAAGACCCGCGACCTCGTGCTGCGCTCGGCCTCGCGGCCCACCGGCGGGCGGTTCCGGGTGGTGCTGTTCGAGGACGCCGACCGCGCCACCGAGGCCGCGTCCAACGCCCTGCTCAAGGCGGTCGAGGAACCGTCCCCGCGCACGGTGTGGCTGCTGTGCACGCCCACCGCCGAGGACCTGCTCGTCACCATCCGCTCCCGCTGCCGCCTGGTCACCCTGCGCACCCCGCCCACCCGCGCGGTGGTCGACGCCCTGGTCCGCGACGGCGTCGACCCCGGCACCGCGGCCGAGGCGGCGCGGGCCGCGGCCGGGCAGGTCGAGCGGGCCCGGCGGCTGGCCACCGATCCCGACGCGCGTGAGCGCCGCTCGGAGGTGCTGTCCATCCCCGCGCGCCTCGACGGCATCGGCTCCTGCGTGTCGGCCGCGGCGCGCCTGTACGAGCTCGCCGAGTCCGAGGCCAAGGCCATCACCGGGGCACTGGACGACCAGGAGCGCTCCGACCTCAAGGCGGCGTTCGGGGAGGGCTCCACCGGCAAGGGCGTGGCCAAGGCGGTACGCGGTGCCGCGGGCGCGCTGAAGGACCTGGAGGAGCGGCAGAAGCGCCGGGCCACCAGGATCAAGCGCGACACCTACGACCTCGCCCTGATGGATCTCGTGGCGTTCTACCGCGATGTGCTGGCGATCCAGATGGGCGCCCGCGTGGAACTGTCCACCGGCACCCACGAGGCCGACCTCACCCGGGTCGCGGGCGCCTCGACCCCCCGGGCCACCCTGCGCCGGATCGACGCGATCATGGAGTGCCGCGGGCGCATCGGCGCCAACGTGCACCCGCAGATCGCCATGGAGGCCATGACCGCGGCGCTGTACCTGGGATGACGTCGCCGACAACGGACCCGGGCCGGCGCGCGAGCGGGTCGCGGCCGGGACACGCGGGACCGGATCCCCTCCGGCCCGCCGACACCGATGAGGACGGGGTTGCGTGAACACGACGCGATGGGCGCGCGGCGCCGTGCCGGCGGTGCTGGCCGCTCTCCTGGCGGCGGGATGCGCCCCCGCCCCCTCCGGCGGTCCGGAAGGGGAGGAGGGCGATCCGCTCGCGGAGTTCCACGGCCAGGAGATCTCCTGGGAGGAATGCGACGCCGGGTTCGAGTGCGGCGCCTTCGAGGTGCCGCTCGACTACGAGGACCCGGGCGGGCCGCGGTTGGAGATCGCGGTCAAGCGGCTGCCCGCCGCGGGCGCGCGCGAGGGCTCGCTGGTCGTCAACCCCGGCGGGCCCGGCGGGTCGGGCTACGACTACGCCGGCTCGGCCACCGGGATCGTCAGCGAGCAGGTCCGCGAGCGCTACGACGTCGTCGGCTTCGACCCGCGGGGCGTGGGCCGCAGCTCCCCGGTCACCTGCCTGGACCGCGAGGACCTCGACGACTTCCTCGGCGCCGAGTACGACAGCGAGGACGGCGACGTCGCGGAGCTGACCGACGAGGGCCTGCGCCAGGTGGAGCAGGGCAACCGCGAGTTCGTCGACGCCTGCTGGGAGTCCTCGGGCGACCTCATGCCGCACATGGGCACCGCCGACGTCGCCCGGGACATGGACGTGCTGCGCGCGGTGCTCGGCGACGACCGCCTCACCTACCTCGGCAAGTCCTACGGCACCTACATCGGCACGCTCTACGCCGACCTGTTCCCCGACCGGGCGCGCGCGCTCGTGCTCGACGGCGCCGTGGACCCGTCGGTGAACCAGCTGGAGCTGAGCGTGCAGCAGGCGAGCGGGTTCGAGACCGCCCTGCGGGCGTTCATCACCGACTGCCTGCGCCGGTCCGACTGCCCGCTCGGCGGCCCGGACGACACCGTCGAATCGGCGACCGAACGGATCGAGGGGCTGCTCTCCGGCGCCGCCCGCGAGCCGCTGCGCAACGACCTCGGCGACGGCCGCGAGGTCAACCGCACCCGGGCCGAGACCGGCATCGTGGCCGCCCTCTACAGCGAGAGCTTCTGGCCGCAGGTGCGCACCGCGCTCGCCGACGCCTTCGAGGGCGACGGCACCGCCCTGCTGCGCCTCGGCGACCGCCTCTACGACCGGGACTCGGAACGGGCGTATGAGAACTCCACCGCCGCGCTCGTCGCGGTCAACTGCGCCGACCACCCCAGCCCGCGCGACATCGACGCCTACGAGGAGGCGGCGGCCGAGGCCGCGGCGGAGTCCCCCATCTTCGGGCCGACCCTCGCCTGGGGTGCGCTGCCGTGCGCGTACTGGCCGCAGGAGGCGGTGGCGGAACCGGCGCCCCTGACAGGGGCGGGCGCCGACCCGATCCTGGTCGTGGGGACAACGCGCGACCCCGCGACGCCTTACGCGTGGTCCGAGGCCCTGGCCGGGCGGCTGGAATCGGGGGTGCTGCTGACCCGCGAGGGAGACGGGCACACCGCCTACCGGACCGGCGACGCGTGCGTCGACGCGGCGGTGGACGCCTACCTGCTCGACGGAGAGGTCCCCGAGGACGGCACGGTGTGCCCGGAATGAGAGGGGCGGCGTGCCGCCGCACGGTGCCGGGCGGTCGCGGAACCCGCTAGAATGGTGCCGCTCCGTGCGAACGGGGCTGCATCCGGGTAGCGCCGCCTTAGCTCAGTCGGCAGAGCGATTCACTCGTAATGAATAGGTCGTCGGTTCGATTCCGACAGGCGGCTCGGATGAGGGTCCGGACCAGGTCGCGGAAGCGGCCGGGTACCGGGCCCTTCGTCGTTTCCGGGCCTGGTCCCGGGCCTGCCGCTCCTCCCGTCGGCCCCTTCGGGCGGCGACCCGCCCGGAGAGCTGAAACAGCCTGGCCGCAACGTCGATACGGTACATATCGCACGGCTCGCACTGTTCGAAGCCCACGCCGCCGGTGCGGCCGGGCACTGCGCCCCGAGGAGCGTGAGGATGCAAACGGTCCGGGTGTCACAGGGCGGCGACCCGTGGGCGTTTCCGAGCCTGGCACAGGCGCTCGCGACACCTTCCTACGCCGATTCCGACCTGTACATCCACGTCGATCCGGGCCACTACATCGAGCCGGGCCTGACGATCGACCGGAACGTCATCATCGTTCCCGCCGCCGGCCCGGGCACCGTGACGATCACCCGCGGCGGGGACGGCAACGCCTTCCGGGTCTTCGGCCGGCTGGAGACCTACACCCTGACCGTCCGCGGCGACAGCGCCGAATACCCGGTGGTCTACGTCGACCCGGGGGCATCGCTCAAGGCGGTCGGCTGCACGTTCACGGCACACCACGACGTCACGGCCAAGGACGCCTGGATGGACCTGGAGGGGTGCGCGTTCATCGGCTCCGGCGCCGACTTCCTCGGCTCGGGCGGATCTGCGTCGGGGTGCCGGTTCGACATGGCCAGGCTCGCCGTCAGCGCCGGGGGATCGCCGGTCGTCAGGGACTGCGAGTTCACCGGGTACCGCGGGAACCACACGGTCTACATCATCGGCGGGTCACCGGTGATCCGCGACAGCCGGATCAGCGGCGGCAACGCCGCCTCGTCCGCCGTCTACATCGGAGAGAAGTCGACGGCGGAGCTGCACAACTGTGAGATCACCGGCGGCAGCGGACAGCCGGTCCACGTCACCGGGTCGGCGGCCGCCCTCAGCGGCTGCCGGGTCACCGGCGGCGGAGAGGGCCGCAACAGCGTCCACGTCGCGCAGGCCGGCAACGCCGTCCTCACCGACTGCGACATCACGGACTCGCCCAATGCCGGGGTGATGTGCCACGAAGCCGACCTGGTCTGCACGGACGTGCGGATCACCCGTCCCGCCGCCACCGGGGTCAGCGTCATCGACGGCACGGCCCGGCTGACGGGGACCCACATCTCCGGCACGGGGAACAACGGTGTCGTCCTCCAGGACGCCCGGGTGACGGCCTCCGGCCTGCGCGTCCAGGGCGCGGGCAACCCCGACCACGCCGGCGTCCACGTGCGCCGCGCCCGGCTGGAACTGCGCAACGCCGAGATCACCGGCAGTCCCGCGACGGCCGTCCGGGTCGACGACGCCTCCACCGTCACCATGGAATCCGTGGTGGTCAAGGACACCGGGTACGGGATCGACGCGCTGGGCTCCACGCTCAAACTCATCGACGTCCACGTGGAGTCGTGCACCGAGATGGGGATCTCCGTCCGCGAGGCGGGCCACGCCGACATCGTCCGCTCCACCCTGACCGCGTGCGCCAGGGAGGGGATCCTCGTCGATCACGCCACCCTCCGGCTGCGCGACTCGACCGTGACCGGCCGCATGGGCATCGGCGTCGCCGCCACCGGCGAGAGCACGGTCACCATCGAGGGCTGCACCGTCTCGGGCTCCAGCCGCTCCGCCGCCTACCTCGACGACGGCAGCCGCCTCCAGTTCATCGGGTGCACCCTGGAGGTCGACGAAGGCCTGGTCATCGAGGGCGAGCACCATCCCGGGCTGCGCCTGGAGCGCACCGAGGTCACCGGGGCCGCCGGGCGGGTCCGGGCCAGGGCCGACGCCGCGGCCCAGGCGCGCGCCGGCGGCGCGCCGCAGCCGCTGCCCGAGCTGCTGGCCGAACTCGACGCCATGATCGGGCTGGAGGGGGTGAAGCGGGAGGTCCGCGCCCTCGTCAGCTTCCAGCAGGTCAGCGAGAAGCGGCGCGAGGCCGGGCTGCCCGCGCTCAGCGTCGGCCGCCACCTCGTCTTCTCGGGCCCGCCCGGCACCGGCAAGACCACGGTCGCGCGGCTGTACGGGCGCATCCTGCGCTCGCTGGGGGTGCTGGAGCAGGGCCGCTTCATCGAGGCGTCGCGCGCCGACCTGGTGGCCGAACACCTGGGCGGCACCACCAAGAAGACCGCGGACCTGTTCGCCAAGGCCCGCGGCGGCGTGCTCTTCATCGACGAGGCGTACACGCTCTCCCGCAGGTTCGGCTCCGGCTCGGATTTCGGCCAGGAGGCGATCGACACCCTCATCAAGCTGATGGAGGACATGCGCGACGAGGTCGTCGTGGTCTTCGCCGGGTACTCCAGCGAGATGCGGGAGTTCGTCGGAGCCAACCCCGGGCTCAGGTCGCGGATCTCCCGCGTCATCGACTTCGAGAACTACAGCCCCGATGACCTCTCCGTCATCGCCGCGGGCATGGCGCACCGGCAGGGGTACGTGTTCGACGACGGCGTCGCCGACCTGTTCACCCGGCACTTCCGGCGCATGCACCGCGACGAGACGTTCGGCAACGGCCGTGAGGCCCGGCGCATCTTCGAGGCGGCGATCCAGCGCCAGGCCGTCCGGCTCTCCCAGGAGGGCGCGGTCCTCGACGCCGATAGCCTGGCCCTGCTCACCGCCGCCGACCTGGAGGGGATCATCGAGACCGGGCTCGCCTCGCGGGTCGGCGCGCCGCGTGACCGCGAGCAGGCCGCCGCCCTGCTCGGCCGGCTCGACGCCATGGTCGGCCTGGCCGAGGCCAAGCGCGAGGTCGCCGACCTGATCAACCTCATCTCGGCGTCGCGGCGCCGGCAGGCCGCCGGGCTCCAGGCGGCGTCCCCGTCGCGGCACCTCGTCTTCGCCGGGCCGCCGGGCACCGGCAAGACCACGGTCGCGCGGATCTACGGGGAGCTGCTGGCCGCGCTGGGGGTGCTCGCCCAGGGGCAGGTGGTCGAGGCCAGCCGGGCCGACCTGGTCGGGCGCTATGTGGGGGAGACCGCCCAGCTCACCCGCCAGGTCTTCGACAGCGCGCGCGGCGGGGTGCTGTTCATCGACGAGGCCTACGCCCTGGCGCGCGAGGGCGCCAGCGGGCACGACTTCGGCCGCGAGGCCGTGGACACCCTGATCAAGCTCATGGAGGACCACCGCGACGAGGTCGTGGTGATCGCGGCCGGCTACACCGGGGAGATGCTCGGCTTCCTGGCCACCAACCCGGGTCTGGCCTCGCGGTTCTCCCGCACGATCACCTTCGCTCCGTTCACGGCCGCCGAGCTGGTCGACATCTTCCGCGGCATGGCGGGGGCGGGCGACTTCGCCGTGCCCGACGAGACCGCCGACACGGTGGCCGCATACCTGGCGGCGCACGCCGACCGGTTCGCCGACGGCAACGGGCGCGAGGTCCGCAAGCTGGTGGAGGCGGGCATCACCCGCCAGTCCCGCCGGATCGAGCGCCTGGCCGCCGGCCGGGAGCCGTCGGTCGACGAGCTGAGGACCCTGCTGCCCGAGGACATCGGCGCGGACTGAGCGGCGTGCGCGGGCGGCCCCGCCGCTCGTCGCGCCGGTCCGCCGGTCCGTCGACCCGCCGCGGGCTGCTCGCGGGTCGCCGCGCCCCTCGCCGCGGCTTCGGGAGAACCGGCCGTATCGGGGGTGGAGGTGCACAGGGCGCGATCCGACGGGTCGGGCGGCCGAGGGGGTGGCGGTGGGCCCCGGGGGCTCAGGCCGGTCGCGGTCCCGGGGGGCGGAAGTGGTCGCGGGCGCCGTCGGCGGCCGTGGCGGCGGCGATGAGCACGATGTCGCGGCGGGACCGCCCGCACCGGGACTGAGCCGCGCCGGGCCGGGTAGGGACCCCGGCATGGGGTTCCTGCTGATGGTGCTCGTGGTGCTGGCGGCGGTGGTCGTGCTGCGCGTGGGCGCCGTCGTGACCGACCGGCTGGGGGCCGGCGACGAGCCGCCTCCGGCGGCGCCCGGCCCCGTTCCCGCCGCCGAGCCGGTGCCCGCGCCCGGCGGCTACACGCTGCTGGACCCCGGCGACCCGGAGCCCGGCACCGGCCGGCCGCTGCCCGACGACACCCTGGAGCTCGTCCGCGGCCTGCTGGCGCAGGGCCGCGGCGCCGACGCGGTCGCGGCCGTGCGCGCCGCCACAGGGCTCCCCGAGGACCGGGCGGCGGCACTCGTCGCCCGCATCGGCGACGGCCGGGCCGGCTGAGGCCCGCGCTCCGGCCGGCCGGCGGCGCCGTTCTTCCTCCGCGGTCCGCGGGGTCCGTCGAGCCCCGTCCCGGCGACCGGGGGTACCCCCGGTGCCGGCGGGCCGCGCATGCTCTTCCGGGCCGCCGGCTTCTCGTGCGGCTCGGGGGCGGCGGCCTACGGGTGCGGCAGGGTGCGGGCCAGGTCGGGGAACGCGCCGAGGTAGCCGTCGAGCAGGGTGCGGGCGGTGGCCACGGAATCGACCAGCGGGTGGGTGGCGAACGCCCGCAGCGCGGGGGTGCGCGAGCCGGTGCGGACGGCCTCGATGACGTCGCGCTCCACCGACTTCACCGCGTGCACCAGCGCCATCTGGCGGCCGTCGAGGGGGGCCGCGGCCAGCGGACGCGCGCCCGAGGCGTCGACCAGGCACGGGACCTCCACCACCGCGTCGGCGTCGAGCCCGGGCAGCGCCCCGCGGTTGCGGACGTCGACGATGAGCCGGGCGGGCTCGTCGCGCGCGACCGCGCGCATCACCGCGAGGGCGACCTCCTCGTACCCGCCGCCGTCGAGGTCCTCCTCGGCCCGTTCGAACCCGCCGGCCGCGCGCCGGTTGTCGGCCATGTAGGTCGCCTCGCGCTCCACGCGCGTGCGGTCCCACAGGGTGAACGCCTCATCGGGGCGGTCGGCCGCCGCCCGGTAGAACGCCGCCTGCTGGCCGACGATCTGCTCGCCGCGGGTCTGCGCGGCGTCCAGCGCCTCGGCCCGCGCCTCGCGGGCGAGGTCGTAGTAGTGCAGGTACTCGTTGGGCAGCGCCCCGATGGCGCGCAGCCAGGCGGCGCCGAACAGCCGCCCCTCCTCGAAGGACTCCAGCGCCTCGGTGTCGGCGAGCAGATCGGGCAGCCGGTCGTGCCCGCCCGACCACAGCCCGCGCAGCCACCCGAGGTGGTTGAGGCCGGCGTAGTCGGCCCGCACCGCGGCAGGGTCCAGGCGCAGGGCCCGCGCCGCCCGGCGGGCCAGGCCCGTGGGGGAGTCGCAGATCCCGACCACGCGGTCGCCGAGCACCCCCGACATCGCCTCGGTGACCAGCCCGGCCGGGTTGGTGAAGTTCACCACCCACGCCTCGGGCGCGCGCTCGGCGACGGCGCGGGCCACGCGCAGCGCGACCGGGAGGGTGCGCAGCCCGTAGCTGATCCCGCCGGCGCCGACGGTCTCCTGGCCCAGGACGCCCGCCGACAGGGCCACGCGCTCGTCGAGGACCCGGCCGGCCATCCCGCCCACGCGCATCGCGGAGAACACCATGCCGGCGCCGTCGAGCGCCGCGTCCAGGTCGGTCTCGGCGCGGACGTCGGGGCGCGGCAGCGCGCCGTGCCGCGTGCGGTGGGCGTCGCGCTGGCGCTCCAGGACGGCGCCGATCGCCGACAGCCGCCGCGGGTCGGTGTCGTAGAGCACCACCTCGGTGATGACGGCGTCGTCGCGCAGGCCGTCGGCGAGCAGTGCCCGGTAGACCAGGGGGACCCGGAACCCGCCCCCGCCCAGGATCGTCAATCGCACTGTGCCGTCCCCCTTCGCCGGTCCGTCGCCGCGTCCACCGTAGTGCCAGCGGCGTTTCCCGGCGATCACGGCCCCCTGCGGGGCGCGCGAACGGGGCGACCTTGCGTACCCTGCACTCCTACACCTCATACGACCGGGGGCGGGGATAGGCGATGGCGACTCAGGGGCGCGAGCACACTGGAGGCGGACCGAAGGGCAAGAAGGCGGCCGACCTGGAGTCGACGCCGCTCGTGGGCGAACCGCGGGACGTACTGGCGGGTGAGCGCGAACCCGACAGTCCCGCCATCGACCTGGCGCTGAGCGGAACGGTGTTCTTCGACATCGTCCTCACCGGGCTGGCGTCGGCGCCGGCATCGGGCACGGAGGTCGGCGCCGAGGGCATGGGGTCGTGCCCGGGCGGGGTGGCCAACCTGGCGGTGGCGGCGTCGCGCCTGGGGCTGCGCACCGCGGTCGCGGCGGCCTTCGGCGAGGACGTCTACGGCGACTTCTCCTGGGAGACGCTGGGCACACAGGAGATGGTGGACCTGACCGCGTCGCGGCGGATCCCCGACTGGCACTCGCCCTTCACGGTGTCCCTGGCCTACCGCGGCGACCGCAGCATGGTCACCCACGAGCACCCGTCACCCGTCCCGCCGGCGGAGATGGCGCGGGCGCTGCCGCAGGCGCGGGCGGTCTTCGTCAGCCTGCGCCCCGACGCCGACCTGCCGGAGTGGGCGCTCGACCAGGCGGGCAGCGGGGCGCGGATCTTCGCCGACGTGGGCTGGGACGACAGCCAGCGGTGGGACGGCTCGGTCCTGGAGCAGCTGAAGCACTGCCACGCGTTCGTGCCCAACGCGATCGAGGCGATGTCCTACACCCGGACCGGCAGCCCGGCCTCGGCGCTTTCGGCGCTGTCCGAGCACGTCCCGGTGGCCGTGGTCACCGACGGCCCGCGCGGGGCGCTGGCGGTCGACCAGGTGAGCGGCGAGACCGCCGCGGTCGAGGGGCTGGTGCTCGACGCGGTCGACACCACGGGCGCCGGGGACGTGTTCGGGGCGGCGTTCATCGTGGGGACGCTGGCGGGGTGGCCGCTGGAGCAGCGCCTGCGGTTCGCCAACCTGTCGGCCGCGCTGTCGGTGCAGCACACGGGCGGGTCGCTGTCCGCGCCGGGGTGGGCCGACATCGCCGCGTGGTGGGGGCAGGTGCACGCCGGGCACAGCGAGGCCGATCGGCGACTGGCCGGCGACTACGGGTTTCTCACGGGCCTGGTGCCGCTGCCGTGGCTGCCCACCGACCAGCGGCGGGCCAGCGCGACGATCGGCCTGCGCACCTGAGCCGCAGGGGGCGGAGGCCGCGGCGGGGTCAGGAGGATTTCTGCTTCTGCCACCAGCCCCACAGGGCGGTCGCCACGAACAGGATGACGCCGATGACCGCGAGCCAGATCAGGCCCTTGAACACGATGCCGATCAGGGTCAGGACGAGCCAGATCACCAGCAGGATCGCGATGAGTTGCAGCATGTGGCACCTCGGATGCGGTCGTCGTGACGGTTGCCGTGCGGTCCGCTACCCCGCCGGAGCCCCGGCATGCGGGGAGGGCGGGGGCCGCCCTGCCCCCCGGCAGCGCGAAGGGGCCCTCCCCGCGGTCGGCGGGAAAGGCCCCTTCGCGCTATCGGCGTCCGGGTAGAAGCGGGGACGCTACTCGGGCGCCGGGGCGGTCGGCTCCGGTGCGGAGCCGCCGTCGGGCCGCTTGTCCTTGCCCTCTTCGGGGCATTCGGAACTCGGGCCGTGGATGTGGGCCCCGGTCGACGCCTCCTCCGGCACGGACACCGGGACCTCGTCGACCGCGGAGATCTCCAGCTGGAAGTCGCCGTCGTACTCCTGGGCACCCGTCACCACCGCGGCGGTGACGACCTCCTGCGCCTTGTGCCCGCGCACGATCAGCGGGTCCTTGCGCAGGTCCTTGATGAGCGCCACGCACAGCAGCAGCATGACGACCGTCCAGGGGGCCGCCACCAGGATGGTCAGGTTCTGCAGGCCGGTGAGCGCGCCGCCCTGGTCGCCATCGGGCCCGGCCGTGACGATCCCGACCGCGAGCATGACCCCGGCGACGGCGGCCATCAGCACGCCCCAGAACACGGTGATCCACGTCTTGGGGTCGTTCGCCCCCCGCTGGGACAGGGTTCCCATGACGATCGAGGCGGAGTCGGCGCCGGTGATGAAGAAGACCGCGACGAGCACGGCGACCAGGACGCTGACGACGGTCGCGAACGGGAAGTTCCCGAGCAGGCCGTAGAGGCTGGCCTCCTGGTTGGCCGGGTCGAAGAAGTCGGACCCGTTCTCGAACAGGTTGATCGCGGTGCCGCCCATGATGGCGAACCAGATGAGGCTGACCACCGAGGGGACGATGATGACACCGGCCACGAACTGGCGGATGGTCCGGCCGCGGCTGATCTTGCCGATGAACATCCCGACGAACGGGGTCCAGGAGATCCACCACGCCCAGTAGAAGATCGTCCAGCTCTGGAGGAAGGGCGCGGCGTCGCCGTCGCTGGCCTCCGTGCGGGCGGCCATGGTGAAGAAGTCCTGGAGGTAGGTCCCGAGGGTGGTGGGGACCAGGTTCAAGATGTAGACGGTGGGCCCGACGGCGAGCAGGAAGATGAGCAGCAGGGCGGCCATCAGCATGTTGGCGTTGGACAGCCACTGGATGCCCTTGTCGATCCCCGACACCGCCGAGGCCACGAAGCACACGGCCAGGGCGACGATGATGGCGGTCAGGAAGCTGACGCTGATCCCCTCGATGAGGCCGATCTCCAGGAACCCGCCGGCGATCTGGAGTGCGCCCAGGCCCAGGGAGCACGCCGAACCGAAGAGGGTGGCGAAGATGGCCAGCACGTCGATGGCCTTGCCGATGGGCCCGTTGGCGGCGCGCTTGCCGATCAGGGGGGTGAAGGCCGCGCTGATGAGCTGGCGGCGGCCCCGCCGGTAGGTGCCGTAGGCGATCGCCAGGCCGACGACCGCGTACATGGCCCACGGGTGCAGCGACCAGTGGAACATCGTGGTCGCCATGGCGGTGGCGGCGGTCTGGGCCTCGGAGCCCCCGCCGGTGCCGGGCGGCGGCTCCAGCATGTGGGCCATCGGCTCGGACACGCCGAAGAACATCAGGCCGATCCCCATGCCGGTGGCGAACAGCATGGAGATCCACGAGATCGTGTTGTACTCAGGGGTTTCGTCGTCGCGGCCGAGCCGGATGTTGCCGTAGCGGCTGAAGGCCAGCCAGAGGGCGATGACGACGAACGCCGAGGCGGCGAGCACGAAGGCCCAGCCGCCGTAGTGGATCAGTCCGGTGAGAGCGGATCCGGCGATCGTGCCGAGTCCTTCGGCCGAGGACACGCCCCAGGCCAGGAACGCCAGCGCGGCCGCGGCGGCGACGGTGAAGACGAGCCAGTCGGTCCGGGGCTTGGACCGGTCTGCGGCCCCGTGGAGCGGGGGCTCCCAGAGCAGGTCCTCCGTCGTATACGGCTCGTTCACGGCCGTGACGTTGGATTCTCCAACGGGGGCGTCTGAGCCGTCCCCCGGGGGTCTATTGCTGTTGTTGTCCGCCACGTTGATCGGCGCCTGGGGCGCCGCCTCCTCTCGCAGTGCGCGCCGGACCGCGTCGCTATCCGCGCCGCGGCCTCAGCCGACGCGCGAACGCATCGCATCCAGCACAAGTGCTGTGAAACAGGCGCTTCTTACCCCTCCAGGGAGTTCTCGAACGCGTCGTTCGCACCGCGTCGCGGCCGCATTCGGCGCACAGCATCGTCGTGTATCGGTCAATAGTGCGACGAGTGGGTCACACTGCGCCACGCGCCTCGCCCGTGTCGTCCGGAACCGGTCAGGGCACCGCCGGTATCGGCGGGGCGGTGGTCGGCGCGCGGGCCCGGGCGTGCGCTGCGCCGCGCGGTGGAGGGGTCGCCTCCAGAGCGCGCGGCTGCCCAGCGTAGTGGTTCAAAGGTAAAACAGTGACCTTTTGGGCCTTCGGGGCTAATCGGGCACGCGCGGAGAAGTGCGGCCGTCGGCGGTCCGGCCGCGGCGCCGCGGCGTGTGCGGGGCTCCCATAAGGCGGTGCGGAGCGGAACCCGGCCGGGCACCCCCGCAGGTGGCAGCGGGCCCCCGGGCGACCGTGCGCGAACGGCCCGCACGGCCCCCCGAAGGGCCGTACGGGCCGCGGGGCCGCGTTCGCAGCGGCGCGGGGCCGGTCAGATGGCCGAGATGGGCCAACTTCCGTCGATCACCCTGCCGTGCCCGGGGCGGCGGCGGTCCAGCCACTCCTGGCGACTGCGGGCGTACTCGGCCGCCCAGTCGATCTGGCGCTGGTGGAGCTCGGCCAGGCCGAGCGACGCGATGTCGGGACGGCGCGCGCCGATCTCGCGGGCCACCTCGAGGCAGGCCACGGCGTCGCCGTGCGCCGAATGGGCGTCGGTCAGGTCGACGCCGTAGAACGCGCACATGGCACCGAGGTTGCGCGCCCCGCGGCGGTAGGGATCGACGCCGCGGTCGATGACCAGGGGGTCGATGATGGCCGAGGGCGGGCCGGAGAGCCGGTCGTCGATCGACTTCATCCCGTAGCGCCGCAGCTCCTCGGCGAGGACGACGAGGTCGAAGGGCGCGTTGAAGATGACCAGGCCGCGCCCCGCGAGCAGGTGCCCGGCCAGGGAGTCGGCGATCTCCTCCAGCGCGTCCTCGGCGCGGATCCCCTCGTCGCGGGCGCGCTCGGTGGAGATGCCGTGCACCGCCACGGCGTCCTCGGGGATCTCGCGGTCGCCGGGGTCGACCAGCCAGGTGCGGGTGGCCCCGGTGGTGTCGACCAGCGCCGCGGACACCAGGAACGCGTCACGGGGGACGTTGGAGGAGGTCTCGGAGTCGAACCCGGCGAGGTCGCCGGTGTGCCAGCCGAGGTGGTCGCCGCGCGGAGGCGCTTCGGGCTTCGGCTCGTGCTCCGCGCAGTAGGTGCGCCACCGCCCGTCCTCCTTGAGAACGACACCGGCGTCGGCCGCGACGGCCGTCCCGCAAGTGGTGCAGCTTCCCGGATAGCGGTTGCGCATGTGCCTTCCCTGCCTCTCTGGGTCAGGGCCATGCTAACGGCGCACGCCGACGCACCAGGGCCGATCGGCGCGGCCGCCCGATCATCCGGGCGCCGTCCCGGGGAGTGGCGGAGGGGCGGTCCCGGGCGGCGAACGGGCGGCGAACGGGCGGTGCGCAGGCGCGGGGCGCCGGGGGCGGGGATCGCCGGACGCGGAGCGCGGCGCCGCGCGCGACCGGGGGACGTGACCCATCTGGCACGGCCGGACGCGATCCGGCACGGCCGGAAGAGCGGCGGCGCGGGCGTTCTCGGGCGCGCAGACATGAGGTCGGATCACACGGGTACGCATCCGTAACGCGTGCCTCGCCCCCAGCGGGGCGCGTACCGGAACGCGCGGCCCCGAGCCGCACAGCCCAGAGGGATAGGGGGATATCCGGATGAGCCTGCACGAAGCGTCCCGCCAACTCGAAGCCGCGATCCACGATGCCCGCGTGTCGTTCGACTGCATAGCGCTCGACGAACTGGATCGGGCGCACACGAACGCGATCACCGCCCGCGCGGCGGTCGACGCCGCCGAATACGCGATCCGGGTGGAGGTGGAGCGGCGCGAGAGCGAGGAGGAGGGCACCGCCGCCGCACGGGAGGAGGCCCAGGGGTGACCACTCCCACCGGGGCCCGCGATCCGGGCCCCGGTCCGGCCTCCCCCCGAACCCGCGCCGTCCGCGTCGAACGTGTGTGCGATGCGGTGGGTATGCTGGGAGCATGTCCGACCAGCAGTTGTCCCCGGACTGGCCGGCGAGTGTGCATCCGCCCGGGTCGGAGTCCTTCGAGCAGACCGCCGTCGTCTGGCTGTTCGACCACGTGCCCGCCGACTACCGGTTGCAGGGGGTGCTGCGCCGCCATCCGGTCGCGCTCTCCCGGCTCGCCCGCCAGCACGTCGCCGCCGCGCTCGAAGGCGCGCGCCAGGGGTACCGCACCACCCGGGTCGATCTGCGCGACCACCTGCCCACGCACGCCATCGACCAGGTCATGCACGCCTACATGGCCGAAGGCCAGCGCATGGCGGGGCTGCTGCGGCAGATCGAGGCCGTCGACGACGCCCTGCGCGCCGCCGCCGGGAAACCGCGGGAATGAGCCCCGACCGCGTCCGGGCCGCACGTCCGTCCGGCCCGGGCACGCGCCCGGCACCGGTGGACACCCGGGCCCCGCGCCCGGCGTCGGTCGATGCCGGGCGCGGGGAATCCCGTGGGCTACACCGTGACCCGCACGACCACGGCGGGCTCGGTTCCGGTGTTGATCAGCCGGTAGCCGTCACCCGAGCCCAGGACGCGCGTGCGGCCCGGCGCCAGTTCCTGGATCGCGAGCATCTCGCCGCCGTCGGCGACCGCCACGAGGTGCGCCCGGCCGTGCGCCAGGCGCAGGACCGCGGGGCGGTGCGCGCCGTCGGCCGGAACGGCCGTGAACCCGTTCGGTTCCAGGACGGCGGCGGTCACCTTCATCCTGCCGGTCACGCCGCGCCGGGCCGCGCGCGGCGCGGGTTGCCAGTGGTCGCGCCGGCGGGGCCACAGGGTGGGCCGCACGAGTGCGGCCGACGCCGTGCGGGCGGCGGCCACCAGCCGTCCCACCGTGGGCACTCCGCGCCCGGCCAGGTGGGCGTAGCCGCTGGTGTGCCCGGCCTGCGTGATGTCGCCGATACCCTCCGGCGACACCGGGGGAGCGGGGGCCGGCCCGGGTATCCGGGCGGCCGGGTGGGCGTCGCGTGCCGGGGACGGATCGGGGCGGGGTGCGGCCCGGTGCGGGCGCGATGGCGCGCCGACCGTGCCAGAGGACGGGCGGGCGGGCGCGGAAAGGTCGTACGACACGTGGGACGGTCCTTCATGGGGCCGGGCGCCGGGTACGCGGACTCGGGTACGCGGACGGCGGCGCCGGCGGGTGGAAACGGGCGGTGGTCCGCACGTCTCGCCCGCGAACGTGGGAACGCATCAGCGGGCGGATCCACAGGGCACGGAGACAGGCCCCGGGGGAGCGGCGGATCGAGCGGGTACGCGGAAGGCGGTCCGGCTCAGCGGTCGCCGCGACACGAAGGACACGGACACAGCGCACCGGCCACACGGCGAGCGGCCACAAGGGCGCTTCGAGCCATGACGGTCCGGACCAGGCGGGTGCGCGGGTGCATGCGCGTAAGGACATCAAGTCGCCGCGGAGGTGTCAACCCGATCGCCCGCCCGTGCGTGTCGGATGTGTCACTGCGGGCGTGCCGTGGTCTCCGACCGCTGATCGGACGACCTCTGCCCGCCCGGAATATGGGTATCCGTCGGGACCAATTTTTCGCAAACACATTGCGATGCCCCGGTATTCGGTGATGGCATTAGGGTGCCCGGCGTCGGGCCGCCTTACCAGGGCGGCGAACGCGCCGGGCGAGCGTCATCCGGGCCGGACGGCCGGTACCGGACACGAGCACGGCGGACCGCTTCGCGCGGAACGCGTGGTCAACGGCGACCGAGCCCGCATCCCGGTCGGCGCGGGGGGCGGCAGCGCCCGCACGTCGGATGAGCACACACCCCGCCTGTGCGGGATGTGCCGGAGGTGAGTGGTGGGGGACGGCGGATCGATCCGCCCCGGTTCCGCCGGGGGGCCCACCGCGGCCCCCGGCGCCCGGAAGGCGCGGTTCGCGGTGCGCGCGCTGATCGCGGTCGGTGCCGGTGTCATGGCCACGGGGTTCATCGACTGGCGCGCCGGCCTCTTGGTGGCCGGGCTCACGGCCCTCACCTACGTCCTGCTCGCCACCGCGGCCCCGCGCGTCCCCTCCGCGGAGGGCGGCGGCCCCGAGCGCCCCTTGCGCGAACTGGAGCGGCGGGGCTACCGGCTCGTCCGCGACGGCGCGTCGCGCCACCTGGCCATCGGGCCCGGCGGCGCCTATCTGCTGGAGGCCCTGACACGGCCGTACCGGGTGGTGGCCCGCGCGGGCGCGTGGCGCATCGGCGGCCAGCCGGCCGACCGCGTCTCCGATCGCGCCGGAGCCCGCGCCGCCCGGCTGGAACGCGTGCTGGGCGCGCCGGGCCCCGACCCCGGGCCGCCCGTCGTCCCCGTGATCCTGGTCGCCGGGCACCTGCCCGAACCCGTCATGCGCTCGGGACGCGCGGTGATCGCCCGCCCGCGCGCCGCGGTCCGCTACATCCTCGACCGCCCCGACGTCCTGGGCTCCGGTGACATCGACGTCCTCGCCGACACGGCCCACACCCGCCTCGGCTGATCCGCTCCTCCCTGGTGCGGTGGCTCCGGCGCGGTCGCACCCGTCACACCTGCTCACACCCGCCGGCCGGCCGGCTCGAACGCGGCCTCGGTGGTGCCCGCGGCGCCCCCGGAGGACGGCGCGCTCCCCGGAGCCGCCCGGTGGCGAACGGCCCGGATCCGGACATGAGCCCGTTCGACGCCGCGGGGTCCGCCCGCGGCCGGGTGCGGGCGGCGGGCCGTCGCGCAGGCCGGGCGGCAACCTGGTGACCAGGTCGGGACGCGCCGACACTCCCGGGCGCGCCCGGAATCACGGGAAACGTCCGGGGACGGCACGCGATTCGGCGAGATCACGGCCGATGCCCGGGAAGAACCGTAAATTCGTGAACCATGACGGACCCGGACCTTGTCCTGGCGCTGCGTTCGCGGCGCCTACGCCCGGCCGACGCCTGTGCCCGGCTCTACGACGCCCACGGCGACGAGATCTACCAGGCGTGCTGGAGCGACCTGCGCGATCACGACCTCGCCCAGGCGATACTGCGCGACACGCTGATCGTCGCCCGCGCGCACATCGACCGGCTCGGCGACCCCGCCCGGCTGCGCGAATGGCTGCTCGCCCTCGCCCTGTCCGAGTGCGCGCGCCACCGCGCCGGGCCCTCGCCCGGGCTCGACGGCCCGGAAGGGCGGCGCGACGACGGCGGCGCCCCGGCCGATGCCCCGGGAGGACGGCGCGGCGGCGGTGGTTTCGCGGCCGACGCTCCGGCGCTCGGTACCGTTCGGCCCGACTGCCTGCGGGTGCGGGTGCTCAGCGGGGTGGCGCAGGTCGACCGGTGCGGCCAGCGCGCCTACATCGCGACGCGCGCCGGCTCCTTCGACCGGGCCGGCTTCCCGGTCCCGCAGCGGCGGGACGCGGACGGGCCGGCGGTCGTCCGCCTGCTGCCGGGGTTCGTCGTCCTCGCGTGCACGCTGCTCATCGCCGCGCTGGCCTGCTATGTCTACCTGCTGGCCGTGGCGGACCGCGGTGTCGGCGGCACCGCCGACGCCCCCGGCATCGTGGGGGCACCCGAGGACACCGGCACGGACGGGGCACCCCGGGACAGCGACGCGGACACGGATACGGAAGGACGCGGCGCCGCCGGAGACCAGGGGGACGCCGCGGATGCGGGTGCCGGATGAGCCCGTGCGGCAGGGAAGGCCGGGCCCGGGGGTCGCCTCCCGCGCGGCCCGCGGGGGGCGTTCTCGGCGGCGGCGTCCCTTGTCGCCGGGCGACCCGTCGTTCCGCGGTCGCACCCTGCTCCTCGGTCCGGTGGCGGCCTACTCCTCCACCTTGATGTGCGAGCTGTCGCCGTGCACCCCGGCCTCCTCGGCGCGCTTCACCGAGGCGACGACCTCCAGTTCGGCGTCGTGCCGGCCGGTCCAGGTGGCGCCCTCGACCGACTTGCCGGGCTCCAGGTCCTTGTACACCGTGAAGAAGTGTTCGATCTCCAACCGCTCGAACTCGTTCACGTGGTGAATGTCACGCAGGTGCTCCATGCGCGGGTCGGTCGCCGGCACGCAGAGGAGCTTGTCGTCGCCGCCGGCCTCGTCGCGCATGCGGAACATGCCGATGGCGCGGCAGCGGATGAGGCACCCCGGGAAGGTCGGGTGCTTCAGCAGGACGAGCGCGTCGAGCGGGTCGCCGTCGTCGCCGAGCGTGCCCTCGATGAACCCGTAGTCGGCGGGGTAGCTGGTCGAGGTGAACAGCATCCGGTCCAGCCGGATACGTCCTGTCTCGTGATCCATCTCATACTTGTTACGCTCGCCCTTGGGGATCTCGATCGTGACGTCGAATTCCATGCTGTTCTCGGCTTCCCTTACGACTAGTGTCGCTTCTACTGTTCGAAGTTTTCGCAGGTCAGGAAGGCAGGTGCCGGGGTGTGGCAGGTACGGGCCCGAGCTCTCCTCGCCTTGGCCATCCTCAACATATTCGTGCTGGTGGCGGCCGTGGTCGTGCTGGATGTGATCGAGTCCCGCCCGCAGGCGGCGATGCCCTACCCTGTCGCCGTCGCGCAGGACGCGCCGGCCGTGGCGCCGCAGGACGCCGACCGGATCGACCCGGACCGGCTGGCGGACAAGCTCGATGATCCCATGTCGGATTCGGGTATCAGTGACGGGCTCTCCGCTTATGTCGCCGACGCCGCGACCGGCGAGCCCCTGTTCGACCGCGAGGCCGAGGACGGCGCGGTCCCCGCGTCGACCACCAAGGTCGTCACGGCCGTCACGGTGCTGCACTCCGCCGGGCCCGACACGCGCGTGCACACCGACGTCGTCCTCGACGGCGATTCGGTCGTGATCGTCGGCGGCGGCGACCCCACCCTGACCGCCGAGATCGAGCCCGGCGCCTACCCGCGGGTGGCCACGCTGGAGGCGCTCGCCGAGGACACCGCCGCCGCGCTGGAGGACGAGGGGCTCGACACCGTCCGGCTGGGCTACGACGACACCCTCTACCCCGGGTCCGACATGGGCCCCGGGTGGAAGCCGAGCTACGTCGACGAAGGCAGCGTCGCCACGGTGCACGCCCTCATGCTCGACGGCGGCCGCGTCCACCCCGACCAGTCCTACAGCGAGCGCGTCGAGAACCCGCCCCAGGTCACGGCCGACGCGTTCGCCGAGCGGCTCGAAGCGGCCGGGATCACCGTCGAGGGCGGCCCGTCGCCCGCCGAAGCCCCCGAGTCCGCCCGGCGGATCGCGACGGTCGCCTCGGCCCCGATCTCCGCGCTGGTCGAGAAGATGCTGCTGGAGAGCGACAACAACGTCGCCGAGGCGCTGGCCCGCCAGGCCGCGATCGCCATGGACGAGGAGCCGTCGTTCCAGGGCGCGTCCGCGGCCGTCGACGAGGTCATGGCCGACCTCGGGATCGACGACGTGCACGTGGAGGACGGCAGCGGGCTGTCGGTCGACAACCGCATCACGGCCAAGGCGCTGGTCGACCTGGTGCTGGCCGCCGCCGACCCCGACCGCCCCGACCTCTACTTCACGCTCACGGGGCTGCCCACGGCGAACTTCACCGGGACCCTGACGGAGCGGTACTCCCACGACAGCGACGCCGCCGGCGGCGCCGGGGTGGTCCGCGCCAAGACCGGCACCCTCAGCGGGGTGAGCACGCTGGCCGGGACCGTCTACGACGACGACGGACGGCTCCTCGCGTTCGCGTTCATGGCCAACAACGAGGCCGCGTCGGGCCAGACCCTCGACACCTTCGCCGACGCCATATCGGAGTGCGGCTGCTCATAGGCCGCTCCCCGTCCACCGCGGCCCGGCTCCGGCCCGCCGCGGCCCGGATCCGCCCCTCCGCGGCCTCCTCCCCGCGCCCGCCAACGCGGCGCTCCGGTGTTCCCGACGCCGACGACCTGCGCCGACACACCCTTCTCACATTGGGGTGAACCGGGTGGCCCCCCGCCCCGTGTTGTGGGGGACAGCAAAGGCAGCGGGCCGACCCAGGGGGCACCCCCTCGGGCCAGGGCCGCGGTGCGAGCCCCATGGAGGGCCTTCGATGAGACGCAGGAACACGTTCATCGCCGTGGCGGCGGGTGCCGCGGGCCTGGTGATGGCGGCCGGATTGACATCGGCGTTCTCCGACCAGGTGAACCCCCCGGGACAGGCCGCGACCGACGACTCCACCGCAGAGTCCGGCGACGGCTACTTCCCCTCGGCCCTGGAGATCTCCGGGGACGGCGACGCGGGGGTCACCCTCGTCGACGACCAGGGGTTCACCCTCTACCGGTTCGACGAGGACAGCTCCGAACCCCCCACGAGCAACTGCTCCGGCGACTGCGAGACCCAGTGGCCGCCCGCCCTGACCGACGGCGACGTCGAGTTCGCCGGCGACGCCTCGGTGCTGGGCACCGTGGAACGCGAGGACGGCACCGAGCAGATCACCGTCGGCGGCTGGCCGGTCTACCGCTACGCGGGCGACGCCGCCCCCGGTGACACCGAGGGCGAGGGCGCCGCGGGCACGTGGTGGTCGGTCGCGCCCACCGGCCAGAAGGCACAGGACGCCACCGAGGGCGCCGAAGGCGCCGGCGGCGAGCAGGTCGTCCTCCAGACCGCGAACGACGCCGAACTCGGCAACGTCCTCACCGACGGCGAGGGCTTCACCCTCTACCGGTTCGACGAGGACACCGCCGACCCGCCGGCCTCCAACTGCGAGGGCGACTGCGCGACGGCGTGGCCGCCGGTCCTCAGCAGCGACGACATCGAGTTCGACGGCGACGCCTCGATCCTGGGCACGGTCCAGCGCGAGGACGGCTCCGAGCAGGTCACCGTGGACGGCTGGCCCGTCTACCGCTACGCGGAGGACGCCGAGCCCGGCGACATCGAGGGCGAGGGCGCGGCGGGCACGTGGTGGGCCATCAGCCCCAACGGCATGCGCGCCGCCGAGGACAACGACGACGGCCGCGACGAGGAAGGCGTCTGGCTGGAGGGCTACTGCCCCACCGGGATCGAGACCGTCGACCACCCCGAACTGGGCGAGATCCTGACCGACAACGAGGGCTTTACCCTCTACCGGTTCGACGAGGACACCGCCGAGCCGCCGGCGACCAACTGCAACGGCGACTGCGCCGAGGCATGGCCGCCCGTGCTGGACATGGAGACCTTCGACTTCGACGGCGACCCGTCCCTGATCGGCAGCGTCACCCGTGACAACGGCCTGGAGCAGGTGACCATCGGCGGCTGGCCCGTCTACCGCTACGCGGAGGACACCGCACCCGGCGACGTCAACGGGCAAGGTGTCAGCGGCACCTGGTTCGCGATGACCCCCGAGGGCGGCAAGGCCGGCGACGAGACCGGAGCCGGCGCCGCCGGTGAGGGCGCCGGCGCCGAGGCCCCCGGCGGCAGCGGCAGCGGCGGCGGCTACTGACCGGCCACTGGCCACCGGTCGCCGGCCACTGACGATCGACCACCCAGAGTCCCCGTTCTCCGTGGGATCCCGCCGCCCCGCGGGCCCGCCGGGGACCACCCGCCCGCGGTACCGAGGGCGCCCGGCAGAGGCGCCGCTCTGTCCCGGTACCGCGCGCGCCGCGGCGGCCGGCCTGCTCCCCGGGCCCGCCGCCGCGGCCCCCCGCCCACCCCCGACCGGATCACCCGGAACCACCGCCGGCCCGCCGGGCGCCTCGCGCCCGGCGGGCCGGCGGCCGTTCGCCCGAGGGCCGGATCCGGCCCTCGGCCCGGTGCCCGCGCTCGGGGTCGCCCCTGAGGAAACCCGGAAATCGCGACCGTCATCCCGTGATGTCCGTGTCCAGTGGGTACGGTGAGGGCGTGAGTCTGATCGACTGGGACGTAGCCGTCAACACCGGAATCCGCCTCGTGCGGCCCGGCCCTCAGGTGGACCTCGCCGACGCCCGGCACGCCGTGGCGCAGCTGCGCGAGCTGTCCGTCACCGCCCAGGGGCACGTGCGCGAGTTCACCGGTATGGAACCCCTTGAACCGGCAGGACCAGCGGTCATCGTCGACCGTCCCGGCTGGATCAAGGCCAACGTCGACGGGTTCCGCGTGGTGCTGGAACCCATCCTCGACCGCCTCGCCGCCGCGAAGCCGGGCCTCGGCGCGGCCGGCACCATCACCTCCGCGGTGGGGTCGCGCGTCACCGGCGTCCAACTGGGCGCCGTGCTCTCCTACCTCGCCGGCCGCGTGCTCGGGCAGTACGAGCTCTTCCTGCCGCCCGACCCCGACGGCACCGCGCCGACCGGGCGCCTCACGCTCGTGGCGCCCAACATCGTCCACGCCGAGCGCGAACTCGACGTCGACCCCCGCGACTTCCGGCTGTGGGTGTGCCTGCACGAGGAGACCCACCGCACCCAGTTCACGTCGTCGCCCTGGCTGCGCGAGTACGTCCAGCAGCAGATGCAGGACATGCTGCTGGCGTCCAACGTCGACGCGTCGGACTTCCTCGACCGGCTGCGCGCGGCCGGAGAGGCCGTGGCCGAAGCGGTGCGCGGCGGCGAGGGCAACCTGATCACCGCGTTCCAGAGCCAGGAGCAGAGCGAGATCCTGGACCGGATCACCGCCGTGATGTCCTTGGCCGAGGGGCACGGCGACTACGTGATGGACGCGGTCGGCCCCGAGGTCGTCCCCTCCGTCGCCACGATCCGCCGCCGGTTCCAGCGGCGCCGCGAGGGCGCCAACCGCGTCGACAAGGTCATCCGCCAGCTGCTGGGCCTCGACCTCAAGATGAAGCAGTACGAGGAAGGGGCCGTGTTCGTCCGCAAGGTCGTGGCCCAGGTGGGTATGGCCGACTTCAACCGCGTGTGGGAGTCGCCCGAGACCCTGCCCACCCTCGCCGAGATCCGCAACCCCGAGGACTGGGTCGCCCGCGTGGTGAGCCCGCCGGCGCTGCCCGGTGCCGGTCCCGCCGCGTCCGAGGGGTGACCCGCCCGGCCGCAGCCCGACCGGGCCCACTCCCATGACCGGCCCGCCGGCCGACGTCGCCGCCGCGCGCCGCCAGGTGCGGCGCGCGCTCGGCGGCCTGGCGCGCGGATCCCTGGTGCTGGTCGGGTGCAGCGGCGGGGCCGACTCGTTGGCGCTGGCCGGCGCCACCGCCTTCGCCGCCCCGCGGATGGGGTTGCGGGCGGGCGCCGTCACCGTCGACCACGGGCTCCAAGCGGGCTCGGCCGACCGCGCCGCCGCTGTCGCCGCCACCCTGCGCGGCCTCGGCCTCGACCCCGTCGACACCGTGGCGGTGCGGGTCGGACGCGCCGGCGGCCCCGAGGCCGCGGCGCGGCACGCCCGGTACTCGGCGCTCGACTCCGCCGCCGACCGCCACGGCGCCGCCGCCGTGCTGCTCGGGCACACCCGCGACGACCAGGCCGAGACCGTGCTGCTCGGGCTGGCCCGCGGCTCCGGCGCGCGGTCGCTGGCCGGCATGGCCCCCGGGGGAGACCGCTATCTGCGCCCTTTCCTCGGGTTGAGCCGCGCGTCGGTGCGCGAGGCGTGCCGGCGCATGGGGCTCGACCCCTGGAGCGACCCGCACAACACCGATCCCGCCTACGCCCGCTCCCGGGTGCGCCACAACGCGCTGCCCGCGCTGGAGGAGGCGCTGGGTCCGGGGATCACCGAGGCGCTGGCGCGGACCGCCGGGCTGCTGCGCGACGACGCCGACGCGCTCGACGCGTGGGCGCGGCGGGCCGCCGCCGAGGCGGAGGCGGGCCCGGGGGAGCTCGACGTGCGGGTGCTCGGCGGCCTGCCGCGCGCGGTGCGCACGCGGGTGCTGCGGGGGGCGGCGCTGGCCGCCGGGTGCCCGGCGGGCGATCTCACCGCCGGCCATGTCGGCGAGCTCGACCGGCTGGTCACCGACTGGCGCGGCCAGGCGGAGGTGCACCTGCCGGGTGCCCGCCGCGCCCGCCGCACCGGCGGGCGCATCGCCATCGCGCCGTAGCCGGCGGCGGTGCGAGGCGCCGTACGGGCTCGTGCGGAGCGCGTTCGCAGCTCGTCCGGGCCGCGCGGGGCCGGTCCGCGGGGCGGGTGAGCGGGGGCGACGGAGCCGGGGGCGGCTTGTCGACCTTTATCCTGGTTGCCATCCGGTTCCGCGAGGCGAGCAGCGAGGGCGACAGAGCGTGGACGCGAAGGACATGGGCGGCGACCTTGAAAAGGTCCTGGTCACCGAGGAAGAGATCACGGCCAGGATCCGCGAGCTGGCCGCCGAGATCGACGCCGACTACGCCGGCAAGGACCTGCTGCTCGTCGGCGTCCTGAAGGGCGCCGTCATGGTCATGGCCGATCTCGCGCGCGGGCTGGGCCACGCCTGCGAGATGGACTGGATGGCGGTGTCCTCCTACGGCGCGGGGACGACGTCGTCGGGCGTGGTGCGCATCCTCAAGGACCTGGACACCGACATCAAGGACCGCAACGTCCTCATCGTCGAGGACGTCATCGACTCCGGCCTGACCCTGTCGTGGCTGGTCGGCAATTTGAAGTCGCGGGGCCCGGCGTCGGTCGAGATCTGCACGATGGTGCGCAAGCCGCTGGCGTTCAGCGTCGACCTGAAAGTGAAGTACATCGGCTTCGACCTGCCCAACGAGTTCATCGTCGGGTACGGCCTGGACTATGCCGAGAAGTACCGGAACCTGCCGTTCATCGGCACCCTGGCGCCGCACGTCTACCAGGGGTGAGCCGGGGGCGCGGGGCGGTGCCGCGCGGGTGCCGCCCCGGCCGCCGGGAACATTGCGGGTGTCCGCGGGCGTTGGTGTCTTGACGGTTCACCACCGGCCGTGCTGGTCCGAGGCGTGAGTGCGCCCGGTCGTGGACGGGGTGTACCGTCGATTATCCCGGCATCACTGTAGGGAATACGTGTCCGATAGGTCCCGCTTCCGGGGACATTGAGCGGCCCTCCGGGTGCTCGTGTGTGCTCGAAGCAGGCCGCTGGTCAGGAGGGACGGACCCAGCGGGGTTCCGTATCGATGAATCTCAAGCGCTTGTACCGCGGGCCGTGGCCATGGATCCTGGCCATTGGCCTCATGCTCTTCGTTTTCTTCCAGCTCACGAGCCTGGGCTCCGGTCCCGAACCGGAGAAGGTCGACACATCGCGGGTCTTCGAGCTGATCTCCGGCGATCAGGTGGACAACGCCCGGTTGATCGACAAGGAACAGCGAATCGAGCTGACCACCACCGACGACCAGATCTACGAAGCGTACTGGGTCGAAGGCCAGGGCTACGAGCTCGCGCAGGAGCTGCGGACCCTCGAACAGGACGGCGAGAACCTCCAGTCCTACGACGTCGAGGTCCCGCAGGACAGCATGTTCGTCTCCCTGCTGTTCTCGTTCCTTCCGCTGATCATCATCATCGCCATCTTCCTCTTCGTCATGAATCAGATGCAGGGCGGCGGTTCCCGGGTGATGAACTTCGGGAAGTCCAAGGCGAAGCTGATCACCAAGGACACGCCTAAGAGCACCTTCGCCGACGTCGCCGGCGCCGAGGAGGCCATCGAGGAGCTCCAGGAGATCAAGGAGTTCCTCCAGAACCCCGCCAAGTTCCAGTCCATGGGCGCCAAGATCCCCAAGGGCGTGCTGCTGTTCGGCCCGCCCGGAACCGGCAAGACCCTGCTGGCGCGCGCCGTCGCGGGCGAGGCGGGGGTGCCGTTCTACTCGATCTCCGGCTCCGACTTCGTCGAGATGTTCGTCGGCGTGGGCGCGTCGCGGGTGCGCGACCTCTTCGAGCAGGCCAAGGCCAACGCCCCCGCGATCATCTTCATCGACGAGATCGACGCCGTCGGCCGCCACCGCGGCGCCGGCATGGGCGGCGGCCACGACGAGCGCGAACAGACCCTGAACCAGATGCTGGTCGAGATGGACGGGTTCGACGTCAAGGGCGGCGTCATCCTGATCGCCGCCACCAACCGGCCCGACATCCTCGACCCCGCGCTGCTGCGCCCGGGCCGGTTCGACCGCCAGATCGTGGTCGACCGCCCCGACATGGAGGGCCGCAAGGGCATCCTCCAGGTGCACGTCAAGGGCAAGCCCATGGCCGACGACGTCGACCTCGACGTCATCGCCCGGCGCACCTCCGGCATGACCGGCGCCGACCTCGCCAACGTCGTCAACGAGGGCGCCCTGCTGTCGGCGCGCGCGGGGCGCAACGAGATCGACCTGCCCACGCTGGAGGAGGCCATCGACCGCGTCATGGCCGGCCCCGAGCGCAAGACCCGCGTCATGTCCGACGCCGAGAAGAAGGTCATCGCCTACCATGAGGGCGGCCACGCCCTGGTGGGCCACGCCCTGCCCAACGCCGACCCCGTGCACAAGATCACGATCCTGCCGCGGGGCCGGGCGCTCGGCTACACCATGTCGGTCCCGATGGAGGACAAGTTCCTCACCTCCCGCTCGGAGATGATGGACCAGCTCGCCATGATGCTCGGCGGGCGCGCGGCCGAGGAACTCGTCTTCCACGAGCCCACCACGGGCGCCGCCAACGACATCGACAAGGCCACCAGCCTGGCGCGCAACATGATCACCGAGTACGGCATGAGCGAGCGGCTCGGGGCGCGCAAGTTCGGCAGCGGCAACACCGAGCCGTTCCTCGGCCGCGAGATGTCGCACGCCCGCGAGTACTCCGAGGAGATCGCCTCCCTGATCGACGAGGAGGTGCGCCGGCTCATCGAGTCCGCCCACGACGAGGCCTACGAGATCCTCGTCGAGTACCGCGCGGTCCTCGACGACCTGGTGCTGCACCTGCTCGACAAGGAGACCCTCACCAAGGAGCAGGTCCTGGAGGTCTTCGCGCCGATCACCAAGCGCCCGGCACGCGGCTCCTTCACGGGCTACGGCAAGCGCCAGCCCTCCGACCAGCCGCCCGTGCAGACGCCCAAGGAGCTCGCCCTGCTGGGCCCCCAGGACGTCGGCACCGTCGCGAACGGCAACGGGCAGTCCGGCCTCTCCGGCCAGGACAGCCCCAACGGCCGGAGCGACTGGAACGGCGACGGCCCCGCGGCGGCCGGCGGCACCGACGGTCCCGCGGGCGACTCCGGGTCCGGCGATGACCGCGGGACGCCGGCGTGAGCGGAATGTTCGGGGGTGAGGAGGACGACATCCCGCTGGTGGCGACCGCCGGCGGCAGGGTCGACCAGCAGCGCATCGCGCAGGCCGTCCGCGAGATCCTGATCGCCATCGGCGAGGACCCGGACCGCGACGGCCTGCGCGACACCCCCGCGCGCGTCGCGCGCGCCTACGAGGAGCAGTTCGCGGGGCTGCGGCAGGACCCGGGCGACGTCCTGACCACGGTGTTCGAGGCCGGCCACGAGGAGATGGTGCTGGTCAAGGACATCGAGCTGTACTCCACCTGCGAGCACCACCTCGTGCCCTTCTACGGCAGCGCCCACATCGGCTACATCCCCAACGCCAACGGCCAGATCACCGGGCTGTCGAAGCTGGCGCGGCTGGTCGACGTGTTCGCGCGCCGTCCCCAGGTGCAGGAGCGGCTCACCACCGAGGTCGCCGACGCCGTCATGAAGTACCTCGAACCGCGCGGCGTGATCGTGGTGGTCGAGGCCGAGCACCTGTGCATGACCATGCGCGGCGTCCGCAAACCCGGCGCCAAGACCGTCACCTCGGCGGTGCGCGGCGACTTCCGCAACCGCGACCGCACCCGGGCCGAGGCCATGAGCCTCATCCTGGCCCGCGACTGACACCCGGGCGGTCCGGGGTACCCCGGACCGCCCGGCACCCGCTGCCCGCCGCACGCGCCGTGCGGCGGGCAGCGGCGTATCCGCACGTCCCGCCGGTCCCCGCGACCCGGCGGCACGACACAGGACGCGCGGGCGGCGCGGCTGCCGCGCCGCCGCGTCTCGTAGGGTGAGGACATGGCGTCGACGAACAAGCTTCCAGGACTTCCCGATCGCGGGCGGTGCCTGGTCATGGGGGTCGTCAATGTCACCCCGGATTCCTTCTCCGACGGTGGCAGCTGGTTCGACCCCGAGAAGGCCATCGAGCACGGCCTCCGGCTGGCCGATGACGGCGCCGACATCATCGACGTGGGCGGCGAGTCCACCCGGCCCGGCGCCCAGCGCGTCTCCAGCGCCGAGGAGCTGCGCAGGGTCGGCCCGGTGGTCCGCGAACTCGCCCGCCAGGGCATCGCCGTCAGCGTCGACACCATGCGCGCCGAGGTCGCCGCGCACGCGGTCGACGCCGGGGCGCTGCTGGTCAACGACGTCAGCGGAGGGCTCGCCGACCCCGCGATGGCCCGGCTCGTGGCCAAGTCCGGCGTCGCCTACGTGCTCATGCACTGGCGCGGGCATAGTCATGACATGCAGAACCGAGCGGTCTACGCCGACGTCGTCACCGAGGTGCGCGACGAACTGGAGGACCGCATGGACGTGATGGTCGGCGAAGGCGTCGATCCCGGCCAGATCGTCCTGGACCCCGGCCTGGGGTTCGCCAAGCGCCCGGAGCAGGGCCACAACTGGGCCCTACTCGCACACCTCGACCGATTCGACGAATTGGGGCGTCCACTCTTGATAGCAGGCTCCCGCAAGCGGTTCCTCGGGCGGCTGCTCGCCGGCCCCGACGGCACATCCCGCGAATTCACGGAATGCGATGACGCGACCGTCGCCCTCACCACGCTCGCGGCCGACCGCGGCGCGTGGTGCGTGCGCGTCCACGACGTCCGGCCCAACGCCGACGCGGTCCGCGTCGCGGCCGCCTGGCGCAGCGGAGGCGCCGGCCTCCGCAACGGCCGCGCCGACCTCGTCGGCCGGGGTGGCCGGTGAAGTCCCGGCAGGAGGTCATGGAGCGCGTGGCCGAGGCCAACGCGCAGTTCTACGGGGCCATCGAGAACGGCGACATCGACCTGATGCGCCGGGTCTGGGCCGAGGAGGACGAGGCCCCCGACCTGGTCTGCGTCAACCCCGGGTGGCCTCTGCTGCGCGGGCGCGCCGAGATCATGCGCGCCTGGGCGCTGATCATGGCCAACGTGCCCTACATCCAGTACGTGCTGACCGACACCCACATCGGGGTGAGCGGCGACGTCGCCATGGTCACGTGCGAGGAGAACGTGCTGACCGCCGAGGACGACAACCCCGGCTTCGTCGCGGGCGGCCAGGTCGTGACCACCAACATGTTCGTGCACACCGCCCAGGGGTGGCGGCTGTGGTCGCACCACGCCTCACCGGTGCTGCTCGACGAGGACGACGACGGGGACGAGGACTGACGGTGGCAGACCAGCCGGACCGCCCGGGTGCGCAGGATCCGCCCGGGCCGCTGGACCGGATCGCCGTGCGCGGGCTGCGGGCCCGCGGCCACCACGGCGTGCTCGAGGCGGAGCGCCGCGAAGGGCAGGAGTTCATCGTCGACGCCGTGCTCGGCGTCGACACCCGCGAGGCCGCGCGCACCGACGACCTCGGCCTGACCGTGCACTACGGAGAGGTCAGCGACCGGCTGGTCGAGGTCGTTCGGGGGGAGCCCGTGAACCTCATCGAGACCCTGGCGGAGCGCCTGGCCGCCGTCTGCCTGGCGGAGCCCCGGGTGCGCGAGGCCGAGGTCACCGTGCACAAGCCCAACGCCCCGATCGCCCAGGAGTTCTCCGACGTGACGGTCACCATCGTGCGGAGGCGCCCGTGACCTCCGTCGACACGCCGCCCGACGCCCCCGAACGGGTCGTGCTCTCACTGGGCGGGAACATGGGCGACCGCAGGGCGATCCTCCAGGGGGCCGTCGACGCGCTGTTCGACGCCCCCGGGCTGGAGCCGGTGGCGCTGTCGCCGGTCTATGAGACCGCCCCGGTGGGCGGACCCGAGCAGGGGCCGTTCCTCAACGTGGTGCTGCTCGCCGACACCGAACTGCCGCCCATCGAGCTGCTGGAACGGGTGCAGAGCGTCGAGGAGGCGTTCGAGCGGGTCCGCGAGGCCCGCTGGGGGCCGCGCACGCTGGACGTCGACATCGTCGCCTACGGAAGCCGGCGCGGCGGCGACCCCGATCTCACCCTGCCGCACCCGCGCGCCCACGAGCGCGCGTTCGTGCTCCGCCCCTGGGCCGACACCGACCCCGATGCGGTCCTGCCCGGCCACGGCGCAGTGGCCGACCTGCTCGCCGGCGTCGCCGGCCAGGAGATCCGGCGGCGCGACGACCTCGCCCTCCAACCGCCGCTCTGACCCGACCACGCAAAGGACCGCATGGACGACAACCAGCACGAAGGAAGCGTGCGGCCGACGGGCTGGCGGCTGCCGCTGGGCATCATCGTGGTGGGCGCGGTGATCGCCTACGTGGCGGTCGACCGCGCCTACGGGTCCTTCCCGCTGGTGCCGTGGACGGCGATCCCCACTCTGTCGCTGCTGGCGGTGGGCGAGGGCATCACGGCCTGGCACACCCGCCGCCGCATCCGGCGGGCCACCGGCACCACGCCGATCGACCCGCTCAGCGCCGCCCGGCTGCTGGCGCTGGCCAAGGCCAGCGCGCTGTTCGGTGCCGTGTCGGTCGGCGTGTTCGGCGGCGCGGCGCTGGCCCTGCTCGACCGGCTGAACGCCGCCGCCGCGCGCGCCGACGCCATCACCTGCGCGGGCACCCTGGCGGCGGGCGGCCTGCTCCTCGCCGCCGCCCTCCTCCTGGAGCACGCCTGCCGGGTGCCGCCGGAGGACGAGGAGCCGCCGCCGGGCCGGAGACCGGCCGCCTGACGCGGGGACCCCGTCGGATCGGCGACCGGTGGCCTGGAGGCAGGGGCCCGTCGCCGGAACGGGGACCGGTGGCCTGAACCGGACACACGTGACGCCGCGCCGCCCGCGAACGCCCGTCCTGCGGTGGGCCGGGCCGGCGCGGCCACCCGTGTGACCTGGACGTTCCGTGCTCTCGGAGTGAAGGGGCGCGGCGCCGCGGCGGTTCGCGATCGTCCGATACCCGGTTCCTGTGGCCCCGCTCCACCGGGCGGGAGGATGATTGACTGGAATCGTGGAAATTGCCGCGTCCGACACACCAGCTTCGGGAGCCGCGCCTATGTCCATCGACACATTGGTCACGCCAGTCGCCGAGTACCCCTCCGCGCCGAACGAGGACCCGCCACGACCACGGCGGGTGCGCCTCGTCCCCCTTGGCCCCGCCGATCTTCTCGACCTTATGGATTCCGCGGGTCCCTTCACGGACACCCCCGCGACGGCCGTGGCCGGCCTCACACCGGCCGGTGCCCCAAGGCGTGCGGCGCGCGGCGGGTTCGACCCGCTCGGCCCCACCGATCCGGGGGATCCGGCCGCCCCTTCCAACCCCATCGTCCCCCGCGTCCCGGTCGAACCCGCCGAACCCGTCGAGCCCGGCCCGGCCGCCCCCGCGGAACCCCGAGGATCCGCGGCGGATCGGCGGGCGGCTCGCGTGGCATGACTCCGCGGAGGGGCGAAGGGATGATTGACTGGAATCGTGGAGTTTGCCGCGTCTGACCCAACAGCTCCGGGAACCGCCCCCGGTGACGACTCCGGAACCGCGTCCGGATCCGACGAGGGCATGGTCACCGCGCCCGCTGGGGAACACCCCCCGGCGGGCGACAGCGGCGAGCCCGGACCGCGCGGCCCCGTGATCGCGCCCGCCGACGACGGCGCCCCGCGCGATCCCGGCGGATCCCGCTTCGGAGCCGACCCGGCGAACAGCGGCGGGTCGGGCTTGGGCGCCGATCCCGCGGATGGCGGCGGGCCGGGCCTCGGAGCCGATCCCGCGGACAGCGGTGAACCGGGCCTCGCGGCCCGGCCCGGGGACGGCGGGCAGACCGCCGTCTCCCCCGACACCGTCGCCGCGGCGTTCGCCGCGCCCGCCGGCACCGAGTGGAACCGCGTCTCGCCGATGCTCGCCCTGTACCGCCGGCTGATCCTGCTCGCCGCGCTGGTCCCGGTGGCCGCCCTCGGCGCCGGAGTCCTGTGGATGTGGTCATGGGTCCTGGCCGTCGCGTGGGTGGTGCTGGCGGTGGCCGCCGGCGCCGGCGGGTGGCCCGCGGCGTCCACGGTGTGGCGCTCCTGGGGCTACGCCGAGGGGCGCACCGACTTCTACCTGACGTACGGCGTCGTCGTCCGCCAACTGGTCGTCATCCCCTACGGCCGGATGCAGGTGGTGGACGTCACGTCGAACCTGCTGGAACAGGCGCTGGGGATGGCCACGGTCCGCGTGCGTACGGCGGCCACCACCGCCGACACCCGCATCCCGGGACTCCGGCTCGACGACGCCGTCGTGCTGCGCGACCGCCTGGCGGCGCGCAGCGAGACCTTCTCGACGGGGCTCTGAGCCTGTGAGCGACGCCAACGACGACGCGCCCGGCGGCGCACCGGACCCGGGCGGCACCGAACGGGCCGCCGGAGCCGCGCCCGGCCCCGGCCGGAAGAAGCGGCGCTGGTTCGGCGCCGAGCCGGCGCGCGACACGGCGCCATCCGGGGCCCGCCCAGAGGACGCACCGCCATCGGACGACGGCGCTTCCGCCTTGGCCGACGACACCGCGCCGGACGATGGTGCCGCGCCGGACACCGGCGCGTCCCCAGGGGGCGGCGCGTCTCCGGGAGGCGGCGCGCGCGTTCCGGGCGGCGACACGGCCACTCCGGACACGGACCCGGCGTCCTCCATCCCGAACGGCGTCACCGACGGCGGATCCGCCGGTGACGCCGACGGGTGGCTGTTCGATGCCGACGATGCCCCCGAACCCGGCCGCCTCCCGCCCCTGCGCCCGGTCACGGGCCCTACCGACGCCTACAGCACGGACCAGGTCGCACCGCCACCGGTCGACGACCGCCCCTACTACCGCTCCTCCGCCGCGACCGCGGGCACCGAGGATCCCGACGCGGTCCGGGCCGGCGCCGCGGCGGGTACCGGAAGCGACGCCGCATCCGGTACCGGGCCGGCGCGGGAGCCGGACGGGGCCACGGCCGCGGCGGGGAACGGCCGCGGCGGGGACGCGTCCCCCCCACCGCTGTGGCCGCACATGAGCCTGCCCGGCGACCGGACCGCCGCACGCCGCCGCGGAGGCCGGGCCGCACCCGACGACGCACGCCGGGCCCCCACCGCCGCCGAGCCCGCCCCGGACGCCGAGGACGACGACTTCGCGAGTGGCGTGTCATGGGTCGGCTTCGCCGAGGACGCGGTCCCGTCCGCTGCCGGCCGCGACGAGGCACCGGTTCCCGGGACCGGCACGGGGCCGGAAGCGCCACCGGTGCGAGGCCGGTCGTCCGGGTCCGCGCGCGATGACGGCGGACCATCCGCCCCCGGCCCTTCGCGGGCCGGAGTTGATCGCGGCCCGGGGACGTCCGGCGGTGCCGCACCGGCTGAGGACACCCCAGGCAGTGGTTCCGACGCGTCGGAGCCGGCGACCGCGAAGGCCGCCGGGGCCCGAGCCGGGCAGGACGAGCCGGAGACGGTCGCGGCCGGCGCGGTTTCGGAGCGTGTAGCGGGGCCGGACGTGTCCGATGCCCCTCAGGACGACCGGGCACCGGCGGCGGACGATTTCTTCGGCGGGCTGTCGTGGGAGGCCCCGGAGGACGACGGGTCGTCTCGCTCCGTGCGTGACGAGGATGACCCGCCCCGCACGAATCACACGCGCGCCGACAGCGGCGAGGGGGACCCGGGTAGGGCTCCGTCGGCCGGTAGCGGTGCGGAGGGCACGCCGGATGGGCCGGCCGGGGCCGGGGCGGTTTCCCGGGCGGTCTCCTCGCCGGGCGTGTTCGGTGTCTCTGGTGATGGCTCGCCGCAGGAGGCCGACGGGTTCTACGGCGGGGTGTCGTGGGAGGCCCCGGAGGACGACGGTGCGTCCGGTTCTTCGCGCGATGGCGATGACCCCTTCCCCGCGGATCCGTTGCGGGCCGGGGACGGTCGCGGGTCGGCGATAACCGGTGGTGCCTCGCAGATCGGGAGTGCTCCCTCCGCCAGTGGTGTGGGGGCCGCCGGCGCCGGATCGCCGGATGCCGGCCCGCTGTGGACCGAGGTCGACGCGACCGGGACCCTCGCAGGAGGGGCCGCCGTAGCCGCCCGAGGCGGGGCGGCATCCGAGCCGGACCCGGGCGGCGACGACGGCCTGGGCGAGGGGTGGTCCTCACACGGCCCCGAGGAGCACGCCAACGGCCTGTCCGGCGGCTCGTGGTCCTCCGATACTCCTCGCTTCGCTCCGGCCGTCGAGGGGTCTTCTGAGGCTCCGAGGTCGCACGGCCACCATGCGACCCAGGGACCCCTTGGGGCCGGCCGCCCGTATGCCGCTCCGCGGCCGACCGCGGAGACGTCCTCTCACGGTCCGGCCGCCGACGGCCAGGCCGCCTTCCAGGGGCCTCAGGGCCCCGTTTCGATCGGCCGCGGGAACGGTGCTCCGCCCTCCGCCTACCCCTCGGCTCCGGCCGGGCCGACGGCCGCTTTCGCCCGTCCTCCGGCGTCGGCGGCACCGGCGGGCGGTCCGGCGGTGCCACCCGGGTACCAGGGGTCGCTCCCCGGCGAACAGGACGGCACCCGGGCGTTCGCCCGGCCCCAGCCGGCGCAGAACACGGTCCAGGCTCAGCGGACGCAGGGCTTCCCCGGATCGCAGGTGTCCGCGCGGCCCGAGCAGACGCGGGGTGGGCCCGGGCCCCAGGAGTCGCAGGCGTTCGCCCCTGCCCCGCAGACGATCGGCCTTCCGCCGTCGCACCCGACGCAGGGGTTCCAGCACCAGCAGCCCCACCCGACGCAGACCTTCGCCGGGCCTCCGCAGGGTGAGGCGTACGGCCGGCCCTGGCCGGCCGGCCCTGATCACCCGGGGTCCCACGGGGCCTCCGGGCCGCACGGCCATGGAACCGGGGGATACCCGGGCCACGGCGGCGCGGTCCCCGGGCCGCCGTACGGGGATGGCCGGGCGGGGCCGCCGACGACCGGTGCCTTCGGCCAAGGGGCGCAGCCGGCGCAGGCCACGGGGCCCTACGCGCCGCAGCAGACGTTCGGCGGCGCCGCGCAGCAGACCTTCGGTGCCGCCCGGCGGCCGCACCCGCATGCGTATCCCGTGCCGCCCGCCGCCGGATACCCGGGTGGATCCGGCCAGGCCGGTGGACCGGGGCACTCCGGCTACAACGGCCAGGCCGGCGGTCCCGGTCATCCCGGCGACCCCGCGTACCCCGGTGGTCCGGGATACCCCGGCGGTCCCGGGTACCCCGGCCATCCAGGCGGTCCCGGGCACCCGGGACAGCCCGGGTACCCCGGGCAGCCCGGCGGGGGTTCCGGTCAGGGGGCGCACGTGCGGTTCCTGCCGCCGACGCCGCCGGCGGCCGTGTCCGCTCCGTATCCCGCCGCGCCGCCACCGCCCCCGCCTCCGGCGCGGCCGGTCCCCGATGTCACGCGCGGGGCCCACCGCACGCACTGGGCGACGGTGCCGTTCCAGGTCGTGCTGGTCACCGTCGTGTTCCTGGCGATGCCCGGCCCCCTGCTCATCGGGTTCGGCCTCGGCTGGATGACGATGCTCACCATCGCCGTGGCGTGCGGCTCCACCGCCTACGCCCTGCTCTCGTGGTGGCACTCGTCCTTCGGCCTGCGCGAAGACCACCTGGTCGTGCACACCGGCCTGGTGCGGCGGGTGTCGCGGGAGATCCCGCTCAGCCGCCTCCAGGCGGTCGACGTCGTCCGCCCGCTGCTGATGCAGGTGCTGGGCCTGGCCGAGCTGCGCGTGGAGCTGGCCGGGGGCGACTCCAGCGAGATCCGCCTGCGCTACCTCGGCCGGGGGACGGCCGAACGCCTCCGGGCGTCGCTGCTGGCCCACGCCGCCGGGCTGTCGGGCAAGACCCCCGAAGCACCCGAATGGCCGTTCTACCGGCTGCCATTCGGCCTGCTCCTGGGCGCGCTGGCCTTCCGGCTTCCGGTGCTCGGCGCGTTCATGCTCTTCCTGATGCTGATCGCCGGCGGCATCGCGGTCGGCGAACTCGGCGTCCTCGGCGGGGCGGTCCCGCTGCTGCTGGGTCTGATGCGCGGCTTCCTCGGCCCGCTGATGCGCTACACGGACTTCTACGCCTCCCTGTCGCCCGACGGCCTGCGGCTGCGGTACGGCGCCTTCGCGGCGCGGATGCAGACCGTGCCGCCCGGCAGGGTGCAGGCCGTGCGCCTCGTCGAGCCGCTGCTGTGGCGCTCGCTGGGGGTGGTGCGCGTCGAGGCCAACGTCGCCGGCTACGTCGGCGAGCGCCAGATGGACTCCTCGGTCCTGCTGCCGGTGGTCCCGCGCCACCTCGCCTTCGCCCTGGTGGACGAGCTCTTCCCGGGGACCTCGGCGGCGGGGGTGCCGCTGCACCCGGCGGCGCGCGGCCACACGAGCGGCGACGCGCTGGGGGTCGACGGCAAGCTGTTCGTGGCCCGGCGCGGGCTGTTCTGCCGGATCATCGAGATCGTCCCGCACGCCCGCGCGCAGAGCATCCGGATGACCGCCGGGCCGCTGGCGCGGCGGCGCGGCGTCGCGACGGTCGACGCCGACACCCCGCCCGGTCCGATCCGGGCGCGTGCGGTGGGCCGCGACCTCGCCGAGGCCCGGCGGGTCGTCGACGGCATCGCCCGTTACGGGCACGAGGCGCGCAGCTCCAGCGCCGGACCCGAGCGCTGGGCCACGCGCAGTGAGGCGGCCGGGCGGCAGGGGTGAGCCCCGGTTCGGCCGCTTGCGCGCGGCTTCTCCCGCTCTGCCCCACGACGCACGCATAGACACGCCTGTGTGGCGTGCGTCACCGCTTGTGGCGGTAGGGGGGTGTGTTGATTGCGGAATGTCCGACATGCCACCCCGTTCGGGGCGGTGAAGATTTTCTCCCCTTATTCACTTTCGCAAAATCCACGTTCCGGGCCGTCCCCGTGTGGCTAGATAGTGTGCGAACACGTTGCGTGTTTACTTTGATACGCACAGGAATATCGCGCCGGTCGGTGCCACCGGCCGGACCTTCATGAGGGGATTCGCAGTGCTGAAGAACGTTCTCGCCGCCGGTGCCGTCGCAGCCGCCTTCGCAGGGGCACTTCTCGCGGGCACGCCCGCCTACGCCGCCGACGACGTGTCCACCTCGGGCAACGGCAGCCTCCTCGGGGGCAACCAGCTCGTCGCCGACCTGGACATCCCGATCAACCTCTGCGGCAACGCGATCGCGGTCCTCGGCAACGCCGGGGCCAGCTGCGACCACTCCGGCGCGGCGGTCATCGAGGACATCCACGTCGGCGGTCACGGCCGCCACTGATCCGGATCGTCCGCAGATCCGGTCACCCGCGCCTTCGGGGCGCGGACCGAGCGTGATGCGGGCCGGTGCCGCCTGCCCTGGGGGCGGCGCCGGCCCTTCCGCGTATCCGGGGCGAGCGACCCGCCGCCCGTCGAGACATCAGCCAGGCCGGACGGCGCCCGTCCGGCGAACGCAAGGAGGCCCAGTGCCCGAGAAGTACTCCGTCGCAGGAGCCGTAGCCGCCGCCGTCATCGGCGTCCTGATCGCGGTCGGCCCCGCCTCGGCCGACGAGACCGCGCCGGAGGCGGAGCCGGCGACCGAGGTCGAGAACGACATCGACAACGGCGCGGCGTCCGGCGGCGGGCCGGCGCTGGCCGGCAACGACTTCGGCGACAAGGTGATCTTCGGCCCCGTGTTCGTCTTCGACCGCTGACGCCCGCGGCCGGCCCGCTCCCCCAGTTCGGCGACCCGCCGGGCACCCGGCGTCCGCGCTGCTCAGCAACGGACAGTAAGCTGGCGGCCGGACGTCCGGTACCCCGGTGCGGGCTGGAACGTGGGCGGAACGAGGTGCGATGGAGACAACGGAAGTCACCCGGCGCCCGGCGCGGCTCGCCATCGGCGTGATCGGCCCCGGCCGGGTCGGATCGGTCCTCGGCGCCGCCCTCGAACGCGCGGGCCACCGGGTCGTCGCCGCCGCGGCCGTCTCCGACGCCTCCCGCGAGCGGGTGGCCGAGCGGCTGCCCCACGCCACCCTCCTCGAACCCGCCGACGTGGTCGAGGCCGTCGACCTCGTCCTGCTCACCGTCCCCGACGACGCCCTGGCCCCCCTCGTGCGCGGCCTGGTCGACACCGGCACCCCGGTCGCCGGGACCTTCCTCGCCCACACCAGCGGCAGCCACGGCCACGGCGTCCTCGCGCCCGCCACCGCGGCCGGGGCGCTGCCCCTCGCCCTGCACCCGGTCATGACCTTCACCGGCCGCGACGAGGACCTGGACCGCCTCACCAACGCCTCCTTCGGCGTCACCGCACCCGACGTGCTGCGCCCCATCGCCGAGGCCCTGGTGGTGGAGATGGGCGCCGAGCCCGTGTGGATCGCCGAGGAGCACCGGACCCTCTACCACGCGGCGCTCGCCGGAGGGGCCAACCACATGGTCACCCTGGTCGCCGAGAGCGCCGCCCTGCTCACCCGGGCCGGCGTCGACGACCCGGGCCGGATGCTCGCCCCTCTGCTGGGCGCCGCCTTGGACAACGCGCTGCGGCTCGGCATGGACGGCCTCAGCGGACCCGTTCTGCGCGGCGACACCGAGACCGTCGCCGGGCACATCGCCGAACTGCGCGCGCACTCCCCGGAGAGCGTCCCCGCCTATGTGGCGCTGGCCCGGCTGACCGCCGACCGCGCCCTTGCGGCGGGGCTGCTCAAGCCGCACGACGCCGAACGCCTGCTGGACGTCCTCCAGGCGTGAGCCGCTTCCCCATCGACGGAGGACACCCCCATGACCCATCAGGCCCCCGCTTCGGCGACCCCCGCGCCCAGTGACCCGATCGTGGTCCGCACGCCGGAGGAGCTGGCCCGGCTGCGCCCCGGCCTGGGCCGCCTCGCCCTCGTGCCGACCATGGGCGCGCTGCACATCGGGCACCGCGCGCTCATCGCCGCGGCGCGCGAGCAGGCCGACGCCGTTGCGGTCAGCATCTTCGTGAACCCGCTCCAGTTCGGGCCGAACGAGGACTTCGACCGCTATCCCCGACCGTTGGCCGCCGACCTCGCCGTCTGCGCCGAGGAGGGCGTCGACGTCGTCTACGCGCCCGCGGTCGAGACCATGTACCCGGGTCGGCAGATGGTGACCGTCCACCCCGGCCGCATGGGCGACGTCCTCGAAGGCGAGTTCCGCCCCGGCTTCTTCGACGGCGTCCTCACCGTCGTCGGCAAGCTGTTCCATATGGTCCGCCCCGATCTCGCGTTCTTCGGCCAGAAGGACGCCCAGCAGCTCGCGGTCGTCCGCCGGATGGTGCGCGACCTGGGCATGGGCGTCGCGATCGTGGGCGTGCCCACGGTGCGCGACCCCGACGGCCTGGCCACCTCCAGCCGCAACGCCTACCTGTCGGCCAAGGAGCGCGAGAGCGCCCTCGCGCTGTCCCGGGCGCTGCTCGCCGGCGCCGACGCGTCGGTCACCGGCCCGATCGGCATCCTCAGCGCCGCGCGCGCCGTGCTCGACGCGGCGGCCGACGAGGCGCCGCCGGTCGAGGTGGACTACCTGGCCCTCGTCGACGCCCAGTCCTTCTCCGAGGTCCCCGGCGACTTCCGGGGCGATGCCGTGCTCGTGGTGGCCGCGCGTGTGGGAGCGACCAGGCTGATTGATAACGTGCCGCTCACGCTGTGATCCCCAGCGGACCCACCTGGAACAGGGAGTAACCACGGTGAGCGCCACCACGTCGTCGCCCCTACCGCTCCGGCTCACCGCCCCCGAGCCCGGCTGGACGACCGAAGCCGACGTCGTGATCGTCGGGTCGGGCGTCGCCGGGCTCAGCACCGCGCTGGACTACGTCGCCCGCGTGCCCGGAGGGCGGGCCGTCATCGTCACCAAGGACGTGCTCTCCACCGGCTCCACCCGGTGGGCGCAGGGCGGCGTGGCCGCCGCGCTGGGGCCGGCCGACCGCCCGGTCGCGCACATGATCGACACCCTCACCGCGGGCGACGGCGCCTGCGACCCCCGTTCCGTGCACGTGCTGGCCACCGAGGGCCCCGGCGCGGTGCGCCGGCTCGTCGCCGCGGGCGCCCGGTTCGACCTCGACCCCGCCGGCGAACTCGCGCTGACCCGCGAGGGCGGGCACCGCGCCGACCGCATCGCCCACGCCGGCGGCGACGCCACCGGGGCCGAGATCGAGCGGGCCCTGATCGCAGCCGTCGAGGCCCAGCCGCGCATCGAGGTCATCGAGCACGCCCTCGCCCTCGACGCCCTGCTCACCCCCGTCGCCCCCGGCGCGCCGCGCGGCCGGGTCCGCGGCGTCACCCTGCACGTGATGGGCGAGGGGCGGCGCGACGGCGTGGGCGCCGTGCTCGCGCCGTCCGTGGTCATCGCCACCGGCGGTATCGGCCAGATCTTCGCCGCCACCACCAACCCGCCGGTCTCCACCGGCGACGGGGTCGCGCTCGCGCTGCGCGCCGGTGCCGAGGCGCAGGACCTGGAGTTCGTCCAGTTCCACCCCACCGTGCTCTGGCTGGGCGCCGACTCCCGCGGCCAGCAGCCCCTGGTGTCGGAGGCGGTGCGCGGCGAGGGCGCCTTCCTGGTCGACACCGAGGGCCGCCGGTTCATGCGGGGCGAACACGAGCTCGCCGACCTCGCGCCGCGCGACATCGTGACGCGCGCCATCTCCCGCGCCATGGCCGACACCGGCGCCGGCCACGTGCTGCTGGACGCGCGCCACTTCGGGGCCGAGAAGTGGGAGAGACGGTTCCCCACCATCCTGGCCTCCTGCCGCGCCCACGGCATCGACCCGGTGACGCGGCCGATCCCGGTCGTGCCCGCCGCGCACTACGCCTCCGGCGGCATCCGCACCGATCTGGACGGCGCGACGTCGGTGCCCGGGCTCTACGCGGTGGGCGAGGCCGCCTGCACCGGTGTGCACGGCGCCAACCGGCTCGCGTCCAACTCGCTGCTGGAGGGACTGGTCTTCGCCGGCCGCATCGCCCGCGCCCTGGCCGGGCGGCCCACCGCCACCGGGGCGTCGGCGGCCGGCTCCGCCCTCGTCCGGCCGCACGGGCTCGCCGACCCCGCTACGGCGGGCGAACTGCGCGCGGCGATGTCGCGGCACGTGGGCGTCGTGCGCGACGGCGCGGGCCTGGCCGCCGCCCGCGCCGCGCTGGACCGGATCGCCGCCGCGTCCGCCGCGCCCGGGGCCGCCGAGCCGGGGATCGCCGCGTGGGAGGCCACCAACCTGCTCACCGTCGCCGCCTTCGTGGCCGCCCACGCCGAGGCCCGGCGCGAGAGCCGCGGCGCACACTGGCGGTCCGACCACCCCGGGCACGCCCCCGGGGGGCACGCGGGCGCTGTGGGCGTGCTGGACCCCGAGGGGCGGGTCACCGTGCTCCCGCGCCCGGCCGCGCCCGTCGTCCGGCCGCCCGAGCACATCTCCGCCGAGCTGGCGGCGTCGGTCCCCGAGGCCAACGAGCCCACCCCGGACGACTCCGGCCTGGGCACGCTCGGCCTCGTGCGCACCGCCCTCGACGAGGACCTCCGCCACGGGGCCGGCGTCGACGTCACGACCGTGGCCACCATCCCCGCAGGCCAGCTGAGCACGGCCGACGTCGTCGCCCGCGCCGATGGCACCGCCGCCGGCCTGGCGGTCGCCGAGCTCGTGTTCTGGACCGTCGCCGGCGGCGCGGTCGAGGTGGAGCGCCGCGTCGCCGACGGCGACCGGGTGCGCCGCGGCGATGTGCTGATGACCGTCACCGCGCGCACGCGCGACCTGCTCACCGCCGAGCGCACGGCGCTGAACCTGCTCACCCACCTCTCCGGCATCGCCACCGCCACCGCGCGATGGGTGGCGGCGGTCGAGGGCACCGGGGCGCGGATCCGCGACAGCCGCAAGACCCACCCGGGCCTGCGCGCGCTGGAGAAGTACGCCGTGCGCTGCGGGGGCGGGGTCAACCACCGCTACGGCCTCGCCGACGCCGCGCTGATCAAGGACAACCACGTCCTGGCCGCCGGCGGCGTCGCCGAAGCCGTCCGCGCCGTCCAGCGCGCCTACCCGGGGCTGCCGCTGGAGGTCGAGGTCGACCGGATCGACCAGATCGAGCCGGCGCTCAAGGCCGGCGCCCAGGAGATCCTGCTCGACAACTTCACAGTGGCCGACCTGCGGCGGGCCGTGGCCCTCGTCGCGGGCCGCGCCCGGCTGGAGTCCAGCGGCGGGCTGACGCTGGCGGTCGCGTCCGAAGTGGCCGCGACCGGGGTGGACTATCTTGCGGTGGGTGCCCTGACCCACTCCAGTCCGGCACTGGACATCGCGCTCGATCTGCGCGAGACCCACTGAACCCAGCCGACCCCCACGACCCCGGATGATGAGGCCCACATGCTGCTCGCGATCGATGTCGGTAACTCCCACACGGTCCTCGGCCTCTTCGACGGCGAGGACCTGACGGAGCACTGGCGCGTATCGACCGAGGCGCGCCGCACCGCCGACGAATGGGCGGTGGTGCTCCAGGGGCTCATCGGCGGCAGCGCCCTGATGCGCTCCGGCGACATCGACGGCATCGCCATGTGCTGCTCGGTGCCGACCGTCCAGCACGAGATGCGCGAGATGTTCCGCCGGCACTTCGGCGACGTGCCGGCGGTCATCGTCGAGCCGGGCGTGAAGACCGGCATCCCGGTGCGCATGGACAACCCCAAGGAGGTCGGCAGCGACCGGATCATCAACGCCCTGGCCGCCGTGGAGCTCTACGGCGGCCCGTGCGTGGTGGTCGACTTCGGCACCGCCACCACCTTCGACGCCGTGAGCGTCAAGGGCGAGTACGTGGGCGGCGCCATCGCGCCGGGCATCGACATCTCGGTGGAGGCCCTGTCGCGCCGCGGCGCCCAGCTGCACATGGTCGAGATCGTCAAGCCGCGCGCGGTCATCGCCAAGAACACCACCGAGGCGCTGCGCTCGGGGATCGTCTTCGGCTTCGCGGGCCAGGTCGACGGCATCGTGGACCGGATGGCCCAGGACCTCACCGCCGACGTCGACTCCGTCACGGTGGTGGCCACCGGCGGGCTCGCCCCCCTGGTGGTCGACGAGTGCGAGACCGTCGACGTCCACGAGCCGTGGCTCACGCTGATCGGCCTGCGGCTGGTGTACCAGCGCAACGTGGGCTGAGCGGGGCGGTCCCGCCTGCGGTCCGGCCGAGGCGGCGGCGCCGATAGGATCGATGCCGTGAGTGATGTGCTGGACGATTCCTACGATGACCTGCCCGAGCAGATGCGCATCCGGCGCGAGAAGCTGGACCGGCTGCGCGGCGAAGGGGCCGACCCCTTCCCCGTCGGGTTCCCGCGGACCACCGGTATCGGGGACGTCCGGGAGAAATTCGGGGACCTCGGCCCCGACTCCGCCACAGGGGAGCGGGTGGGGATCGCCGGCCGCGTCATGCTCTACCGCACGGGCGGCAAGCTGTGCTTCGCCACCCTGCGCGACCCCTCCGGCGACCTCCAGGTCATGCTGTCGCTCGACCGGCTCGGCGCCGACTCGCTGGCCGCGTGGAAGTCCGACGTCGATCTGGGCGACCACGTGGGCGTCGAGGGCGAGGTGATCACGTCGCGGCGCGGTGAGCTGTCGGTCATGGTCGACTCCTGGGCCCTCACCGCCAAGTGCCTGCGCCCCCTGCCCGACAAGCACAAGGGCCTCACCGACCCCGAGGCGCGGGTGCGCCGGCGCTACGTGGACCTCATCGTCAACCCCGAGTCCCGCGACATGGTGCGGCGCCGCGCCGCGGCCGTCCGCTCCCTGCGCGACGGCCTGATGGACCGCGGCTTCATCGAGGTCGAGACCCCGATGCTCCAGCAGGTGCACGGCGGCGCCACCGCGCGCCCGTTCACCACCCACATCAACGCCTACGACCTCGGGCTGTACCTGCGCATCGCCCCCGAGCTGTACCTGAAGCGGCTCGTGGTGGGCGGGGTCGAGCGGGTCTTCGAGATCAACCGGAACTTCCGCAACGAGGGCGCCGACTCCACGCACAACCCCGAGTTCACGATGCTGGAGTTCTACCAGGCCTATGCCGATTACAACGTCGTGGCCGACACCACCCGCGAGCTGATCCAGTCGGCGGCCCGCGCGGTGTTCGGCTCCACCGTGGTCGAGCGCGACGGCCGCGAGTTCGACCTGGGCGGGGAGTGGCCGCAGGTCCCCCTGTACGGGGTCGTGTCGGAGGCGCTGGGGACCGAGGTCACCCCGCGCACCCCGCTGGAGGACGTCCGCAAGCTCGCCGATTCCCGCGAGATCGAGTGGAGCCCCGACTGGGGCCAGGGCAAGCTGGTGGAGCACCTGTTCGAGGAGCTGGTCGAGCACACCCTCGAACAGCCCACCTTCGTGCGGGACTTCCCGGTCGAGACCAGCCCGCTGACCCGGCAGCACCGCGACGACCCCCTGCTCACCGAGAAGTGGGACCTGATCGGGTTCGGCATGGAGCTGGGCACCGGGTACTCGGAGCTGGTCGACCCGGTCGAGCAGCGGCGCCGGCTCACCGAGCAGTCGCTGCTGGCCGCCGGCGGCGACCCCGAGGCGATGCAGCTCGACGAGGACTTTTTGCGGGCCCTCGAATACGGCATGCCGCCCACGGGCGGAGTGGGGGTCGGAATCGACCGGCTGCTCATGGGCTTCACCGGCCGCAATATCCGCGACACCGTGCTGTTTCCGCTGGTCAAGCCCGAATAGCGGGCATCACCGCCCCCGCCGGAATCGATGGCGGGGGCGGCATTGCGCGGGTGCATTTGCGCGCGTTGTCGGATCGTGATGTTTGACACCCTCATGAAGGCCCAGGCCAGCAGCACTGTCTACATGGTCACTTTCTGAATACTGTTGGGATCCTCCGAGCGGCTCCGCCGCGGCCGTAGCGTAGATTATTTTCGCAGGTCAATGCCGGAATTGAAGATTCCTGCATTCCCAGGTCATGACCGATAATGATCACATGGTCACGCTCTGTGCTCATAACGACCTTGACGACCTGTTCGCATCCGCTTAGCGTTTCGAAACGAGCGGAGAAATCCGCGTGTTTGCCGTAGTGGATCTACATGACGGTGAGTGAGAATGGCTGAACACTGCTTCGGCGGCTTCTTTCATTCTTTGCCGTGCACGCCCCCGCAGGATCTGTCCGTCCCAGATCTCAGCGTGAGGGTCCGTGGATTCCCGCAGGCGCCGCGCACCCGCCTCTGTGCCAGGGAGGCTTCTGCGCCGGTGGTCGGCGGCCGGTCCCGGAGAAAACCCAGGCGTCCATGTCAAGAGGTTCGTCCCTCTGCTCGACCGAGGTCACTGCGGCGACGAGTTGTTGTTCCGCACTCACCACGGATGAGGGAGGACGGAGTGGAACAGGCCACACTCGTACGTCGTACCGTGAAGGACCCCAGTGTCCCGCTGCTGCGGGAGAGCATGGTGCCGGCCCCCGCACCTGCCCACGATTCTGGACCGACCCTTCCGGTCAACTTGACCGACGATGAACTCCAGCTGCTGGCGGAAATCGCCACCGGCGTGACCACGGACGTCGCCGCGCGGCGTCTGGAGCTGAGCGCGCGCACCCTGCGCCGCCGGCTGCGTGCCATCTGCGACCAACTCGGGGTCAACACCCCCATAGAGGCGGTCGTATGGGCCGCGCGAAAGCAGCTCATCTGACGGACCCCCGGCCGGTCCCGGCCGTCCCGCCAGGGTAGGGAGGCCCGGGCGGGACAAGGGGACGCCGGAGTCCCGCGCATGGCGGCCAACGAGTAATCTGAGGCGGTCATGCATCCCCAGCAGGTCACCGTCCGCCGAGCGCGGACCCGAGACGTCGTTCATATCCGCCGACTCATGGACACGTTCAGCCAAGAGCGGCGCGTGCTCGCCAAGAGCACCGTCAACCTCTACGAGGACGTCCAGGAGTTCTGCGTGGCCGAAGCCGGCGATGGCGAGCAGCGCACCATCGTCGGCTGCGGCGCGCTCCACGTCCTGTGGGAGGACCTCGCCGAGGTCCGCACCGTCGCCGTCGACCGCAGCGCGCAGGGCCACGGGGTCGGCCACCGGATCGTCGGGGCGCTCCTGGACCGCGCCCGCGAACTGGGCGTGCGCCGGGTCTTCTGCCTGACGTTCGAGACCGGCTTCTTCGGCCGGCACGGCTTCGAGCCCATCCAGGGCACCCCGGTCTCACCCCGCGTCTACGAGGAGCTGCTGCGCTCCTACGACGAAGGCGTGGCCGAGTTCCTCGGCCTCGAACGCGTCAAGCCCAACACCCTCGGCAACACCCGGATGCTCGTGTACCTCAACGCCCCCGGCGTCCCCCGGCACTGAGCCGGACCGGCCGCGTCAGATCAGCCGGAGCTGGCGGTCCCTCGGCCGCCTGCGCGTCGCGGTCTCCTCGTCGACCGCCATGGTCAGAACGTCGTCGATGGCCGACAGGAACGCCGACGGCACGGTGTCGGCCGCCCCGCCGCCCCGCCGGGTGCGGCGCCGCGCCCGCGACAGGTACAGGCGCCGCTGGGCGCGGGTCAGCCCGACGAAGAACAGCCGCCGCTCCTCCGCGTCGCCGGCCGGGTCGCCGGTCCCGGGCGCCGTACCCGGCAGCCGGAACGGCAGCAGGCCGTCGTCGCAGCCGATGAGGAACACCACGGGGTACTCCAGGCCCTTGGCCGCGTGCAGCGTGAGCAGCGCGACCCGGTCGGCGCGCGGGTCCAGCGCGTCGACCTCGGCGCCCAGCGCGAGGGCGGACAGGAACGCCTCCAGGTCGGCGCCGCACCGGCCCGCCGGCGGCAGCATCAGCTCGCCGGCCGTGCGCAGGTCGGTCACCAGCGCGGTGTCGTCGGCGTGCCGCTCGCACAGCAGGGCGACCGCGGCGCGCACGCGCTCGGTCAGCGCCCCGCCGGGGTGGCGGGCCAGTTCGCCGGCGACCAGCCGCACGGCCGGCCGCGCCAGCAGCCGGTCGTGCGAGCGTTTCTGGAAGGGGATGCCCGCGGTGTTGAACGCGCTGATGACCGCCTCGCTCTGGGCATCGGTGCGGTAGAGCACGCAGATGTCGCCGAAGGACAGGCCGCCGTCGCCGTCGCCGGTCACCCGCCCGCTGTCGAGCGAGTGGTGGGACGTGCCGCCCAGCAGCCGGTCGATGGCGCGGGCCACGAACGACGCCTCGGCGCGCTCGTCGGCGGCCACGTGCACCCCGATCCGCGGCGGGTCGGCGAAGTCGCCGACCGCCCGCAGCTCCCGGCCGGGCACCAGCGACGCCGGCGCGATGGCCTGGGTCGCCGCGGTGACGATGGTGGCGTTGGAGCGGTAGTTGCGGGTGAGCCGCACCGTCACCGCACCGGGGTGGTCCTCGGTGAACCGCAGGAAGAACCCGACTTCGGCGCCGCGGAACCCGTAGATGGCCTGGTCGGGGTCGCCGATGGCGGTGATGTTGCCGGTGTCGCCCGCCAGCAGCCGCAGCAGCGCGTACTGGGTGCCGTCGATGTCCTGGTACTCGTCGACGCTGATCCAGCGCCAGCGGTCGCGGTAGGCCGCCGCGAGCGCGGGGTCGTCGCGCAGCAGCCGCACGGGCAGCGCCACCAGGTCGGTGAAGTCCACCAGGTCGAGTTCGCGCAGCCGCCGCCGGTAGGCGTCCTCCTCGGCCGAGGGCTCCGCATCGGCCGCGCCGTCGAGGCGCGCCAGGAGCCGGCGCCCCTCGCGCTCACCTCCGGCGACGCCGGCGGCGATCTCCAGCTGCCGGGCGGCGTCGGCGATGCCGAAGCCCGCCGACAGGCCGATCCGCTCGTAGCGCTCGCGCAGGATGAGCAGGCCCAGGCCGTGGAAGGTGGTGACGGTGAGCTCGCGGGCGCGCTCGCCCAGCAGCGCGGTCAGCCGCTCGCCGAGCTCCTCGGCGGCGCGCCGGGTGAACGTGATCGCGAGCTGGTGGCGGGCCGGGACGTCGCGTTCGGACACCAGGTGCGCGATGCGGCGGGTGACGGTCCGGGTCTTGCCGGTTCCGGGCCCGGCGACGATGAGCAGCGGGCCGCCGGGGACCTCGGCCGCGGCCCGCTGCTCGGGGTCGAGGCCGTCGAGCAGGCCCGGGATCGGCCGCGGGCCGTCGTCGGCGGTGTCGGGGAACAGGGCGGGCGTGTCGCCGTTCTCCCGGGGGCCGTCCGCCGCGCCGCCGGCAGGGGGCTCAGGCGCGGGCTGAGGAGCGTCCGGGGGCTCCGGGGACGCGGGCGGAGCCGCTGCCGGAGCGGGGTCGCCGCCCTTGCCGGGTGCGGGCCGCAGCGGGACGGGGTCGTCGAAGAGCGTGGGCGCGGCGTGCGTGCCGGCGGCCAGTTCCTCGGGGGTGAACATCCGGATGGTGCCGTACTCGCCGTCATAGCCGCCGTTGCGGATGACCTCGCCCTTGCGCAGGCGCGTGATCGCCTCGCCGAAGAGCTCGCCGCCCGCCGCGCGGATGTCGTCGAGGGGCCGGGCGTGCAGGATGTCCAGTTCGGAGCCGAGCGCCGCCACCAGCCGCGCGACCTCGGCCTGGACACGCTTGCTCTTGGGGCCGAAGCCCAGGATCTCCCCGACGATCTCCGGGAGCGGCACCAGGTTCGTGAACCCGGCGGCGCCCGCGGGGCGGAACCCGGGGTCGCGGTCGGCCAGTTCGTGGACCCGGTGCGAGACCCCGACGGTGAGCGGCTTGGCGCAGACCGGGCAGCGCCCGCCGTGCGCGCGGGTCTCGGCGGGGTCGAAGCGGATCCCGCACTTGCGGTGCCCGTCGAGGTGGTACTTGCCCTCCTCGGGGAAGAACTCGACGGTGCCGCGGAACCCCTCGCGGGTCTCCAGCGCGCGGCGCACGGCGTAGTAGTCGAGGTCGGTGTCGAAACGCGTGGCCTCGCGGGCGAGCATGGGCGGCGAGTGCGCGTCGGAATTGCTGACCTGCGTGTAGGCGTCGAGCGACGACACGGTCCAGTTCATGTCGGGGTCGCTGGAGAGCCCGGTCTCGACGGCGAACACGTGGCCGGCGAGGTCGGCGTAGCAGTCGGCCACCGCGTCGAACCCGGACTTCGAGCCGAGGACGGCGAACCACGGGGTCCACACGTGCGCGGGAACGAGATAGGAGCCGGGGTCGCTGGAGAGCGTGATCTCCAGCAGGTCCCGTGAATCCAGGCCGAGGATCGGCCGGCCGTCGGAGGCGAGATTGCCGATCTTCGCCAAATCCGCCGTGATCGCCTCGGCCGCCTCCATCGACGGGGCGTAGAGCAAATGGTGCACCTTTCGGGTGCGTTCGCCCCGTTTATAGATGGTGGATATCTCCACCGAGAGCATGAACCGCGTTGGTTTCCGACACGCCGGCGGCAGGGTCCGCAGCACGCGGGCTTCGATTTCCGGCTTCAGCCGGAACAGGCCGGGCTCGGCCGGGACCAGATTGGACCGCAGCTCCTCGCGCCAGGCGGGGTGAGTGAAATCACCGGTGCCGACCAGGTCAATGCCCTTGCGCGCGGCCCACCAGGCGAGGTGCTCCAGGTCGCAATCCCTGCTGCACGCCCGTGAGTACTTGGAGTGAATATGCAGATCTGCGTGGAACTCCACGGCGACGGCCTCCGAATGCCCACGGTGACGGGGTGGTCGGGACTTTGGTCACTTACCCGGGCGCCCATACCCATGGGTCCGCCGCGTGTCCCGGTCCGAGTGCAGGATGCCACGATCCCACAACTGGCACGCACCCGGACGCATATGGCGCCCGGTGCGGAGGGGCTGATAGGGACGGGTAATCTACGGATTGCGGTTGGTAACTCGCCGGGACGCTTCTTCGGGCCGGCCGCCGAGAGGGGTGGGTGGTCCGAACGTCCGCCGACCGTGAAACCACGCCGGACCGGCCACGAAGCGTCGTCTTTTCCACTCCGATTCGGTTGCGGTCCCGCCGGGCTAACCGGCTTCACGTTGCCCGCGGGTGTGCCGTGCTCTCAACTCGACTGGACGGCGCGATTGCGGTTCCGCGAAAGCCGCGAGTCGCGCACCCGGGTCGGAACGGGTATGGAAGGTGTCTATGATGTCGGAGACCATGTTGATCTCTCCCGAGTCCGCGGCGGATCACGGCATGGCCGCCGGCTGATCGCGGACACTGGTCGGCAGCGCCCCTCTGTGGGGTAATTGCTGCATAAAGTAACAACAACGAAGGGGTGTGCCAGCGATGGGTGACGTTTTGTCGGCGCTGATCCCCCCCGCTGTTGTCGCGACGGTCTTCTGTACGTTCGTCATCAAGCTGCTCCGCAACGAGATGGCTCCGAGAACGTCGGACGGACGCCTGGTCAGCGAGGTCGACGACGCGGCAGGTCGCGAAGCGGCGGATGCGGGGGCGGCGCGCCCGGGAGTGGCCGAAGCCGTTACAGCGGAAGACGGGGCAAAGGGCGCGGAGGGATCTCCCGCGGAACTCCCCGGGGAAGGCACCCGTCCCGCCGGAGGCTAAGCGAGCGAATGCGGCCCGCCGCAGGGGTTAACGACTCCGGTCCCCCGAGGCAGGCGGCGGGGCCGTATCGCCTGCGGTGCTGCGCCTTTCCGCCATGCCACGAGCCCGGGATCGACGCGCATGCGGAATGCTGCTTGTGAGAATTGTAATTCTCGTTCTCTCCGGATAGCTTTATATTCAGGTGCCGCCGCACCGCTCTGCTGAAAGAGGATGTATCTATGGCGCAAAAGGTTCAGGTGCTTCTCGTCGACGATCTCGATGGCGGCGAGGCCGAGGAGACGGTTTCGTTCGGGGTCGACGGCGCCGCTTACGAAATCGACCTCAGCGGCAACAATGCCTCCAAGCTGCGTGATGCGCTCGCCCCGTTCGTCGAGGCCGCGCGCAAGGCGCCCGCCAAGGGCGGGCGCGGCAGCGCGCGGGCACAGCGCAACGCGCCCAGCCGCGAGCGCAGCGCAGAGATCCGCGCATGGGCGAAGGCCGCTGGCAAGCAGGTCAACGAGCGGGGTCGTATCCCGGCCGCGATCGTCGCCGAGTTCAAGGCCGCCCAGGGCTGAGCGTCGCTCGCCACCCGCCCGCACGCCTCAGTCCATGGCCCCGGTTCCCGGACGCGGGTGAGCGTGTTCGCTCAGAGCACATCACCGGCTGAATACACCGCACGGCCCGTGTGCCCTCATCACGAGGGACACGGGCCGTTCGCTTGCGGCGTAGTTGGAACACCGGCGGCCCGATTGGTAGTTGGATGAGGGTGAACGCCCTATCGTCGGGGAAAGTCTCATGCACGGATGGTCGGTGACGGCCGCGGTGCGGGTTCACCGGGCCGGCCGGGTGGCCGCCTGACCGGATGGACGGGTGCGGTACGCCTCTTGGGGGTCCCTCCCCGGGGGCTGGTTTGCGGAAAGTGGGGTTCGGGTTTTCCGTCCCTGTCTGACCGCTCTGTGAGGAGCGACGAGTCATGTTCGAGAGGTTCACCGATCGCGCGCGGCGCGTGGTTGTCCTGGCG